>NZ_JBGVJL010000031.1:0-11235 GCF_045129435.1 Ruminococcus sp. | reverse complement strand
GTGAAGTAAAGGTAACTGTTGACAAAACAAAGGCTGCTAATAAATCGCTTACAGTTGCTCAGGTTTACCAGCAGATTGCCGCTGCAATTACTACCGAATCTACTTCAACAACACTTACAAACAATGACAAAGACCTTGATGTGGTGGTAATTAAAGATGAAAACAGCGATGTAACAAAGAGCAATATCAAGGATCTGAAGCTTACCTATACAGACAAAGAGGGCAATGAAAAAACAACCAAGCTTTCTGAGGTTGCTGAGATTTCAGATTCAGAATCTATGAATTCTATCACAAGAAGCGACCAGAAAAGATATATCAAAGTCACAGGTACATTAAAGGACGGCTACACAAACACAGATGTTTCAAATAAAGCTAAGGCAATGTTTGACGATTACAAATTGCCTGACGGCTGCAGCATTGAATATTCCGGCTCTAACGAAAGCACAATGGAAGCCGTAAATCAGATGTTGCTTATGATGCTTTTAGGTGTAATTCTTATTTACCTTATTATGGTTGCTCAGTTCCAAAGCCTTAAATCACCTTTCATTATTATGTTTACAATTCCGCTTGCCTTTACAGGTGGTTTCCTCGGACTGCTTATTACGGGCTTTGATGTAAGCGTTGTAGCTCTGCTCGGCTTTGTAATGCTCTGCGGTATTATTGTAAACAACGGTATCGTGCTTGTTGACTACATTAATAACCTTAGACTTGAGGGCAAAGAAAGACGAGAAGCTATTGTTGAGGCAGGCAAAACAAGAATGAGACCAATACTCATTACTGCTATCACCACAGTTTTAGGACTTTCTACAATGGCACTCGGCATTGGCACAGGCTCAGAAATCATGCAGCCTATCGCAATCGTTTGTATCGGTGGTTTGCTATACGCAACAATTATGACGCTGTATATCGTTCCTGTAATATACGATATTCTCAGCAAGAAGGAACTTCGTAAGGTTAGCGACAGTGACCTTGAGGAAATAGATATTTAATTGAGGTAAAACTTATGGTACTTACTACAACAGAAACAATCACAGGCAGAAACCTTGCTACACTCGGTCTTGTGCAGGGCAACACAATTCAGTCTAAGCATATGTTCAGCGATATGGGACAGGGCTTTAAGACTATGGTTGGCGGCGAGCTTAAATCATACACAGAGATGATGAACAAGGCAAGAGATATTGCCACTCAGCGTATGATAGAAATGGCAGCAAGAATGGGTGCAGACGCTATTGTATGTGTTCGTTACACATCAGCTTCTGTTATGCAGCAGGCTGCCGAAGTGCTTGCTTACGGCACAGCAGTTAAGTTTATCTAAAACAAGACAATAAAAAACCTGTACGGCACACGCTGTACAGGTTTTTACTTTATGCTTTGCTATATTTAAATGGTTCTTTATCAAAAGTTGGGATAAATTATGGTTTAGCGATGGTCGGGAAATTTTGCTTAAATTAGCACAGACTTTATACTCGAAAACAAAAATTTGGTCAACCTTTTTCAAAGGTTGTGGGTGTGGGCAAAGCCCACAAATACTTTTCTCTTACGCAAAGCTTCGATAGCCAAACAGCTTGCTGTTTGGTGGCTTTAGCACAATGGCGAAAGCTTTATAATGCGACAGCAACACAAAAAGCCATTATTCTTTATAAATGAATTATTTCTTTTTAATGGCTGTCGCCTGTTTTATCAAACTTTGCTTTAGCACACAAACAGCGTTGCTGTTTGTGCCTGATAAATTGTTATATCAGAAGATTTTATGGGCGTTGCCCAAACCCACGAGCCTTTAAAAAGGCTCGACCTAAATTTTTTGTTAATTATCCAAAACTCTTTGCTAAACCATAATTTATTATTGTTACCCAACATTTAGAACAGAACCTATTAAATTAAAAAAACTTTGCAATATCGTCAATGTTTTTACGCTTTGGCATTGTAGGTTCTGCATTGCTGTAGCCAACACCGATTACACTTACAACTGCCTCGGTTTCGGGAATGTCTAAAATCTCCTTGATTTTCTCATTATCTCTTATACCCATTACAAGAGTTGAAAGTCCAAGTTCTGTAGCTTTAAGCAAAAGGTTCATACTCTGCAAACCGCAATCATAAAATCCCCAGCCGTTGCCAAGCTCGTTTGTTGGTGTACCGTCTTTTTCATATCCTGAACGATTAAGCACGATTGCAGTCACAATTAAAGCAGGTGCGTCTGCCATATTCTTCTGATTATATGGTGACAAAGCGTTTTTAACCTCTGCAAGCTTTTCGCCTGTTACCACATAGTAACGTGACACCTGAGAATTTTTCCAAGACGGTGCAAGCTGAGCCGCTGCAATCAATTTTCTGAGCTTTTCATTTTCTACAGGTTTATTTATGTATTCCCTCACACTTCTGCGAGTTTCCATTACCTTTGATAATTCCATAGTAATACCTCCATATTATTTTAAGGTAATATTAGCACAAAATAAATATTTTTTCAAGAAAATTGTCCTAATTGCTGCAACTTTTAAAGTTTTAAATTTACTTATGGAAAGCTTAACCATTTGTAAAAGTTTTAATAGTATGGTAAGAGAGCTTTTAATAAGTTATGAAAGGATAATTTTATGGCAAAAATAAACTGTGTTGATGTTTCTGAATTTCAGCAAGGCATTGATTTTAGCAAAATGTCGGCTGACGGCATAAAAGCGGTAATTATAAGGGCAGGCTACGGCAAAGAGGTATCACAAAAGGATACGATGTTTGAGAGTCATTATAAGGGTGCAAAATCGGCAGGACTTAAAATCGGCGTTTATTGGTACAGCTATGCAAACAGTGCCGATGATGCTGAGCGTGAGGCAAAGGCTTGTCTTGAGTGCATCAAGGGCAAGTCGCTTGATATGCCGATATACTACGATATGGAGGACTCATCACAAATCAAACTTGGCAAAACAAAGCTAACAGAAATTGCGGAACGCTTTTGTGAAACAATCAAAAAAAGCGGTTACAGGGCCGGTGTGTACGCTAACTTAAATTGGTTTAGCAATTATCTTAACTATGGTAGACTTAAAAGCAAATACAGCATTTGGCTTGCACAGTACAATGATGAAAATCAGCTTGCTTGTGATATTTGGCAGAACAGCTCAACAGGACGAGTAAGCGGCTACAACGGAAATATCGACACAAATATAATTTACAACGAAAGCATTTTCAGTGACAAAACAGAAAAACCAACAGAAGAAAAAAACTATCCGGCTATTTACTATAAGGTGCGTTGCGGCGGAATATGGTTGCCCGAAGTAAAAAATCTTGAGGACTATGCGGGACTCAAAGGCAAAGCAATTACGGATATTGCAATCAGAGTAAGTACCGGCAAGGTGTGGTATCAGGTGCACACTAAAGGCGGTTGGCTGCCAAAAGTAACTGGCTATGACATTGACGATTTTGAAAACGGCTATGCAGGCAACGGCAGTAACATTGACGCAATCAGAGTGTACTACACCACTCCGCAGAGTGTTGCAAACAGCCTTGGCAAATATCTTGTGGCAAAATACAGGGTATCCCCCATTAACAAAGAATATTTTGACTGGCAGAAAGACGACCAGACCACAAACGGTCAGGACGGCTACGCAGGACTTTTCGACAAGAGCATAGACAGAGTTTCAATAATTCTCGAATAGTTAAAGGGCGATGGAAACATCGCTCTTTTTGCTTGAAATCATAAATATTTGTGGTAAAATTAATTAATATATAAGGGAGGAATTTCAATGCTTATCAATTTTAATGAAATGCAGGAACACAAATTTCCCGGTATGAATAACGGCACTGGCGAGATGAGTGCCAAAATGTTTATGTCTGACAAAGGTAAGATTATTCCTTGTTCAATACACGCAGGCGGTTCAATAGGTATGCACAGCCACACAACAAGCGATGATATAAACTACATTATTTCAGGCACTGGAAAGGCAATTTGTAACGGAGAGGAAGAAACTTTGGAAGCCGGTGTTTGCCACATCTGCACAAAAGGCTCTGAACACAGCATTATAAACACAGGTAATGATGATTTGGTAATGCTCACCATTGTGGTTGAGAGGAGGTAAACATATGATAAAAGATTTAGAAATAAAAATGTGGGAATCAGCAAAAGCTAATGACAGTAACGGATTTTTACAAGTTGTTGACGAAAATGCAGTTATGATTTGCGGCGGATACCGTTGTACAGGCAAAGAATATGCAGAAATTATAAAAATATTTGACTGTAAACATTATGAAATTTCAGATTTTGAAATCGTTGCAGAAAGCGATAACTTTGTTCAGGTACATTATATACTAAAAACAGAAGTCAGCAATGAGGAAAACAAAGATCTTGCAGGAAAATTTCATATCACATCTACATGGAAAAAGAATAGCGAAAAATGGAAACTCGTTTTTAATATGGATTCAAGAATTTACGATTAAAAAATTCTAAGTAATAATGCGATATATATTTGTTTTTGAGGGCAGAATTTTTGCCCTCTTTGCTTTTGCTGATTTGTCAACTGTAAATTTCAACAAAAATGCCCTGCTTTATTTGTGAGAATAATTCCTATTTTGATATTGCATACAACAAGATGTTGTGATATAATAGAGTCACTCTACAAGATATATGCTTTTAAAGAATTAAAAGATACATTATACATTTAAGAGAAATACGAGATTATGAAAGGGAAGGATTTATTATGACAGTAAATGTAAAGGGCGGACAGCTCAGCAAAAAGGAAATTGACGCATACACAACACAGCTTAGAGAGGCTAATCCTGATAAATATATCAAGAATGTTGAACTCACTGTTGACGGTGACTATGTAGATGTAAAGTATGACTATGATTCTGTTCCGTTTGAGAGAATCCGCAGAATTACAGGCTACCTTGTAGGTACTGTTGACCGCTTTAACAACGCAAAGCGTGCTGAGGTTGAGGACAGAGTAAAGCACAGCGTACCTTGTACAGAATGTTGCTCTGTAGATGAAATCGCATAATTTTTTTGTTTGATTATCCGATTTTAGAATATTCCTGTTATTTCTTGTTGACTTTTGTCAATGTAACAGTATATAATTAAATCAATAAGTTAATATTTATCTTATCAAGAGCGACTGAGGGAACAGGCCCTGCGAAGTCCGGCAACCTGCATTTGCAAGGTGCCAAGTCCTGCGGTATTTACCGAAAGATGAGTTTTTAGAGCACCTTTCGGCTGAAAGGTGCTTATTTTTTTGCAAAGGAGAATTATAATGGCAAAACACTTTTTCACTTCTGAATCAGTAACAGAAGGACATCCGGATAAAGTATGCGATCAGATTTCTGACGCTGTGCTCGACGCTATTCTTGAGCAGGATAAAAATGCTCATGTTGCCTGTGAGGTAACCGCTACAACAGGTGTTGTGCATGTTATGGGCGAAATTTCTACAGACTGCTATGTTGACATTGCCGGCATTGCAAGAAATGTTGTAAACGAGATTGGTTACGACAATCAGGAGTGCGGTTTTAACGGCAATACATGTGCTGTGCTTACTTCTATCGACCAGCAGAGCCCTGACATTGCTATGGGCGTAAACGAAAGCTATGAGCTTAAAGATGGCGAAAATGACGCCAACAATCAGATTGGTGCAGGCGACCAGGGTATGATGTTCGGATACGCTTGCAACGAAACCAAGGAGCTTATGCCGCTTGCAATTTCACTTGCTCACAAGCTTGCAAAACAGCTTACAGCGGTAAGAAAGAACGGCACTCTCTCCTACCTCCGTCCTGACGGCAAAACTCAGGTTACAGTAGAATATGAAGGCGACACACCTGTAAGAGTTGACACAGTTGTAGTTTCTACTCAGCACGACGAAAAGGTTACACTTGAGCAGATCAGAAAAGATATGGTTGAATATGTTGTAAAGCCAATTATCCCTGCTGAGCTTTTAGATGAGAACACAAAGTATTTTATCAATCCTACAGGCAGATTTGTAATCGGCGGTCCTGTCGGTGACTCAGGTCTTACAGGAAGAAAGATTATTGTTGACACCTACGGCGGATTTTCTCGTCATGGCGGCGGTGCATTCAGCGGTAAAGACCCAACAAAGGTTGACAGAAGTGCTGCTTACTATGCAAGATATATTGCAAAAAATATTGTTGCAGCAGGTCTTGCCGATAAGTGCGAGGTTCAGCTTGCATATGCAATCGGCGTTGCAAAGCCTGTTTCAATAATGGTTGACGCTTTCGGTTCATCAAGCTACACCAACGAGCAGCTTTCAGACGCTGTTGCAAAGGTATTTGACTGCCGTCCAAATTCAATTATTGAGCAGTTAAAGCTTAAAGAAACAAAGTATCGTCCACTCGCAGCCTATGGCCATATGGGCAGAGAAGAACTCGGCGTTGCCTGGGAAAAGACAGACAAGGCACAGGAGCTTGTAAAAGCAATTAACGAATAATTAAAAAACAAATGCACAGAGCGAATTAATTTTAACTCTGTGCATTTTTATTTATTCAACTGATTTTAAAGCCTCAAGCATATCAACATTTTTGAGTCTGCGGTTAATAATCAGGCCCAATATAATTGTTATTAATGAAATAACCAGTGTCGGAATTATGAATGCTTTTAAACCAAGTGCAGGATTGAACATAACATCATCCGGCGGCACTACTGTAATAATATAGAGAAATAATGCGTCACCAAACACAAATCCTGCGATTATACCGAGCAATGTAAGAATAATGGTTTCTCTGTAGATGTACATCGTAACCTCATTGCTGTAAAAGCCTAATACCTTAATTGTAGAAAGTTCTCTGATTCTCTCGGAAACATTTATATTTGTAAGGTTATAAAGGATTACAACTGCAAGCAGAATTGCTACAATAATCAGAATTTCCATAATCTTATTCAACGACTGAACGATTGTATTCACCTGATTAATTAAGGTTGTATTCTGCACTACACCCTTTACCCCGTCAAGTTCAATAAATTTGCTTGCCTGTAAATTCGCATTGTCAAGCGAGCGGTCATTAAGGGTAATAAGATTTGCGTTTGTACTATAGCTTTCGCCAAACACCTTTTCATAGTAGTTGCTGTTCATAAACATAAAGTGTCCCATATACATTTCTGTAATGTCAAAAACTACAACCTCATGCTCTGTATTGGAAGAATCGGTTACAGTAAAGCTATCGCCCTTGCCTACATTCAAAAGTTTAGCGAGCCTTTCTGAAATTATGCAGCCATTGTAATCAAGGCTTTCCTTTGCCTTTGAGTTTCGGTCAACAAGCTTGATATATGTTTCAAGCTCATCGGAATTGCTTGGCACTATGAGTTTAATTTCCTGTCGGTCAGCATTTGCACCGGCTGTTTTGGAAAGACTCTCATACCTTATGTTCATCTCTGATTTTATATCATCTGAACTCAAAAGGCTGTCAATCTCACTTTGTTGTTTATCGGTTATGCCGTCATTTTTAGCAACAATCAAATCATACTGCATAAGTTCGCCAAACTGTCTGTCTTTAAGTCCCGATATTGAATGTTGGACGCTAAATCCTGCAAATATAAGCGTAACTGCACCGCATACACCGAATATTGTCATAAGCATACGCTTTTTATATCTGAAAATATTTCTTGCAGTAACCTTATGGGTAAAACTCATTCTATTCCATAATGGTGTAATTCTCTCAAGAAAAATCTTCGAGCCTGCCTGTGGTGCTTTGGGCTGTAACAAAGCTGACGGCTTTTCTTTCAGCTCCTTATTAGCTACTATAAAAGCAGGTAAAACCGCACACAGTAAGCCAAGTATAATAGCAATTACAGTAATCAGCGGATAAAAATGAAGCTCAATCTGCGGGTAAGTAAAGCTTTTGCCGTAAGCGTTGTAAACTATCATCGGTAACAAAGTGTGACCGGCTGCAATACCTATTAACGAACCGACTGAACTTGCAATAAGTCCGTAAACTACAAATTTCTTAACAATATCCCTGTTATCATAGCCAAGTGCCTTTAATGTACCTGAATTGATTCTTTCCTCATCAACAAATCGTGTCATTGTGGTAAGGGTAACAAGTGCCGCTACAAAATAAAGGAAAATTGGAAAAACATCAGCAAGTGAATCAACTATATTTGATACACTGCCATAGATTTTGTATCCCTCTGCACCAGGAATTTCCCTTCGTGTATCAATGTTGTAAGCAGGCAATGCAAGGTTATTTAAATAATCCTGTGCGTCACTGACCTTTTCATCTGCCTCTTGTATGTCACTTTCTGCATCAGGTTTTTTATCGTTATATTCTTTCCAGCCATCGCTCAGCTTATCTTCATTTTCAGATATTTCTTTTTCAGCGTCATCAAGCTTTCCCTTTGCTTCGGAAAGCTGTTTGTCAGCGTCTGCTTTCTGAGTATTGTATTCCTCCAAACCGTCTGAATATTCCTGCTTTGCTGAGTTAAGCTGTGCTTTTGCTGAGTTTATTTGCTCTGCGGCTGAGTTGTAGGCTTGCTCGTTTATACTGTACTCATACTCGCCGCTGTCAAGCTGTGACTTTGCCAAAGAAAGCTGTTGACTGCTTTCTTCTATCTGTTCACCTGCCAAATTATATTCCGACCACTTTGCTTCAAGCTTTGCTTTTGCCTGCAGCAAACTGTTGACCTGCTCGTAAAGCTGTGGCTGTTGCTCCTGCAAAATATGCAGCATTTCTTTAATTTGTTCAAGCGACATACCCATTGCAGTTTCCAATTCGACAGTTTTAGAATCTAACTCACTCTGAGATGCGTCAAGCTGTGCCTTTGAATTTGCCAATTCATTTTTTGCACTGTCAAGCTGAGCCTTTTTTGAGTTATATTCTTCCCAGCCTGAGTCAAGTGTATATCTTGCTTCTGCTAAGCTTTGCTCTGCCTGTGAAAGCTCCTCCTGCTTTTGTGCAAGCTGTGTTTCACCGTTTTCTATTTCATCTTTTGCATTAGCAAGCTGAGTATGAGCCGAAGCTAACTTGTCATCAGCCTCTTTCTTTTTTGACTCGTACTCTGACAAACCGTCCGAATACTCCTTCTTTGCATCATTTAATTTATTTTCATTGTCGGTAAGTTCTGTGTACGCATTGTCAAGCTCAGTTTTAGCATCGCTAATCTCGCTGTTTGCATCGTCAATTTTTTGCTGATACTCTGTTTTTATTGTGTTAAGTCTTATTCCCGGCTGATTTTTTAACAGACTGTCAAGCTCATCCTTATGCTTTTGAATTACATTTGTGTATACACTTGAATACGGATCTACTCCCTCGGTATCATAAAATGAAAGTCGGGCAATCATATAAAAATCAGAGTCAAATACATTTTTATTTACAACTGCATAGCCCTGCAATTCTCCTGTACCTGCTGTGGATTGACCAATATTTATTATAGATAAAAGTTCACTTGAATTTACAAATCCACTGATTTTAAAGCTGTGAGTTTTAAGCGTGTAGTTGCCCTCTACATCTTCCTTTTCATCAAATTTAATTGTATCACCTATTTTGTAATCATCTGCGTAGTAGCTTGCAATGGCTATTTCATCGTCAGACTTAGGCATTTCACCGCTTACTGTTTCATATTGAGAAATGTCATCAGTAGCCGAAAAAATACGGATACTATCGTTTGTATCACTAATGACAACATCTTTTAAATATCCATATTCAATGCTTGACGCACCGGAGGCTTTATTGATTTCCTTTTGGTCGTTTTCATCAATACCGTAATCACCTATAATGCTTATATCTGCAAGTTTGTATTTATTGAAGTAATTTTCACCGGTATAACGCATATCAGGACCTGCCACCTGAAGTCCAACAAGTGCAAAAGAACCAAGTGCAATAAGACACACAATAGAAATAAATCTGCCCTTTGACTTAGCAAAGCACTTTTTTATATCTCTTGCTAAAGTTCGTTTCTTCATACTTACCAACCTCATTTCTTACCATTCAATTTCAGATATTTTTTGAGGATTTTTATTTATTTGAATGTTTTTAACTGTGCCGTCATGCATACTTATAACCCTGTCGGCAATAGGTGCAATAGCAGCATTGTGAGTAACTATAACCACAGTTGAACCCTTTATCCTGCTCATATCCTGCAAAATTTGCAGCACCTGCTTGCCTGTTTGGTAATCAAGTGCACCGGTGGGTTCGTCACAAAGCAGAATTTTCGGATTTTTTGCAACTGCTCTTGCTATTGCAACTCGCTGCTGCTCACCGCCCGAAAGCTGTGCAGGAAAGTTATTGATTCGCTTTTCAAGTCCAACTTCCTTGAGCACCTCTACAGGGTCGGATGCTCCCTTTACAATCTCAGAGGCAAGCTCAACATTTTCTTTTGCGGTTAAATTCTGAATCAGATTATAAAACTGAAATACAAAGCCAACATCGTTTCTTCGGTAGGTAACAAGCTCTTTTTGCGAATAACCGGAAATGTCCTTACCGTCAATAATTACTTTGCCGTCATCATTTGTATCCATACCGCCTAAAATATTAAGTACGGTTGACTTTCCAGCACCCGAACTGCCAAGAATAATGGCAAGTTCGCCCTTTTCAATGCCAAAATTAACATCATTATTTGCTGTAATTTCAATACTGCCTGTCTTGTACCTTTTGTAGCTGTGCTGCATTTCAATATAACTCATATTTAAACCCCTTTCTTTTGTGCTATCCCTGTAATAGCAAACGAATATTTATTTGTAATTAATTGCAGATTTAAACTGCAGTCATTAATTATACCTTTTGCATAATACGGAACAGAGTTTATAAGAGAGGTAATCTTACCTTTAATCTCAACTTCCCCGTCACTTTCTATTTGCCCTGTAAAATCATCATGATTTCCAAATGCGTTAAGCGTACCCGTAACTACTGAGCCATGACAATTAAAAGTCATAGTTCCGAATCTTATACCAAGCGGAGCATTAATTGTTATGTCATATGTTCTCTCCATATTGCTCCTCCTTTCTGCTACGATGCTATTATATTTAATTTTTCAAAAAATAAAAACGGACAATGTAATCACTCGTGTGTAAATACGGACAATCGCACCACATTTGACGGTCAAATATATAGGACAAATCATTTTAATATGACCATTGAATTATTTATAGGACAAGTGTATAATAAAAACAAGGAAGTGAATTAAATGACTCACGAAGAAATTACACTGAAAACAAAGTCGGCACTTTCGGCAAGTCTTAAAAATTTAATGACTAAAAAGCCGTTAAAAAAAATTACAGTCAGCGAGATTATTGCGGACTGTAATGTAAACAGAATAAC
>NZ_JBGVJL010000030.1:0-23356 GCF_045129435.1 Ruminococcus sp. | reverse complement strand
GCATACGGCTCTTATAGCCTTTCTTATGCAATGCGGAACGATTGTCTGGTAGATTTTGAATACTCGCGGCTCGTTGTAGCAGGTGTAGCCGCCGAACAATTCATCTGCACCCTCGCCCGAAAGTACAACCTTTACATACTCGCTTGCAAGTCTTGATACAAAGTAAAGTGCAATACAAGACGGGTCTGCAAGCGGCTGATCCATATGGTACTGAACTGTAGGAACGGCGTCCCAGAATTCCTCACTTGAAATGAGGTGGGTGTGGTGCTCAACACCGATTTTCTCGCTGAGTCCCTTTGCCCAGCTGATTTCGTTGTAATGCTCGCCAAAATCAAAACCGACTGTAAATGTCTTTTGGTCTGCAAAATATGTTGAAACATAGCTTGAGTCAACACCGCTTGAAAGGAAACAACCAACCTCAACATCGGCAATCTTATGTGCATTTACTGAATTTTCAAATACCTTTTCAATGGAGTCAACTGCCTCTTCCTCGGTAAGCTCCTCGTTAGGATTAAAACGAGCCTCCCAGTAACGGGTAGTTTCCACCTCACCGTCCTTATACCAAAGGTAATGACCCGGCATAAGGCAGAACACGCCCTCAAAGAATGTTTCCGGCGGAACTGCATACTGATATGAAAGGTATGTATCCAAAGCTCTCTTGTTGAACTTTTTCACAAACTTAGGGTGCTCAAGAATACTCTTGATTTCACTTGCGTAAACAAATTCGCCGTCAATCATTGTGTAGTGCATTGGCTTAATGCCAAAGAAGTCACGGGCAACAAAAACTGACTTGTCCTTAGTATTATAAATTGCAAAACCGAACATACCGCGAAGCTTTAAGAGAAGATCCTCTCTCCACTCCTCAAAGCCGTGAATAAGCACCTCGCTGTCGGTGTCGGTATAGAACTTATGTCCCTTTTCAATAAGAACCTTTCTAAGCTCTTTATAGTTATAAATCTCACCGTTGAATGTGAGGACAAGTGTTTTATCCTCGTTATAAATCGGCTGATGACCGGCGTCAAGGTCGATAATTGAAAGTCTGCGAAAGCCCATCGCAATGTTATCGTCCATAAACACACCGTCTGAGTCAGGACCTCTGTGTGTGATGACATCTGTCATATTTTTAATGACCTTATCTCTGTCGATAACTTCGCCTGTAAAGCCACAAATACCGCACATATACTAAAACCCCTTTCGGTAATCTGTCAAACTATGTTTGTAACTGCATATATAGATTATTGTATCATAATTAATCTGTAAATTCAACAGTAAGAACTAATATAATACGCTTATTTGCCGTAAAGAATTATGGAGAATTCTCTATAAAACAAAGGTTATGTTTTTAATGTTGGGGTAATATTGATAAATTATAGTTTAGCAACGGTCGGGAAATTTCCTTTGAATTAGCACAGAATTTATACTCGAAAATAAAAATTTGGTCAACCTTTTTCAAATGTTGTGGGTGTGGGCAAAGCCCACAATACTTTAGCTAACGCAAAGCTTTGATAGCCAAACAGCCTGCTGTTTGGTGGCTTAAACACAATAGCGAAAGGCTTATAACTGCGACAGCAACATAAAAACCATTCTTCTTTATTATTTGTTAATGAAGTATTTCTTTTTAAAGGCTGTCGCCTGTTTTGTCAAACTTTGCTTTAACACACAAACAGCGTTGCTGTTTGTGCCTGAAAATTTGCAATGAAAACAACTTTTCTTGGGCGTTGCCCAAACCCACGAGCCTTTAAAAAGGCTCGACCTAAATTTTAAAATATTTATCCGAAACTTTCTGCTAAACAATAATTTACCCCAACTATTGAAAAAGAACCAAAGCAAAAACGGACACCGCAAAAGTGTCCGTCCAAAATCAGATTGTCGTTTGTTTGCTCTTTTTGTATTTTACTATAAGATAAACAAGCGAACAAACGAAAAGTATTATGCTTATTATCTGTGAGGTTGAAAGTCCGAAAAGGAAGCCCCTGTAGGTGTCTCCACGCAAAAATTCGTCAGAAAATCTGATTACCGAATAGCATAAAAGATATACAGCAAAAAGCTTGCCTTTGAATATGCCTTTGCTTAAAAATCTTGCAAGCACCAAAAACAGTATAAGGTTAAGTGATGCCTCTAAAAGCTGAACAGGAAAACGCAGAACATCATTTACCGACGGTATAAGCTCATTGCCATGCACTGCATAACCAAAGCTGCTCTCGATTCCGTAGCAACAGCCACCAAGGGCACAGCCTATTCTGCCAAAAAAGTGGAACAGCGGAACACCGGGTGCAACAATGTCGGAATACGCCGGAATATCAAACTTTTTCTTTTTACAATAAATAGCACCTGCCGCCATACCGCCAAGAAGTCCGCCATAAAAAACCGAACCGCCAAAAATAGTTGCCATACAATTTATAAAATCACCAAAGGACTGAACATATTTTCCAAAATCAGACAACAGCTTTATAATCAGGTCAATTCTGGTAATGGCATATAAAAGGTGACTGCCGACAAACACACCTATAGCTGAAATAAGCAGAAGTACTATAAAATCATTGTCATCATAGCCACGCTTTTTTGCATTTCTGCAAATATATATTGCACAAACAAATATACCTATAAGTGCCACAACGCCATACATAGATATATCTCTGCCAAACAATTCAAAAGTAGGAAACATAGTTTTTCTCCAAAAAAGACAACCTCCTGCACATTGTACAAGAGGTTGAGATTTAGTGCATTTTTAAATTATGAAAGTGAGCCTGCTACTGAAGCAACTGCACATACTGCACAAATAGCACAAGCCATGATGATACCTGCAAGAACAACACCGATGATACCTGTTACAAGACCACCTGTTGCCATACCCTTGTTAGCATCGTTAAGCTTACGAACCTTAACAGCAAGGATGATAGCTACGATACCGGCTGCGATAGCAAAGAAGTAGCCATATGGAATCCATGGTAAAATGATTGATAAAATACCACAAATAAGTGATGCGATTGCAAAGTTTTTAGAATTCTGCATAGTTAAATCCTCCTAAATTTTCCTCTCTATTTTTTGAGTGACTTAATTCTACCATAATTTCACAAAACTGTCAACAAAATATTTGCTTTTTCAAGTCTTTTCTTTGCAAATATCGGTATTTTCGTTAAATATGCACAAGTAAACTATACAAATTCATTAATCTATTTATATTTTGTCACTTTAAATTTCTACTTTACTAAATATCATAACACTCAATATTACCGAAAAAGCAAAACTCCGACCTCATAAGAAGCCGGAGTCTGCTGTTTATTTATTTGAGCTTTGCATTAAGCTAAACCGCATTTTTCGATAAAGTCGTAAAGACCTTTCTTATTATTCTTAATCATCTTTGCTCTGATGTTGAACATCATAATTGTAAGGAGTGTGAAGATGATTGCAATAGAGAGAAGAACGATTGTTACTTCAAGAATATTGCCATTACCTGAGATTGTGCCTCTGAATGCGTCAACTGCATAGCTGAATGGCAACCACTTATGAATTGTAGCAACAAAGTCGCCTGAAATTTCGATTGGGTAAGTACCTGCAGAACCTGCAAGCTGTACAACCATGAAGATAAGCATTAAGAAGCTGCCTACCTTGCCAAGCCATACATTGAAGAAGTAAAGAATTGACATAAATGCGATTGCGGTAATTCCTGCTACAAGGAATGTATTTAAAAGCTCGGTTGGCTCAAAGTGTAAGAACAACTGGAGTGAGCCAATCATTGCATAAGCAGAAACAAGTGCTACGAGATAAGCAATGCCTGCCTTGCTCAGCCACCATGAGAAGCCTGACTTGATTGTGCCATGGTGCTCTGTGAGAGGATACATAATACAGAATGCTATGCAAAGTACCCACAAACCTACGCACATCATATAAGCTGCCATTGCGTGACCGTTATTTTCAACATTTGAAATCTTAGTTTCGTTTGATTCAACAGGGCTTGCAATCATTTCATAAACATCGTCATCGCCCTTGTTTTCATCAATAGTCTTTTGTCCGTCCTCAAGACCTGTCTTTAAGGTATCTGCACCGTCTTTAAGGTCTGAAAGTCCGTTGCCGAGTGTAATTGAACCGTCATAAAGCTGACCGGCACCGTCATTAAGAGTTACAGCACCGTCTGCAAGCTGATTTGCACCGCTTGTAAGCTTTGAGTTGTTAGCTGTAAGAGTAGCAAATCCACTTGTAAGTGTCTTTGTACCGTCATCAAGAGTTTTGGTACCGTCTGCAAGCTGAGAAGTACCGCTCTTTAATTCAGCCGCACCGCTGTCGAGTGACTTAGCACCACTTGAAAGCTGAGCTGCACCGCCTGAAAGCTGTGTAGCACCTGAGTTTAACTGAGCTGCATTATCGTTAAGCTGTGAAAGTCCGCTGCCAACCTGAGCAACACCGCTTGTGTAAGCTGTAAGTCCGGTTGAAAGTGACTTAGCACCCTCAGATACCTGAGAAATACCGCCGTCAAGAGTTGCCATACCTGGGATAAGCTGTGTATCAAGTGCATAGCTTACATTTGCAAGACCGCTGTACATTCCGTTTACTGCTGTTTTTGCACCGCCAAGAACAAGCTCTTTGTTTTCGTTAAGCTCTGCCACACCGTTTTTAAGCTCTGTTACCTTTGCAAGTGATGGAGCAAGCTGCTCAAATGTTGTGCCTATTGCTGTTGCATCATTTGCGGCAGATGAAACATTTGCTGCAAGGCTGTCTGCAATTTCCTTTACCTGAGCGGCTGTCTGTAAATCACCGCTTGCCTGCAACTGAGCAGCAAGCATATAAAGTGACTTTGCGTTTTCACCCGCATTTGTAAGATTGTTTGCAAGGTCAGTTTTTACTGCGTTAAGATTTGCAAGATCTTCATCTGTTGGAATAGATGCGTTCTGCAACTCATCGTTCATCTGACCGATAGCTGCTGAGTAAGTATCAAGTCCACCACTCAACTGGGTAATTGTATCTTCACTTGGCAAACCGCTTTTTACTGTGCTACTCATCTGGTTAAGACCGCCGAGGAGCTGTGAGCTGCCTGATGAAAGCTGTTCATTACCTGCTGTAAGCTGACTTGCACCGGCTGTGAGTGCCGAGCTGTTTGCGTTAAGTGCTGCCGCACCGTCATTGGCTTGCTTTACACCGTCTGTGTAGGTCTTTAAACCACCCTCAAGTGTTTTTGCACCGCTCTCAAGTGTTGCTGTACCGGAGGTAAGTGTCTTTGTACCGTCTGAAAGTGAAGCTGCACCGTTATCAAGCTGTAAAGCACCTGTAAGTAAGGTTGTAGCACCGTTTGCAAGTGTTGTTGAGCCGTCTGAAAGCTGATTTACACCGTCAAGGTAAGATGAAAGACCAACCTTTAACTCGCTTGTGCCGTCCTTAAATGTAAGTGTGCCGTCTGCTAAAGTTTTTAAATTATCTGAAATGGTTTTGTTGCCGTCAGCAAGCTTTTCTGTGCCGTCATAAATTTCGCCTGCACCATCGGCAGCGTCCTTCATTCCGTCACCTGCTTCACCGATTTTATCAAAGATAGTTTCGGCATAGGTCTTTGTGACCTCCTGAGCAACCGAAGTCTTGATTTTTTCAAGAGCGGTTTCGCTCATTTTCATTGCTATATAGTTTGTGCCCGGATTTGTTTTGTAGTCAAGCTCCATCTTCTTTGGAGTTGCGTCCATAAGAGTAGTAGCATTTTCTGAGAAATTCTTTGGAACGGTGATTACCATATAGTAAGTACCGTTTTCAAGTCCACGCTCTGCCTGCTCTGAATCTGTAAAGTTAAAGCACAGCGAGCCGTCGTCCTTGAGCTTGTCAACAAGTTTACCGCCTACATCAAGGGTTTCGCCCTCATACTCGACCGGCTCATCAAGGTTTACCACCGCAACAGGCAAATTATCAAGTTTGCCGTACGGGTCCCACATTGAGCCAAGGAAAAGAGTGGTGTAAATTGCCGGAATAGCAATGATGAATACCAATACAATTATCAGTATCTTGTTACGCCACAGGCTTTTCCATTCCTGTTTTACCATAACAGTATTCTCCTTTCTTTACACTAATCAACTCCATTGTTATTAAACTATATTATATATTTTAATAGATAAGGTGTTGATTTTCTTTGTGTTATATATTATAATATCTATAAAGAGAACATTCAAGCATTAAAATTAACGCTTGTGTTTAATAATAGACATAAAAGAAGTTAGTGTTGAGGATTGGAGAATAAATTATGGCAGCGAGAACAGACAGGCGTGTGAGAAAAACAAAGTCGGCTTTAAGGCACGGTCTTGCGGTACTCACACAGAAAAAAAGCATTAAAGAAATTACAGTAAAAGAGCTTGTGGAAGAGGTGGATATTAACCGTTCTACCTTTTACCTGCACTATACCGATATATATAGTATGGTAGCAGAGCTTGAAAATGAGCTTTTGTCGGAATTCAGACACGCAATCGACCTTTATCCGCCGACAAACAGTGAGGAGGAGATGTGCAGATTCTTTGAGCATATATATAATATTTTAGATGACAACCGAGAAATCTGCATTGCTCTTGTAAGCGAAAACGGTGATATTTCGTTTATCCGACAAGTTGAAAACTTTGTAGCCGAAAAAATCAAAAAGATTTTTGAAAGCGGTATGGTTAAAAATGTAGATGACATAAGATATGTTTTTGACTTCTGCATTTCAGGCGGCATGGGACTTTTTAAGCATTGGCTTACAGACGAAGCCCCGCTTGAACCTGCACATATGGCAAAGATTACTACAGATATGGTTGTGGGTACATTGAAAAGCTTTGACAAGAGCTTTGATGTGTCTAATTACTCAAAAATTAAGCTTTAATTTTGCTGTAAAATTTGCTATAATATAAATGTATAGTAAAAATATACGGCAAAAAGGCTTTTGTGACAGAAAAATATGCGTAAAAAGAAAGAAAATCTGAGTTTTTTTCTTAAATCTCTTGCATTTTTTGAAGTTATATGCTATTATAATTGACATATGACTGATACTTTAAGGAGGTGGGACAATGCCAAACATTAAATCTGCAAAAAAGCGTGTAAAGGTTATCGCTACTAAGACAGCTCAGAACAAGGCTGTAAAGTCAGCTTTAAAGACAGTTATCAAAAAGGCTTACTACGCTGTTGACACTAATGCTGCCAACAAAACAGAGGCAGTTAGTCTTGCTATGAAGAAAATCGACCAGGCAGCAGCTAAGGGTATTATGCACAAGAATACAGCTGCAAGAAGCAAGTCATCTCTTGCAAAAAGACTTAATGCATCTGCATAAGTTTAAGATTTTGAATTGCAACCTTAAAAGCAGAGAAAATTTCTCTGCTTTTTTTGTTTTTATGTTGACATTTTCCTGAAAAATGATAGAATATATTTAGATAATACGCATATAATATTGCCGTTAATTTAAACATAATCGGGAGGAATAACATATGAAAAAGAAACATTTTTGGCTCATTATCAGCATTATTTCTGCGGTTGCTGTAGCTTCTGCTGCACTCACAGCTTTCTTCATTGTTAAAGATAAGCAGAAAAAGGATGACGAGGAGCTTATGGAGTACCTCGACAGCTCTATTGAATAAAAAATTTAAGGTCATCCGCTTGGGTGACCTTATTTGTTACGGAGTGGTTTTGTGATACAACAAGAGCTTGACAAACTGCTGAGTGATGCACAAAAAGATGACAGCCTAAAAGCAAAATTAATTGCAACAAAGAGTGCCGAAGACCCTGTGTCGCAATTCTGCTCACTTTGCCAAAGTCTTGGTTACAATGTGACCATAGGCGAGCTTTTTGCCTGCGGTCAGGATATGAACGATTCAAAGCTGAGAAGTGTAAACGGCGGCGGTGTAAACGGTATAGACGGCTGGGATGATACCTACGAACGGTTCTTTCTTACACTCGAATGGTGCAAATAAAAAAGCAGGTTCTATGCCCTGCTTTCGGTGTTGACTTTAGCTTATAAATGCTGTATAATAAAGGTGTAAGGAAACGGCTTTAGCTGTTTCGCAAACATGGGTTAATTTTTATGACTAACCGTCTTGTATTCGCAGTACAGGGCGGTTATTTCTTTTTTATATCATTTATGATTTTATCAAATGCTACTAAAACAATAGCAAATACAATTAAGTATGCAATACTCTCAACCATAAAATATAACACCCCCTTTCTCAAGGGAGCTGAAACAGCCGCCACCGTTTCCTTACATTCGACATTATAACAAATATTACTACAGTTGGCAACAAGAATTTTTCTATTTGAAGATCACTTGCAAAATCACAATAATATTGCAATTTTAGGCCATATGTGGTATTATGAAGAATGGATAGTATTCGCTTTGAAACTGTACCACTTTAAATTTTTAACTTTATCCGATAGCCTGTATCCTTAGGGAACGGGACGATGCGGAAAGCGGTACGGGATTTACTTGTAAATCCTTTTATTTCTTTTTAGCGGTATGTTCTAATACTATTAAGGAGAATTACCAATGAAAAAAACTGTAACAACATTTGCAAAGGCTAAGCAGACAGGCGAAAAGCTTACAATGCTCACCGCCTACGACTACTCAACCGCAAAGCTTATGGACGAGTCTGGAGTGGACGCTATTTTGGTTGGCGACTCACTCGGAAATGTTATTTTAGGCTATGACAGCACAGTGGCTGTTACTATGGAGGATATGATTCACCATGGTGCGGCTGTTGCAAGAGGTGCAAAGGAAGCAATGGTAGTGGTTGATATGCCGTTTATGTCATATCAAACCTCTGTTTATGACGCACTTGTAAACGCAGGCAGACTTATGAAAGAAGCCAACGCCGGAGCAGTTAAGCTTGAGGGCGGCGAAAGCGTTTGCGATGCAATCAAGGCTATTACACAGGCAGGTATTCCTGTTATGGCTCATCTTGGACTTACGCCTCAGTCGGTAAATGCCTTTGGCGGATTTAAGGTTCAATGTAAGGACGAGCTTTCTGCAAAAAAGCTTGTTAAAGACGCTCTTGCTGTTCAGGCGGCAGGTGCATTTGCGGTGGTGCTTGAGTGCGTTCCGGCAAAGCTTGCCGAATATGTAACAAGTGTGCTTGACATTCCTACAATAGGCATTGGTGCAGGTGCAGGCTGTGACGGTCAGGTGCTTGTATATCAGGATATGCTCGGAATGTTCAGCGACTATACACCGAAATTTGTTAAGAAATACGCAGATGCCGGCTCATTTATGCGTCAGGCATTCACTGATTATATAAATGAAACCAAGTCAGGTGCTTTTCCAAGTGAAGAGCATTGCTTTAAGATTGACGAAGATGTGATGAAAAGGGTTATGGAGGAAGAAAAATGATTAAGCGTACAGGTTCTGTTGCCGAGGTAAGACAGCAGGTTAAGGAATGGAAAAAGCAGGGACTTACAGTAGCACTTGTGCCGACAATGGGTTATCTTCACGAGGGTCACAAGAGCCTTATTGACAGAGCAGTCAAGGAAAATGACAGAGTAGTAGTCAGCATTTTTGTAAACCCGATTCAGTTTGCACCGAACGAGGACTTGGAAAGCTACCCGAGAGATATTGAAAAGGATACCGAACTTTGCACAAACGCAGGTGCAAGCCTTATCTTCAATCCGACACCCGAGGAAATGTATCCAAACGGATTTTCTACAAATGTTGTAATGAATAATCTTACAAAGGAGCTTTGCGGCAAAACAAGACCAACTCACTTTGGAGGCGTTTGCACAGTTGTAAGCAAGCTTTTCAATATTGTTGCTCCTGACAGAGCATATTTTGGTGAGAAAGACGCTCAGCAGCTTGCAATTATCAAAAGAATGGTTCAAGACCTCAACTTTGATATTGAAATCAAGGGCTGTCCTATAGTTCGTGAGGCAGACGGTCTTGCAAAAAGCTCAAGAAACACCTACCTTTCAGCAGAAGAAAGGCAGGCAGCATTGGTACTCAGCAAGAGCATTGCACTTGGCAAAGAAATGGTAAAAAACGGCGAGCGTGACGCTCAGACTGTAATTGACGCTATGACAAAGTGCATTTCAGCAGAGCCGCTTGCAAAAATTGACTATGTAAGTGTGGTTGACGCTTTGAGCATCACCCCTATTGAAAAATACAGCGGTTATGTACTCACCGCTATCGCCGTTTATATTGGAAAAACAAGACTTATTGATAACTTTATTGTTGACATTGACACATTATAATCGTGTTTTGCAGAAAGGGAGAGGGTTATGACAGTTACAATGCTTAAAAGTAAAATTCATCGTGCAACTGTAACTCAGGCAGAGCTTGATTATGTTGGCTCTATCACCATTGACGAGTCTCTTATGAAAGCTTCCGGCATTATGGAATATGAAAAGGTACAGATTGCCGATGTAAACAACGGTCAGCGTTTTGAAACCTATGTTATTGCAGGCGAGGAAGGCTCAGGCGTTATCTGTCTTAACGGTGCTGCGGCAAGATGTGTGCAGAAGGGCGACAAGGTAATTATTATGAGCTATGCTCAGATTGACAATACAAAGGCATTCGAGCACAAGCCAAAGGTCGTATTTGTTGACGATGAAAACAAAATTACAAGAATCACTTCATATGAAAAGCATGGTCTTTTAAAGGATATGGAGGACTGAAATGTTTAAAGGCAAAAACATAATCCTTGGCGTAACAAGCAGCATTGCCGCCTACAAATCCGCAAATGTCGCAAGTGCACTTGTTAAAAAGGGCTGTAATGTAAATGTGCTGATGACGCAGAATGCAACAAATTTCATTCATCCGCTTACATTTGAAGAGCTTACCAAAAACAAGTGCATTATAGATACCTTTGACAGAAATGTACAGTACAATGTTGCACACATTTCACTTGCAACAAGTGCAGACGCATTTCTGATTGCACCTGCCTCGGCGAACATAATCGGCAAAATTGCAAACGGAATTGCTGACGATATGCTCAGCACCACCGTTATGGCTTGCAAATGCCCTGTTATTATTTCGCCGGCTATGAACACCAATATGTTTGAAAATCCTATTGTGCAGGACAACCTTGCAAAGCTTGAACGATACGGCTATATTATAGTACCTCCGGCTGAGGGCAGACTTGCCTGTGGTACAGTCGGAAAGGGCAAAATGCCTGATGAACAGGTATTGCTTAACTACCTTGAAAGGGCCTTGACTGAAAAGCAGGACTTTAAGGGCAAAAGGGTACTTGTTACGGCAGGCCCTACTCAGGAGAGCATTGACCCTGTGCGATACATCACAAATCATTCCTCAGGCAAAATGGGCTATGCCGTTGCAAAGCAGGCAATGCTCAGAGGTGCGGAGGTTACTCTTGTGTCGGGCAAGGTAAATTTACCGCCTGTACCGTTTGTAAAAACAATAAATGTAACTACCGCAGAGGAAATGTACAATGCGGTTACAAGAGAATTTGACAGCACAGACATAGTAATCAAGGCGGCGGCTGTAGCAGATTTTCGCCCTGTTAATATTGCCGATGATAAGTTAAAAAAGGCTGACGGAATGGAAAACATTCCGCTTGAGCCTACAAAAGATATATTAAAAGCACTTGGTGCAAACAAGAAAAATCAGTTTATCTGCGGTTTTTCGATGGAAACTCAGAATATGACTGAAAATTCAAAGAAAAAGCTTGAAAGCAAAAACCTTGATATGATAGTTTGCAACAACTTAAAGGTTGAGGGTGCAGGCTTTCAGGGCGACACCAATGTGGTTACAATTATTGATAAGTCAAGCACAACAGAGCTTGGCATAATGTCTAAAACTGAGGTTGCAGACAAAATCCTTGACAGAATTGCACAGCTTAGTAAATAAATAGGTTTATAGTGTTGGAAAATTTGAGTAACAGTCGGGAATTTTCTGCTTGAATTATCTCAGACTATATACTCGAAAATAAAAATTTGGTCAACCTTTTTCAAAGGTTGCAGGTGTGGACAGAGTCCACAAAACTTTTAGTTTAAGCAAAATTATGATAGCAAAACAGCCTGCTGTTTTGCTACTTTAACACAACGGTGAAAGCGTGCAGATGCGACAGCATTATAAATACAGAAAAGATATTTTTCCTATTTATGAATTATTTCCTTTTATATGGCTACCGCCGTTTTGTCAAGCTTTGCATTAACACACAAACAGCGTTGCTGTTTGTGCCTTATAAATTTGCACAGAAAACAACTTTTCTTGGGCGTTGCCCAAACCCACGAGCCTTTGAAAAGGCTCGACCTAAACTTTTTTATTATTTACCCGACATTTTGCGAAGAACCCTAACAAACAAGATTTCAGAATGGATGATTTTTATGCAGGAAAGAATACTTGAATTACTTTCACAGGCAGATGACTATATTTCAGGACAGGAGCTTTCAACCCAGCTTGGTGTGTCCCGTCAGGCAATTTGGAAAGCCATTAATTCCCTTAAATCTCAGGGCTATGTCATTGACTCGGTCACACGCAAAGGCTACCGTCTTGTGGCTTATCCCGAACATCTCAACACCTATGCAGTAAAATCACACCTTAACACTCAGCTTATCGGCAAAAATCTTGTTGTTCTGGATTCTGTCAATTCAACAAACGATTATTTAAAGATTCTCGGTGCAAACGGCTGCGAAAGCGGAACTTTGGTTGCGGCAAGAGAGCAGACTAAGGGCAAGGGCAGACTCGGCAGAGTGTGGCAGACTAAAAAAGATGACGGCATTGCATTTTCTTTTCTGCTTCGCCCTGACCTTGCACCAAATGAGGTTACTGGCATCACCCCACTTGCCGGTCTTGCGGTATGCAAGGCCATAAGAGATTACACAGGCATTGACTGCAAAATCAAGTGGCCTAACGATATTATAACAGGTCACAAAAAGCTTGTGGGTATTCTCACCGAGCTTAGTGCGGAATTTTGTGCTGTCGAGTACACCATCACAGGTATCGGCATAAATGTTGAGCACACCGAATTTCCTGAGGAAATTGCTCACAAGGCAACTTCAATTTTCCTTGAAACCGGCAAACACATTGACCGCAACGAATTTTTGGCGGTTGTTATTGAGTATCTTGAAAAGGAACTTTTGTCAAATGATTTAAGACTAACCGAAAAAGCACTTGAGGAATACACTTCCCTGTGTGCCACCATTGGAAGAAATGTCAGCTTTTTCAGAAATTCACAACAATATAATGGAGTAGC
The DNA here is from genome assembly GCF_045129435.1 of Ruminococcus sp. Lineage (GTDB taxonomy): Bacteria > Bacillota > Clostridia > Oscillospirales > Acutalibacteraceae > Ruminococcoides. The sequence continues at coordinate 10,225 of NZ_JBGVJL010000030.1, read as the reverse complement.
TGAAAAAATTGACAGCAACGGTGAGCTTGTGGTAAAGCTTGAGGACGGTACTTTGCAAACAGTAAATTCCGGCGAGGTTACTGTGCAGGGTATCTATTAATCGGAGGTAAAAATGCCGATATACAAAATTGCCGACCTAAACATTGAGATAAACACGAAATATAAAAAAACAGATCAATTACTTGCTGATTATCTTACAGATGAAAGCACCTTTGACTTTCATATTGAGGTTGAGCAAAGTGATATAGACAGGCTTATGGCTGAGGGCGGAAGTGATTATCTGTGCGAAAGCTGTATGATAAACACCCTTGTTTGCAGGGAAATTCTCGACAACTATGACGGACTTTTCTTTCACAGCTCGGCTCTTATGCTTGACGGCAATGCCTACCTTTTTTCTGCTCCAAGCGGCACAGGCAAATCAACCCACACCGCACTATGGCGAAAGCATTTTGGCGATAGGGTGACAATGATTAATGACGACAAGCCGATTATCCGCAAAAAGGACGGCGTTTTTTATGTTTACGGCACACCATGGATGGGTAAATCAAATATAGGTGCAAATATTTCTGCACCGCTCAAGGCTGTTTTTTTGCTTGAGCGTGACAGCAAAAATTTTACCGAAAAAGTAAGTGCCGGAAAAGTTTTTTCAAAACTGCTTGAAGCAACCTTGATTTCAAAAAAGCAAAGCAGAATGAGCCGAATTTTAGAGCTGTATGACGAGATTTTTTCGGCTGTTGATTTATATTCTTTGCACTGCACCATAAGCGATGACGCAGTTATGGCGGCATACAACGCAATTTGTAAATAGCGCTTATCGAAAGGAATTTACTATGGATTTTGAGAAAGTAGTATCTGTTAAAAATATGAGAGAAAGTGACGCCCGCACTATTGCGGACCGTACTCCGTCTGCCGAGCTTATGAGGAGGGCGGCACAGGGAATTTTTGATAAGGTAAAGTTTGCCGGCAAAACCTGCGTTGTCTGCGGCAAGGGCAACAACGGCGGTGACGGCTATGCTCTTGCGTGTATTCTTGCAAGGCATTCCATGCAATGCACTATTGTAAGAGTTGTTGAGGGCTTTTCTAAAGATGGACTTTATTACTATCAGCTTGCAAAATCGCTTGGCGTAAATGAAATTTCTCTTTACGAGGCTGGCAATTTTGAGGGCTATGACATTGTTGTAGACTGCTTGCTTGGCACAGGCTTTTCCGGTAAGGTTGAGGGCGAAATGGCTCAGGCAATCACTCAGATTAATATGACGCCTGCCTATGTTGTAAGTGCCGACATCAACAGCGGTATTAACGGCGACACAGGCTACGGTGAGCTTGCCGTAAACTCAGACATTACGGTTTCTGTCGGCAGTCTGAAAACAGGACTTTTCCTCAATGACGCACCGTATTACATTGATTCGCTCACAAATGCCGACATTGGCATTGAGATTTTGCTTGATGAATACAAACTCATTGATTACGATAGTCTTGAGCTTTTTGAGGGATATAATTCGGAGGTTTATACAACCGAGGAATTTATGGAAAAATTTAATTATTCCCCCGAAACCTGCAATATTACCGAGGTGATTGCACAAATGAGTGCAAAAACCAAGAAAACAATCGTGGTAAAAACCGAGCACTCTGCGGTCATTGCCGATGTGAAGTATGTGTATTTTTGTGCCGACTACATCAGAAATTAACAATGCCTTTATTTTTGATTTTGTATATTGATAAACAGTCAGGCGTATGATAAAATAGCTTTTGAAAGGGATTGATGTTATGCGAAATTTAATGCAGAAATTTGCGATTTTTATGCAGGGCAGATATGGCACCGATAAGCTTAATAGCAGCCTTTTTGTGCTTTTTCTCGTGCTGTGGTTTGTCAATATTTTTGTTTTTGCTCTCGTGCCTACCCTCATTATTGATGCTTTTGAGGTTGCAATAATTGTTATTATGATTTATCGTTCGCTTTCACGCAATATCACCAAACGAAGTGCGGAAAATCGTGCCTTTATGCCGTTTTACAACGCAGTAACAGGCTGGTTTAAGCTCACATATAAAAAAATCCGTGACCACAAGGAATACCGCTATTTAAAATGTCCTATCTGCAAAGCTCAGCTAAGAGTACGCAATGTAAAAGGCAAACACAGAGTACGCTGTCCAAAATGCGGAAGTGAATTTGATAAGAAAATATAAGCATCTACACTGTTGTTAATAAATTAAAGCAATCAAAAAGCAGGGTATAACCCTGCTTTTTGTTGGTTCTGTTTTTAATATTGGGGTAATGTTGATAAATTTATGGTTTAGTAACGATCGGGAAATTTTGTTTGAATTAGCACAAACTTTATACTCGGAAATAAAAATTTCGTCAACCTTTTTCAAAGGTTGTGGGTGTGGGCAAAGCCCACAATACTTTCCCATTATGCAAAGCTTTGATAGCCAAACAGCTTGCTGTTTGGCGACTTGAACACAATGTCGTGAGCCTTTTAATTGCGATAGCAACACAAAAAGCCTTTATTCTTTATAAATAAATTATTTCCTTTTAATTGCTATCGCCTGTTTTATCAAACATTGCTTTAGCACACAAACAGCAACGCTGTTTGTGCCTGAAAATTTGCAATGAAAACAGCTTTACTTGGGCTTTGCCCAAACCCACGAGCCTTTAAAAAGGCTCGACCTAAATTTTTTGTTAATTACCCAAAGCTCTCTGCTAAACCATAATTTTCCCAAACTATTGAAAAAGAACCTTTTTGTTAGCAAACAATAATTCCTCTCAACTATTGATAAAGCCCATAAAAATTATTCCTACGCCCTACTTACAAACAAGTCACCATTGAAGATTCCACGCATATATGAGATTGCGATGCCGTAATTTGTGAAAGGGATATTTGCATTTTGTGCGATTTGTCGGCGGTGAGTAATTTCTCTTTCGTTGAGCATACAGCCGCCGCAATGAATTACAAGCTTATATTTTTTCAAATCCGAGGGAAATTCTCTGCCTGAAGTGGTTTCGATATTTATATTCTTGCCTGTGTAATTTCTGAGAAGTCGTGGCAATTTAACTGTGCCAATATCATCGCATTGGCGGTGATGTGTACATCCCTCGCTTATTAGAACTGTGTCACCGTCAATCAGCGTATCTATCGCCTTTGCTCCGACTGTGGCGGTATCAAGTACACCCTTGTATCTTGCCATAAGGATTGAAAACGAAGTCAATCTTACATCCAACGGCACAATTTTTGCTACAGCTGCAAAAGCCTGACTGTCGGTGATAACAAGTGACGGCTTTTTGCCCAGTTCTTTTAAGGTCTGCTCAAGCTCGGTATCTCTTGCCACAACTGCTATTGCACCGGCATCAAGAATATCTCTGATTGCCATTTGCTGTGGCAAAATTATTCTTCCCTTTGGTGCCGCCTTGTCTATTGGCACAACAAGTACCACAAGGTCACCTTCGTTTATTAAATCCGAGCAAAGCTTTTGGGGTTCATTATTTGTCTTTAATAGGCTTGCAATCCGCTCTTTAAGTTCAAATATTCCTATATTTTGCTCTGCACTTATAAACATTCCGTCCGTTGGCTGTGGTGGATTTTCAAGCAAGTCTGCCTTATTGTACGCCACAATGTACGGGATTTTTTTCTGCTCAAAAATGCTTATCAGTTCGTTATCTACCGCAGTTTTTCCGACATTGCCGTCAACTACAAGCACCGCAATGTCTGTGCGGTCAAGCACCTGTCTTGCCTTTTCCACACGCATTTTGCCAAGGTTTCCCTCATCGTCAATTCCCGGTGTGTCAATTACCACAACCGGACCGAGCGGCAAAAGCTCCATGGCTTTCATAACGGGGTCTGTGGTAGTGCCCAAGACCTCGGAAACCACCGATAGCTTCTGTCCCGTAACGGCATTTACAAGGCTTGATTTTCCTGCATTTCGCCTGCCGAAAAAGCCGATATGCACTCTTTCGGCAAGCGGTGTATCGTTAAGTCCCATAAGCACCTCTTAAAAGCGAAAATCTCGACTGCCATTTTCAATCTCGGCTATGTGCTGAGCGGCAATTTTTCGTACCTTTTCATTCGGTATTTTTAAAAGCTCTTTTTCAATAAGCTGTTCACCGATTTTTCTTGTTTCATCGCTTGCGTAGTCCATAAGGTACTCCTTGAGCGTCATAAGTGCGTTTGGGTGACAGCAATTCTGAATCTGACCGCTTTTGCAAAGTGACATAAAGCGGTCGCCTGTTCTGCCCTCTCTGTAACAAGCGGTACAGAATGACGGAATGTAGCCAAGCTTCATCAGCCAGTTTACAACCTCGTCAAGTGTGCGGTTGTCGGAAACATCAAATTGCGAGGTGTTCTCGTCCTCTTCCTCAGGCTCGGCGTAACCGCCAACGCTTGTGCAGGACGCACCGCTTATCTGCGACACACCGAGTCTTATTACCTTTTCACGCACCGCCTTGCTCTCTCTGGTAGAAATAATCATACCTGTGTAAGGCACAGAAATTCTGATTAATGCACAGATTTTTGCAAAAGTATCGTCGTCAATGCCGTTGTCAAACGAATCGGGATCAATGTCATCAGCGTGTTTAATTCGTGGAACGCTGATTGTGTGAGGACCAACGCCATGCACAGCCTCAAGATGCTCAGCATGCATTAACAGTCCTACAAATTCATAGCGGTACAGCTCCAATCCAAACAGTACGCCAAGCCCTACATCATCAATTCCACCCTGCATTGCCCTGTCCATTGCCTCGGTATGATAGGCATAATTGTGCTTAGGGCCTGTCGGATGAAGTTCTTCATAGCTCTTTTTATTGTAGGTTTCCTGAAAAAGAATGTAAGTACCAATGCCTGCGTCCTTTAGCTTTCTGTAGTTTTCAACTGTTGTGGCGGCTATGTTCACATTCACTCGTCTGATTGCACCGTTCTTATGGTTGATTGAGTAAATCGTCTTTATACACTCCAAAATGTACTCAATCGGGTTATTTATCGGATCTTCGCCTGCTTCTATCGCAAGCCTTTTGTGTCCCATATCCTGCAAGGCTATAACCTCGCTTTTAACTTCCTCCTGAGTAAGCTTTTTACGGCATATGTGCTTGTTTTTCAGGTGATAAGGGCAGTACACACAGCCGTTTACACAGTAATTTGAAAGGTAAAGCGGTGCAAACATTACTATTCTGTCGCCGTAAAAATCTTTTTTTATCTGCTCGGCAAGGTCATAAATCTTTGCAAGTCTTTCAGGATCCTCGCAAGCAAGCAACACGCTTGCCTCCCTGTGCTCCAATCCCTTTCTGAGTTTTGCTTTTTCAATTATGCTGTCGATAAGTTCAAAATTATTTTTGTTTTCATCGGCATATTTTAATGTTGCAAGGATTTCCTCGTCATTTATAAATTCCTCTGCTTTGAGAGATTTTTTGTCATACATTTCAATTTTTCCTTTCCTATTCGGCAATTACGGCTCAATATAGTTACCTACATCTGTCACAACCTCATAGCCGATAGATTTCATTCGCCTTTTCATACAGCTTATACATTGAGCCGACTCGTCGCCTGTGCAAATTTTGTTATCATACAGGGAATAGTCTTTTCTGTGCTCAAGGGGCGAAAGGTTTGGCATAACCACATTTGCACCGTGAAGTATGCCCTTTTCTCTGCCATTGCTGTCTGCTGTACCTAGAGCCGTTGTTGACGGCAACAGAACGCTCGGCAACATCAGCCTGATAATTGAAATCAGCATAAGGCACAGCCATACACTTCCGTTTGGGAATTTTGCAAACGGCGTGTCCTTGTGCGGAATAAAAGGCCCTATCCCACACATCTGAGGATTGAGATTTTTTATAAAAAGCAGGTCATCGGCAAGGTTTTCTGTTGTCTGATAAGGAGAACCCACCATAAAGCCTGCACCTGTCTGATAGCCGATTTTTTTCAATCGGTACAGACAATCGAGTCGGTTTGAGTGCGACATTTCGCTTGGGTGCAGTTTTTCGTAATGCGTCCTGTCGGCAGTTTCGTGACGAAGCAGATAGCGGTCTGCACCTGCCGAAAACAGTCTTTTATAGCTTTCATAGCTGCGTTCACCAAGTGACAGCGTAACCGCACAGTCGGGATATTTTTGCTTTATCTGCTCAACGATGCGGCACATTACATCATCGGTAAAATATCCGTCCTCTCCGCCTTGCAATACAAATGTGCGAAAGCCAAGCGAATAACCTGTGTCGCAACAGTCTAAAATCTGCTGTTCGCTAAGTCTGTACCGTACAGCGTTTGTGTTTGATCTGCGTATTCCGCAGTAGTAGCAATCATTTTTGCAAATGCTTGAAATTTCAATCAAGCCACGGATATATACCTTGTTTGAGTAGTATTTCTGTGCCGTCTGCTGTGCCTTTTTTCGCAAATGCTCAAGCTCTTCGTCTGAAATTGTATTTATTAAAGCGACAAGCTCTGCTTTGCTTGCTGTGTGCTCAAAATAAAGCTTGTCGATGATTTCATAATTTTTCATAATTTATAGTAAACCGGTATTTGGTGATGTTTTTCTGTTTTAGTAATAATTAATAATAAAATTTAGGTCGAGTCTTTTTAAAGGCTCGTGGATTTGGGCAACACCCAAGAAAAGTTGTGTTTATTGCAAATTTTCAGGCACAAACAGCAACGCTGTTTGCGTGTTGCTATCGCAATTATAAAGCTTTCGCCAATGTGATTAAGTCACCAAACAGCAAGCTGTTTGGCTATCAAAGCCTTACATTATTTTAAAGTATTGTGGGCTTTGCCCACACCCACAACCTTTGAAAAAGGTTGACCAAATTTTTATTTTCGGGTATAAAATCTGTGATAATTTAAGTAAAAATTTCCCGACCGTTGCTAAACCATAATTTACACCAGCTATTGACAAAAAGCCACTGTTTTTCATAATATATGCTTTCAAAAATCGGCAGGAACAAAATTCCTGCCGACTATTTTTTAATTAATTTTGTTCTCTTATCATATGAAGAACGCCATTGTTGCAATTTTAGAAATGTCTGCCACCGCCACCATGTGATGAATGACTGCTGTGGTGGCTGCTATGGTGACTGCTGCTGTGATGACTGCTGCTTGATGATGAAGATGACACCGAGGTAGAAGTAACATTTTTATAAAGGAACTTATCGTAACGCTCAGTAAGATTAAGCGAGCTGTTCCTTGCAAGGTCATAGCTTTCGCCCTTGCCGTTCTGACTGTATTTGTAACGAATAACAAAGCTGATACCTACGGCAAATATCCCCACCGTAACTGCAAACGCAAATGCGTAAAACAAGCCTTTTTCTATTCTATCTAAAATTGTAAGATTTTCTACAATTTCAATATTTTTGTAGGTAGCGTCGCTATCTGTATTTTCACCTATATAGTGATAATACTCAACAGCCTCAATGAAAGCATCGCAAGCACCCTGATAGTCGCTGTTTGCAAGCTCATATTGAACATTGTCAAGCGTATCGTCTATACGGCTGTCATCAAAATAATACATTGCCTCGCCTTTTGTAATGATATACATTTCACGAGAACCCATATCAACGGTGAGAAACACACCGCTTTTTTCTTCCCCGCAACCGTAATCGTGGCTATCAAAATAATCGTTACAGTAGTTCTCCATATCATATGACGAAACATTGTTGTTATTTGTGTAGATAACAGTATCCCAGCCTGTTTCAAGAGTACACTTTTTGAGGTTATACTCAATGGTATCCTCCTGAGAATCAAGAATAATATCCGCATCATCTGTAAGCTTTTTTGTGCTTTCGGCAAACGCTGTATTTATCGAAAACGCAGCCACAGCCGTCACCGCCAACACCGTGGCTGTTATGGAAAGTATCTTTTTCATGATAGAAATATACCTCCCAACAAGCCGATAATTGCCGCAATGCCCGATATGACGCTTGAAAGCAAAACAAGCTTGCTCGTTGCGGCAGGCAGACTGCCATATATTTTGCCGGTTTGACCGTTGATTGCATAAGGAAAAATTTTGCCCTTATAATTGTAGGTCATAATCCACACAGGTAAAAGCGTATAGCTCCAGTTTTCAATATCCGTTCTGTCAAAATAGTTAGTAATTTCGACACCCGAATATTCATTGCAGGTATCCTTTAAAATTTGCTTGCAATACTCATCAACTCTGCTGTCAACCATTTGCTGAATATCGGATTTTTCAATATCTCTTTTCTCAGCCTGAAAGCCCGAAAGATAAGACATTGAAAACTTTTGTGCCTGTGATAAATCATAAGGGTGCATACATTGCAGCATATCTCTGTCAGTAGCCGAAAGTGCTCGCTCAAAAACATTGCGAACATACACATCGCCGCTTCTGTAAAGCTCATAGTAAGAGGTTTCTGTGTAGCGTCTGCTGCCCGTTGTCCAATGTCTGTATTTTTTGCCTTTGGCAACCATATGCGAATCCTGTTGAGTGTCTATGTACCAATAAGGAAAATAAACACCTGTCATTTTTTGAATGTGAGAATCACTTACAAAATCCTTAGGCAAGAAATGCTTGTTTTTTACATTGTTCTTAAAAGCCTCCACCGCTTGCTCATGTGAAAGCTTAAAAGGAATAATTCTGTCGGGTCTGAAATCACCCGATAATCTGCCCTTCAGCACAACAGGATTGTGGCAGTAAAAGCAGGTAGTAGCCGCCGTTGAAGAAGTGGTTACTACCTCTGCACCACAGGAATCACATCTAAAAACATATCCCTCATGCTGTTCCTCTTTAAATTCCTGCTGATTGTCAGCACCGCTTTGTTCCCTCTGAGAGTAAATTTGCTGAATCTTCTCCGGAGAAAACTCCGAAAGACAGTATTCACAACAAAATCTTTGCCTTTCAGGATTAAAGGTAAGCGGTGCTGCACAGGACGGGCAGTTATAATTGACTGTACCCATTTATTGTTCTATCTCCGATTATTCTGCCTTAGTACCGCACTCAGGACAGAACTTCTGGTTTTCTTTTAATTCAAAGCCACAATTTGAGCAGAAGTGCTTTTTAGGTGCGTCAGGCTTTTTTGCACCGCATTCTGGGCAGAATTTGCCTGTATTAACAGCACCGCAAGCACAAGTCCAGCTGCCTGCTGCCTGCTGAGTCGGCTCAGCCTGAGCCTGCTGCTGTGGAGCATTTTGCTGTGGCTGACCACCGCCGAGTGGGTTGCCCTGTGGCTGTTGAGGCTGCTGTGGCTGCTGATTGTTGTAGTGTGGGTTCTGCTGGTAGCCGCCAAGAATATTGCCGCCTGCATTCATACCCATGCCCATACCCATAAAGCCTGCCATAGCACCGTTTGAGTTTGAGCCTGCTGCCTTCATACCTTCTGCAACATTAGCTGCTACATAGCCCTGCTGAACTGCTGCGTCTGAAAGCATAGCACCTTTGTTTCTCATATTGATAAGCTCTGTGCTCTCGTCATTGTAAGAAATGTTGATAGCAACCGCCTGAACCTGGAAACCACGCTGCTGCTCCCATTCCTGATCAAGAGTCTGAGCCATATACTGACCGAACTCACGGGATTTACCCTTAATAAAGCTGATTCTGTAGCCATCAGCTGAGAAGTTGTTGATAGCTGAGCTTAAAGCTGCCTCAAACTCTGTATTGTACTGGAGTGACTTTGACTTGTAGTCAAATGGCTGACAAGCGGTAACAAGTCCCTTGTCGATTACCTCCTGATAGAATTTGAGTGGGTCTGTAATTTTAATAGAATATGTACCGTGAGCACGGAGGAAAAGCTCTGCATTGTAGAAGCTGTCAAAGTAGTTTACAACATTCTTTGTGCCGAAAAGAATACCTGTGATTTCAGCAAGGTTGATGTAAATTACATACTGCGACTGTGACGGAATTCCGCCGTACTTAATACGAGAGAAAGTTTCTTTAAGAGAGTCGCCAAACTGACCGCAGAAAAGTGATGGCATTGAACTGTTGCTTACCTGATAATAACCCGGCTCTGCTGTAAAGTCAACTACCTTTCCGCCGTCAATAAGGAGCATACACTGGTTATCATATACCTGAATAACCGAACCGTTTGATACGATGTTTGGTGTGCCCTTTGTGTTCTGAGATGTGCCGTGTGTTATCTTTTCACCGGGAACCATTGCAATAGTTCCGCTCATTGGTCTTGGCTGAATAACCTCCTGCCAAGAATCTGCCAATCCGCCTTTAACTGAGTTAATGGCTGCTCTGATAATGCCCATAGTCTTATCTCCTTTTACAAGAATTTTTTCTTTATTTTTATTTTTGTGAG
>NZ_JBGVJL010000029.1:0-15113 GCF_045129435.1 Ruminococcus sp. | reverse complement strand
TTACCACCAAAGCGGTTTGGCACCCATTCGCCGTCTTTTTTGCCGTAGTCAAGGTAAAGCATAGATGAAACCGCACCTATTCGCATACCGTCAACATGATATTTGTCAAACCAGAACATAACAGCGGAAATCAAAAAGCTGATTACCTCATATCGCTGAAAATTAAACAAGCAAGTACCCCAGCTGTCACGCTGACCTTTTTTAGGATTGTTGTCCTCATAAAGGCAGGTGCCATCAAATTTGTAAAGTCCGTAATCGTCCTTAGGAAAGTTTGACGGTACAATTTCCATTATAACGCCAATGCCCTCCATATGGCAGCGGTCAATAAGAGCCATAAGGTCGCAAGGTGTGCCGTAACGAGAGGTTGCGGCAAAGTAACCTGTAGTTTGATAACCCCAGCTTGGGTCATACGGATATTCCATAAGCGGCATAAGCTGAACATGGGTGTAGTTCATTTCCTTTAAATAAGGAATAAGCTCATCTGCCATTTTCTGATAGTTAAAGTAATTTCCGTCAGGATATTTTTTCCATGAGCCTGCGTGAATTTCATAAATGTTCATCGGCTTATCCTGAGAAGAAGTGTTTGCACGGTTTTCCATCCAGTAGCTGTCGTGCCAAACATATTGGTTGGTATTGAACACCATTGATGAATTATCCGGTCTGGTTTGACAATGAAAAGCAAACGGATCTGATTTAAGAACCTTTGTATGGTCAACGGTTTCAATGCAGAACTTGTACACAGCAAATTCACTGAGATTGTCAATAAACAGTTCCCATACACCGCCACCGATTTTATACATATAATTAGCTTGTTGATTCCAGTTGTTAAAATCACCGACAATAGAAACAGTAACAGCGTTTGGTGCCCAAACTCTGAAAATTACACCGTTTCTGCCGTCCAAATTTATAAAATGAGCACCGAGAAAGTCGTAAGCACGAACAGCGTCACCGTCAGAAAACAGTCGCAGAGGAGAACGCTCATCATTAAAGACATACTTCATATATTCAACTCCTTATTATGCCTGCCACATTACCCAAACGGCAGGCAACCGCATAAAAATGCGGATTTCCGTGTTATTCACAGTTAAATTAAAAAACTTCAATGTAAAAGAATACCTAATAAACCTACTTCTATATTCCTATAATATATAATACCAAATAAATATGTTGTTTTCAAGCAAATTTGAAAATTTTTACACAATATTTTCGTGTAAATTTTATAAATAACCTTTTAAAATTCCTCAAAGGAACATAATTTTACATAAAAATAGCTTTTTTATAACTAAATCAAGTGAATTTAGTTAATTTGTAAAATCAATGTTTAATTTTCGCTTTATTTAAAAATATAACCTGTTGCACATAATGATGAAAATGTGCATAGCTTTTAAAAAATAAATATATAAAAATTGATATTTACAAATGTGACAATTTGTAGTATATTATGCAAGAATTAACCAAAAATAGACAACAATAAACAATTTTGTTTACGGTTAATTGAATAAATATAAGTGAGGTGATACAAAATTGTTTTAGCACGTTTGCACACAAAAATAAAAACTGATTAGGAGAGTATTAATGAGAAGTAAAAAATTATTTCGTTAGTTTTGGTACTAACAACAATTATTTCAATTTTTGTATTGCCTGTTAGTGCGGTAGAAAAGATTGAAAATCAAATTATGGTGTATTATTACAATGAAAATAATTGGAAATCACCATATATTTATTATTATTGTGATAATTATACACCTGATACTTGGCCGGGCAAGGAAATGACATCTTTTGGAGATGGTTGGTATGGTTATACAATAAATAACTTAAAAACGGCAAAGGTTATTTTTAGTGATAATGGTTTAAATCAGAATCCCGGACAAAATCAAGAGGGATATTTAGTAGAGGGAGAGCAGTGGTATAAAAAAGGAACTTGGTATCAAACTTGTCCTGAACCCCAAACCACAAAAGTGCATTATTACAATGAAAATGGCTGGGATAGTCCATATATTTATTATTACTCTGATAATGAAAAGCCGGTTACATGGCCCGGTACTGCAATGAAGAGCGATGGTGGTAATTGGTATTCGTTTAGTGTGACTGATATTGATAATTTAAAAGTAATATTCAGCAACAAGGGTGCAAATCAAAATCCTTCACAAAATCAAGAGGGCTACTCTGTTTCGGGTGAAAAATGGTATTTAAACGGAAATTGGTATGACAGTGAGCCGAACGGAATAACTGTACATTTCAATAATTATAATGATTGGGATAATGTAAATATTTACTATTACAACGGAAATAAAACAGGTACAAGCTGGACAGGCAATCCGATGATCCCTGATGGCGACGGCTGGTACACATACAAAATTTATGGCTTTGATGAAGCGAGGGTTTTGTTTAATAACGGAAAAGGTATTCAGGTTCCCGGGCAAAATCAAGAAGGTTTTGTTGTAAGCGGAGAAATGTGGTACAGAAACGGGGAGTGGACTACCGAACGCCCTGATGATATAACAGTTTATTTTTACAAACCTGACAATTGGTCCGTTCCCAATATTTATTATTACAAAGATATTAATGATACAGGAAAAGCCTGGCCGGGAAATGCAATGTCATTTGTGAGTGATAATTGGTATTCATATACCATAACAAAATATTCATCGGCAAAGGTATTGTTTAACAGCGGTTCAAATCAAATTCCGCCTCAAAATCAGCCAGGTTTTGATGTAAAAGGCATAGTTTGGTATAAAGACGGTGTTATGAGTAATGCTGAAACCGATGCAGATAATGACGGACTTCCCGACTATATGGAACTGATACTTGGTACGAATTTGAATAATAAAGATACAGACTCGGATGGATTGCCGGACGGTTATGAGGTGTTGACCTTAGGTACTGACCCATTGAAAGCAGATACTGACGGAAACGGTGTAAAAGATTCTGATGAGGATGCAGACGGTGACAAGCTGACAAACCTTGAAGAATACAAGCTTGGAACTTTTCCGATTAATCCCGATACTGACGGCGATGGACTTAACGATTATGAAGAAGTTTATACATATCACACAGACCCGTTAAATTCCGATACCGACGGAGATACACTGTCTGACGGTGATGATGTTGCATTAGGTTTCAGTCCATTGCTTAAGGATACTGATTCAAACGGCATTTTAGATTGTGATGAAAAAGTCAAGCAGGAAATAACACAGGACATAAAAAACGAAGAAGCGCCCCAGATTTCGGAAGTACAGGTAAGTTTTGAGGGAACAGGAAATATTAGTAACACTACAACTATCGAAAATATTTACGGCAAAGATATACTTTCAAGTGAAGTGGTGGGATTAATAGGAGCGCCCGTTGAGATTACCACAACATCAGAGTTTGAAAATGCGACAATTACTTTTAAGTACGACAAGTCACGGTTAGGAGATACCAAAGAAGAAGATCTTGCTGTAATGTGGTACGATGAAGAAAACGGAGTATATCAGATTCTTGACAATGAAACCGTACTTGATAAAGAAAAGCAAACAGTAAGTTATAAGACCACACATTTTTCAAAATATATGGTAGTTGATAAAAATATATGGTATAATACCTGGAGAACAAACATTGACTACCGAGAGGGAACAACAACAAAATTATATTATGATTTTGCTTTTGTGGTTGATACTTCAGGAAGTATGAGCGGACAAAGCATTAATTACGCAAAACAATCTATGAACAATTTTGTGGATTGTTTGGCAGACAGTGATAATGCTTGCCTTGTAAGTTTTGCATCAAATGCTTATTTAAATGCGCATTTAGGAGCAACAAAAGAATATTTGCATACAGCTATAAACTCTTTAAATGCCTCTGGAGGAACATATGTAAGCAAAGGCTTGAATATGGCACTAAATCAGCTAAATTTTTCAACCTCCGGCAATCAAAAGGCAATAGTGCTGATATGTGACGGCGATGTTGATTCTGTTCAGTCATATGTTAATATAGCAAAAGCAAATAATATAAAAATATTTGCGATTAATGTTTTTTCGGCGGATAATGATAAACTCCAAAATATGGCGGATGAAACCGGCGGAGAGTATTATTATGCCTATACGGCAGAAGAACTTTTAACGGCATTTTCTCATATTTCATCCGAAAGTCTGTTTAATTTTGACCTTACCGATACGGACGGCGACGGTTTGCCCGATACTTTTGAAAAGAACGGTATGAGGCTTGCAAACGGCAAAATAGTTTATACTGAACCGAACAAACCCGATACGGACGGTGACGGACTTACAGACGGCGAAGAAATGGGAATTTTGAGAAGATGTATAACTACAAACTTTCCCACAATAAATATTCCTTTTAAGCCTATCAATAATGATAAGTATTATATAGGTAATGGTTGTTATTCATCTTCAACAGTTTATTTTAATAATTATAGTGATCCTACTCTTCAAGATACTGACGGTGATGGCTATAATGATTGTAAAGGAGAAAATGATTTAAAGTATAAGTATTCGGGTATAATTAGTAAAGGTGAATTTGGAGCGATAAAGTATAAAGGTGATATTTATAATATTGTAATTCCAGATCATTTAACAACATATATAACTTCACCTAATGTAGAGTGGTCAATTGTCCAGGAAGATTATATTAATAATTTAAAATTTGATGTTTCTGGTTTTATATCAGGAGCAGAACTAGGGGATACAGGTGAAAGTGAAAACATACATGATGGATACACTTTATTTAATAATAGTAAAGTGAATTTAAAACTTGGTATTCCTGGAGCACTTTGTGGATTACTTAGTTCGTTACCGGATTATGTGGATAGTTACGATATAAAATTTTCTTTTCAAAAAAGTAAAAATGGATATAAAAGAGTAATTATATCAACATATTCGACAAAATCAACGAATTTTTATAAAATATACGCAGGTAGTATTCCTTATAGTGCACTTGACAATCAGTTAAATTCGTTAGGTAAAGCTATTACTTCAACAAAAATAGCACAGTACTTAGCAGAGTTAAATGGTAAACCTTATAGAGGCTTCGATTATGATATGAAAATATATGTTGATGAACATCATATGGAAAATGATGCAGCCACTAATTTATTTATAAACTCAAATGGAGATTTTATGGAAACTCCGGTTATATACAGTAAAGATAAGGTCGTGCTTGGAAAATATGAGTTTTCGAGTTTTGAAATATTAGCAAATCTCAAATTAGGAGGAATATATAAAATAAACGAAGAATATGAGAAAGAAATAAAAGAATTTGTACTATAATATAATGATGTAAAAATGGAGGTAAAAATGAAAAATTACTATTCAAGAATCAGCGGCTGTATACTGTTAGTTGCATTGGAAATATTGATGTTTCTATGGACTCCGTATTATAAGGGATTTATTTGTACAACATATATTGTAGAGCATATAAATGCCGGAGATATAATTTTTAGATTAGTTTATTATGCAATTTATTTTTTATCTGTATATACAATGTTTTCGTATTACTGTTTTGGAAAGTTTTGCTCGTTTTTTATGCGTAGTCCCGTAGGATTAATATTAAGTTTTGCAAGTGTAAGACTTATGGCAGATGTGGCAAACTATATTATTTATTACTTTTTTAATGATTATGTTTTTACTTTTGCGGCTTGCATTATCGAGGTAGTTTTTCTGTTTTTTACATTGTGGCTTATATCGGACTTTATTTCAGACGGTAAATTTAGATTTTGCCCGATTAAAGGGACAATACCGTTTTTTATAGCAACTTTTGTGATTGTAGCTTTGCTTGCAATATATTGTATGTTTCAGTATAACGGTTTTGCTTATATAGTTGAAAAATATACAGTCGTTGCAAATGTGAGGGTTGCATACACTGAAAATATCGGCTTTATACTTGAGGTTTCAAGGCTGATTTTTATTTGCGCATTGAATATTATTTGCTTTTTGTATTTTTATTTTTCAGTTGAAAAATGCGGACTTATAAAAAGTAAAAGCAATGTCGGTTTTGCTAAAATAATAACCCGTTTATGGGCGGTTTTGTTTTTAACGGGAATATTGTATGTTGTAAAATACATAGCTTATCCGATAGATTTGTATGAGATTATTCCGAGCAAATTAACTTCAAGTTCAGATACAACCTATGCAAGTGTAAACGGAACGGTAAAGGATTTCAGAACGGATACGTGTGTAACTCCGTTAAGCAGATTTTCTTCTTATGAACACGATGAAAAGCGTGTGCTGAATTTAGGTTCTGTTACTGTAAAAAACGGAAAAGACCGTATAAAGACATTTACATACTTTATGCCGTTTGACGAGGACTCGAATTATTATTGTGAGCTTGTTTCCGTTGAAACGGAATATACGGAGTCAACGGACTATTTGGAGTGTAATGTGCAAAGGCTCGAAAATTTTGGCTTGTTTTTCTTTGACGGTGACCAAAGATATGCGATTAAGACCGAGAATATAAAGAGCCAAAGCGAAAACAAGGTGCTTACAGCAATGCTCGAAACTTTAATTTCTGACGGCGAATGGAATTACTTTGAGTACGGCTGTGATTATCTTGAAAAATACGATTCGGATTTTATAAAGCCGTATATAGAAAGATATGCAAATGGCAATTTTACGGAAGATGAGATTAATGAAAATCGTGAAATCAATACTGAATATATGACGAATTTTGCCAAAGAAAAATTGTCTTAATTCGCTGTGTTCGGGTTAATTACAACGAAAATAAAATATAAGAATGAGGGAGAATAATATGAACAGTAAATTGAAAAAATGCTTACCTTTTATAATTGTGGTTGCACTCGAATTAATATCGCTGATTTTTTATAATGAGGAACATAGCTTTTTGCAGATGAAGTGCATAGGAATACTTGCTATGGGAGGATTCAAATTTGCAATACCAATGCTAATATTTAATGCGGCTTTTGTGTTTGTGTATCTGCTGGCATATAATTATGTGGTGATATTGGTTACCGATACACAATTTATGGCGAAAAAGGTGTTTAAAAATATCGGTATTTTGTTTGCCATAAGAACAGGTTTTGATATTTTATATTATTTGATTAACGCATCAGTGACAAATTTAAGTGAAACCTACATTGATTTTTCGTATTTAATAAATTCATCGTTTGCGGTTGTTATTTTTGTGGTAATACTAAAAAATTGTGCAAACATATCATTAAAGGAGATTAAAACCAATGTCAAGGCGAGAAAAAATGCAATATTTTTTGCTGTAATATTTCTGATTACAAATATTATCTTCTTTGTGTATTCTATTATTATGATAGGCCTTGCTTTGGAGAATTATGAAATTTTTGATAATATGATGTCAGAAAATATATTTATGTATAATTTTATATCTTATTCGTTCTATGTTATCAGTGCGGTTTCATTGACATTACTCGGTGTTTTGTTTATTAACTTTGTAAAAAAAGTTAGTAATAAAGAAAATGTAAACGCTATGGTTTAGCTTGGAATAATTAAAATTCAGGTCACTTTTTTGTGATTTGCGTGTTAAAAAGAGAATAATTAAGTAATACTCCGCCACTTTACAACGATGGCGGAGTATCTTTGTTGAACGGCTTAAAAAATATTTTTCTTGATTCTGTCTAATGCTCCTTTTTCAATTCGGCTGACTTGTGCCTGCGAAATGCCTATTTCGCTTGCAACCTCCATTTGAGTTTTGCCTCGGAAAAACCGCATTGTCAATATTCTTTTTTCACGGTCGGAAAGGTTTGCGATTGCTTCTTTTACCGCAATTTCTTCAAGCCAGGTTGTATCGTCGCTTTTGTCACCGATCTGGTCCATAACATAAATAGTGTCACTGCCGTCCGAAAAAACAGGCTCATAAAGCGAAACCGGCTCAATTATCGCTTCAAGTGCAAGCACAACATCGTGCTTTGGTACACCCATTATTTTTGCGATTTCTTCAACTGTAGGCTCTCGATTTTCTTTGTTGGTGAGCTGTTCTTTGATTTGCATTGCCTTGTAGGCGGTGTCACGCATTGAACGGGAAACTCGTATTGCGTTATTATCTCTGAGGTATCTTCGCACTTCGCCGATAATCATTGGTACACCGTATGTGCTGAACCGTACATCAAGAGATGGGTCGAAATTATCTATTGCTTTAATAAGTCCGATTACTCCCACCTGAAATAGGTCGTCAGGGTTTTCGCCACGATTTGTAAAACGCTGAATTACCGACAGTACAAGTCGCAGATTGCCGTTAATCATTGCGTCCCTTGCCTTTTTGCGTTCCTCTTCGGTGCCGTTTTTTATTGTGTTTAGCAAGGCTCGCTTTTCTTTTTCACTCAGGACTTTAAGCTTAGATGTGTTTACTCCGCAAATTTCAACTTTACCATACTGCAAAAAATTACCCCCAAGCAAATTCTTTACAGTAAGTATTGCCAAAATAGGGGAGATTAATTCAGCTTTGAGTAAAATTTAGTTAAAGGGTGAGCTTAACAATAATAAAATTTAGGTCGAGCCTTTTTAAAGGCTCGTGGGTTTGGGCAAAGCCCAAGAAAAGTTGTTTTTATTTAATTTTATAAGGCACAAACGGCTTGCCGTTTGTGTGCTAAAGCAAGGTTTGACAAAACAGGCGGTAGCCTTTTAATAAGAAATAATTAATTTTTCATTATATAATGAATGTTTTTTCTTGTTGCTATCGCAAGTAAAAGGCTCACGCTGTTGTGTTTAAACCGCCAAACAGCAGGCTGTTTGGCTATCAGAGCCTTGCGTTAGTTTAAAGTATTGTGGGCTTTGCCCACACCCACAACCTTTGAAAAAGGTTGACCAAATTTTTATGTCCAAGTAGAAAGCATATGCAAATTTCAAACCTTTTAACTCCCGACCGTTACTAAACCATAATTTACCCCAACTATTGAAAAAGAACCTTTACAACAAACAAAAAGAGATACCTCCGAAAAGGTATCTCTTAATTTGATTATTTTGCGTAATTGACTGCTCGGCTTTCTCTGATGATATTAACCTTGATCTGTCCCGGATATTCAAGCTCTTCTTCAATCTTCTTGCAGATTTCTCTTGCAAGCGGAAGCATACGCTCATCACCAACAACCTCAGGTTTAACCATAATACGAACCTCACGGCCTGCCTGAATAGCATAGGAGCTTTCAACACCCTCAAATGAAGATGCAACCTCCTCAAGCTTTTCAAGACGCTTGATGTAGTTTTCTACATTTTCTCTTCTTGCACCCGGTCTTGCGGCTGAAAGTGCATCGGCAGCCTGTACAAGACAAGCTACAACTGTCTTTGCCTCAACATCACCGTGGTGTGCCTGAATAGCATGAATAACTGCGTCGTGCTCTTTGTATTTTCTTGCAAGATCTACACCAATCTGTACATGAGTACCCTCAACCTCGTGGTCGATTGACTTACCTATATCGTGTAAAAGACCTGCACGCTTTGCAATGGTCGGATCCATACCAAGCTCGCTTGCCATCATACCTGCAAGGTATGAAACCTCAAGTGAGTGGTTAAGAACATTTTGACCGTAGCTAGTACGATAACGAAGTCTGCCCAAAAGCTTAACAAGCTCAGGGTGAATGTTGTGTACACCTGCCTCAAGCACAGCTTTTTCGCCGTCACGCTTGATTGCAGCGTCAACATCTCGTCTTGCCTTTTCAACCATTTCCTCAATTCTTGCAGGATGAATTCTGCCGTCGGAAATAAGCTTTTCAAGGGCAATTCTTGCAACTTCTCGTCTTACAGGCTCAAAGCTTGAAAGGGTAATTGCCTCAGGTGTATCATCAATAATAAGGTCAACACCTGTGAGTGTTTCAATAGCTCTGATGTTTCTGCCCTCACGACCGATAATTCTGCCCTTCATTTCATCATTTGGAAGAGGAACTACTGAGATTGTAGCCTCTGCAACCTGCTCTGCGGCAAGTCGCTGAATAGCAAGAGAAATAATGTTTCTTGCTTTTTCGTCTGCCTCATCTTTAAGCTGCTCGGTGTATTCCATAATCTTTACGGATTTTTCGTGAGCAAGCTCGTCCTCAAGCTGTGAAAGCAAGTAGCTCTTAGCCTGATCTGCTGTGTAGCCGGAAATTTTCTCAAGCATTTCAAACTGACTTTTCTTGAGAGTTTCAATTTCCTCAAGCTTTGCGTCAGCGTCCTTGATTTTACGAGAAAGCTTTTCGTCCTTAAGCTCAATGTTGTCAAGCTTTTTGTCGAGGGTTTCTTCCTTTTGCTGAATGCGTCTTTCCTGGCGTTGAACTTCCTTGCGGCGATCGGCAATTTCTTTTTCGCTCTCAGTTCTGAAACGGTGAACCTCGTCTTTTCCCTCAAGCACAGCCTCTTTCTTTTTAGCTTCGGCTGTTTTCATAGCTTCAGAAACGATTTTTCTTGCCTCTTCTTCAGCACTTCCGATTTCCTTTTCGGCAACATTCTTACGGTAGCTTATGCCGCCGAATATGCCTGCACCCGCACCGAGAAGCAACGCAACAACAATACATATTATTGCAATAGGTAACGACATTCTGACACCTCCTTGTTTGATTTTTAAGTTAGTTAATAAGTTTAAGTTCAATCAAACAGCCTTGTCGGTGCCGTTAGTAAAGATATTCAATTTTCATTTTTATAAAAATAATTTAATTTAATATTTTTTATATATTGTTTGTATGTGCAACAATGTATATTATAACAATTAACAAGTTATAAAAACTAATAAAAAATATCTATAAATAACGGCTCATAACGAGTCTGATTAATAAAAAAATAGGTAAATATACTTTATGCCTATTTAACCGCATTAAGCGATATTATAATTATTTTATCCTAAAATAGTGCAAATGTCAAGAATAATAATGGCTATTTTGCAAATAAATAATTGAAAAGTGCTACTTTCACAGGGCAATTTGACAATAGTCTTCGTCAAATTGCAATAAAAGGCGGTAAAATATTAGCTAAAATTCGCTTTTATGTAAAATTCGTAAGAAATTTGTTAAAATTTTATCAAACACTTGAATAACGGCAAAAAATGTAATATAATTAAATTACCTTATAAATTAGGAGGAATTTAAAATGTCAGTAAAAGTTGCAATTAACGGTTTCGGCCGTATCGGTCGTCTTGCATTCAGACAGATGTTTGGTGCAGAGGGCTATGAGGTAGTTGCTATCAACGACCTTACAAAACCATCAATGCTCGCAGATCTTCTCAAGTACGATACAGCACAGGGCGGTTACTGCGGTAAAATCGGTGAGAACCTTCACACAGTAGAGGCTGATGACGAGAACAACACAATCACAGTTGACGGCAAGACTCTTACAATCTATGCTAAGGCTAACGCTGCTGAGCTCCCATGGGGCGAGATCGGTGTAGATGTAGTTCTTGAGTGCACAGGTTTCTACACATCAAAGGCAAAGAGCCAGGCTCACATTGATGCCGGTGCTAAGAAGGTTGTTATTTCTGCTCCTGCAGGCAACGATCTTAAGACAATCGTTTACAGCGTAAACGAGGGTACACTTACAGCTGATGATACAATCATTTCTGCTGCTTCATGTACAACAAACTGCCTCGCTCCTATGGCTAACACACTTAACAAGTATGCTGAGATCCAGAGCGGTATTATGTCAACAATCCACGCTTACACAGGCGATCAGATGATCCTCGACGGTCCTCACAGAAAGGGTGACCTCAGAAGAGCAAGAGCTGGTGCTGCTAACATCGTTCCTAACTCAACAGGTGCTGCTAAGGCTATCGGTCTTGTTATTCCTGAGCTTAACGGTAAGCTTATCGGTTCTGCACAGCGTGTTCCTGTTCCAACAGGTTCAACAACAATTCTTACAGCTGTTGTTAAGGGTACAGACGTTACAGTTGAAGGCATCAACGCTGCTATGAAGGCTGCTGCTTCTGAGTCATTCGGTTACAACGAAGATCCAATCGTTTCTTCAGACGTAATCGGTATGAGATTTGGTTCACTCTTCGATGCTACACAGACAATGGTATCAAAGATTGCTGACGATCTCTATGAGGTACAGGTTGTTTCTTGGTATGATAACGAGAACTCATACACAAGCCAGATGGTAAGAACAATTAAGTACTTTGCTGAATTAGGCTAATTTTAACCTATAATTTATCAGGTATAAACTTTAAGCTGTCTCTTTTGAGGCAGCTTTTTGTTTTTTGTTTGGTTTTTATAAAAATTTTTCTGTTAATGTTTACTTTTTTACTTTTGTATGTTAAAATTTTAGTGTATAAAAATATTTGCAAGGCATTGCAAAGGAGAACTAAAATTATGAATTCAAAATTAAAAAATAGCGATACAGATTTTCTTTTTAAGGCAATCCTTTCTCTTGAAAATGAGGAGGAGTGCTATCGTTTCTTTGAAGATTTATGCACAAGCCCTGAGTTAAAGGCAATGTCGCAAAGACTTGTAGTTGCAAAAATGCTCACAGAAAAAAAGGTGTATTCCGAAATCGTAAAGGAAACCGGTGCGTCAACCGCAACAATCAGCCGAGTTAAGCGTGCTTTATTTGATAACGATACCTACGGCTACACACTTGTGCTTGACAAAATTGCTAAAGAGGAAAATAAATGAGTTACAATGCTTTTGCTGACTACTATGATGTGCTGATGCAGAATGTCGGCTATGCTCAGCGTTGCGATTACATTTGCGAGCTTATGAAAAGGCATAACCACGATTTTGGCATTACTCTTGACCTTGCCTGCGGTACAGGCAGCCTTACAATGGAACTTGCACAAAAGGGCGTAGATATTTACGGAATTGACGCAAGTGCGGAAATGCTCAGCGAGGCAATGCAGAAATCGAGCGAAAAAGGGCTTAATATCCTCTATTTAAGACAGAAAATGCAGAATTTAAACCTGTATGGCACGATTGATACCTGTATTTGCACACTTGACAGCATAAATCATATTACAGATGAAAAGGCAGTCCAAAAGGCTTTTGAGCGTGTGGCTTTCTTTATGAATAAAGACGGTATTTTTATGTTTGATGTAAATACTGTTTATAAGCACGAAAAAGTGCTTGCAAATAACACCTTTGTGTATGAAGCCGATAAGGTCTTTTGCGTGTGGCAGAATACCCTGCAAGAAAATTGTGTAACCGACATTGACCTCGACTTTTTTGAGGAGGAAAACGGTGTTTATTACCGCACAAGCGAAAGCTTTTCCGAGCGTGGCTATTCAAAAGAAAAAATTATCGAAATGCTTACAAATGCAGGCTTTGAGCTTGAGGCTGTATACGGCGATATGACCTTTGACGAGCCGAAAGAGGACGAGCAAAGGCTTATGTTTGTGGCAAGAATGAAAAATCCAATCAATAAGGAATGTTAATGGGAGAATAATATGGATAAGATTATTAGATGTATAACCTCAGACGGTGCTGTAATGGCATCTGCCATTGATGCGTCTGATATTGTTTTTAAGGCACAGAAAATTCACGGACTTTCAAGAAGTGCGACTGCCGCACTTGGCAGACTTTTGTGTGCAACCTCAATGATGGGTGCAATGCTCAAGCAGAAAGACGCTTCCATCAATTTAAGAGTTGCAGGTGACGGCGAGCTTGGTCCTGTTATTGCTGTTGCAGACAGTCAGGGCAATGTGCGTGGTTATGTTGGCAATGCAAATTGCCCTACAGAGTACTATAATAACGGTAAAATCAATGTTTCAAAGGCAGTGGGCAAAAACGGTGTGCTTAATGTTATGCGTGATTACGGCTCGGGTGACCCGTATATCGGTCAGGTTGAGCTTGTAAGCGGTGAGATTGCCGAGGATATTACAAACTACTTTGCAACAAGTGAGCAGATTCCTACAGTATGTGCACTTGGTGTTCTTCTTAATAAAGAGGACGGCGAGGTTATGCTTGCCGGCGGATTGCTCATTCAGCTTTTGCCGGGTGCATTTGAAGATACTATTGAAAAGCTTGAGAAAAACCTTGAAACCCTTGAGCCAGTTACAACTATGCTTGCAAAGGGAATGAGTATTCTTGATATTTGCAAAACTGCCCTTGCAGGCTTTGAGGTAGAGGTTCTTGACGAGTACCCTGTAAAATATGTTTGCACCTGCTCAAGAGAAAAGCTTGAAAGACTTTTTTGCACAATGAGCGATGAAGAGGTGCGTGGAATGGCAGATGAAAACGGCAGAGCCGTGGCAAGCTGTCATTTCTGCAACAAGAAGTACATCTTCACAAAGGACGACCTTGAGAAGATTATCAGGGAGAAAAACTCAAAGGACAGTAAAAAAGAGAATAATAACTCAAAAAAATAAGTTGCTGAGTAATGGTTGCTTTGCTTTTGAAAAGTTTTTTGAAAAAATTCAAAAAAAGTGTTGACATTTGGGCGGATATGGTGTATTATATTACCTGTCGCTGAGATACAAGAGCAAAGCGACAAAGGCAATGGGAGCATAGCTCAGCTGGGAGAGCATCTGCCTTACAAGCAGAGGGTCACAGGTTCGAGCCCTGTTGTTCCCACCATTTGGCCCGGTAGTTCAGTTGGTTAGAACGCTAGCCTGTCACGCTAGAGGTCGACGGTTCGAACCCGTTCCGGGTCGCCAAATTTTGCCTCTGTAGCTCAGTCGGTAGAGCAGGGGACTGAAAATCCCCGTGTCGATGGTTCGATTCCGTCCGGAGGCACCAAAAAATGCGGATGTAGCTCATCTGGTAGAGCGCCACCTTGCCAAGGTGGAGGTAGCGGGTTCGAGCCCCGTCATCCGCTCCAGTAAACACTTAATCGGTGTTGACAACTTAATAAGCATTTTTGAGTCTTTACAGACCGAAACAAAGGCAACAATTACCAAATGGGAGCATAGCTCAGCTGGGAGAGCATCCGCCTTACAAGCAGAGGGTCACAGGTTCGAGCCCTGTAGTTCCCACCATGAATGGCCCGGTAGTTCAGTTGGTTAGAACGCTAGCCTGTCACGCTAGAGGTCGACGGTTCGAGCCCGTTCTGGGTCGCCAATGCTGCTATAGCTCAGTAGGTAGAGCGCATCCTTGGTAAGGATGAGGTCAGCAGTTCAAATCTGCTTAGCAGCTCCATGTTAACGCCTGATTTCAATCGAAATCAGGCGCTTGTTCTTATCTTTTTTTATTTTTAACATCTGACAACAGCTTCGGAATGTGTGTTTCCGGGGCTGTTTCTTTT
>NZ_JBGVJL010000028.1:0-13051 GCF_045129435.1 Ruminococcus sp. | reverse complement strand
AAGACATCGGTGCAGTAGATTAATTTACAAATAAGTTCATTGGCATATTATTTACTCGTTTGGCACCCGATTAATTTCGGGTGCCAAGGCAAAACCAAATAGGGGGTTCTCGTTATGAAAAATTCAGAAGCAATTTTAGTTACACCTAAGCAGTTTGAAATTCAGGAATGTGCAGTTCCTGAGCCAAAAGATAATGAAATCTTAATGAAAGTTGAATATGTTGGTATGTGTGGTTCAGATATTCACGGTTTTGAGTTTGGCCCATTCATTCCACCTAAGGATCCAAATCAGAAAATAGGTCTTGGTCATGAGGTAGCAGGAGAGGTCGTTAAGGTTGGTGCTAAGGTTACCAAGTTTAAGGTTGGCGACAAGGTTCTCATTGAGCCCGGTGTACCTGATGATTCATGTGAATATTGCCGTACAGGCAGATATAATATTTGCCCTAATGTAGATTTTATGGCTACACAGCCTAACTACAAGGGTGCACTCACTCAGTATATGACTCATCCGGAGGAGTGGACATATCACATTCCTGAGGGTATGACAACAATGGAAGCAGCTCTTGTTGAGCCGGCAGCAGTAGGTATGCATGCAGCAATTCTCGGCGGTGCTCAGCTTGGTAAGAGTATTGTAATCTTAGGCGGCGGTACTATCGGTCTTATGGTACTTCAGGCTTGTAAGAGCCTTGGTGCTACTGATATTACAGTTGTTGATATTATGCAGAAGCGTCTTGACCTTGCACTTAAGCTTGGTGCTACAAGAGTAATTAACGGTAAGGATCAGGATACAGTAGCAGTTCTTCGTTCACCGGAGCTTTACGGTGACCACGGTGTTGACCTTGTATTTGAAGCAGCAGGTTCTGCATTTACAGCACAGCAGGCAGTTCAAATTGTTGCTCGTGGCGGTAAAATTATGATGGTTGGCACACACTCAAAGCCTGTTCCGATTGACTTCCTCAAAATTAACAGAGAAGTTACAATTCAGACTTCATTCCGTTACTGCAATAACTTCCCTCAGACAATTGAGGCTATTGCAACAGGTAAGTTCAATGTTAAGGATATGGTTACAAATATCTACGATTATAAAGATGTTCAGCAGGCATTTATGGATGCTATCGACCCTGTTAAGAAAGCCGATATGGTTAAGGGTGTAATTAAAGTAGCTGAATAATTAAAATATACTATTACTAATGAAAGGTGATTAACTATGATTTCAGATATCAGATATTGGGAAAGAAAAGCAACAGAAGGCCATTATGCAATTCCACACTTTAATGTATGGAACGCTGAAATGCTTATGGGCGTTATAGATGCAGCTGAAGAACTCAGAGCTCCAATTATTATTTCATTCGGTACAGGCTTTACCGGCAACACTTCATTTGAAGATTATTGCTATATGATGGAGTCAATGGCAAAGAAGGCTACAGTACCTGTTATTCTCCACTGGGATCACGGCAGAAATATGACAATTCTCCACAATGCAGTAAATCATTGTATGAATTCTGTAATGCGTGACGCATCAGCTCTCCCATATGAGCAGAATGTTGCTGAAATCAAGAGATGTGTAGATTACTTCCACGCATACAACATTCCTGTTGAGGCTGAACTTGGTCATGTTGGTAATGAAACTGTATATGAAGAGGCTCTCTCAGAGTATCAGTACACAGACCCTACAAAGGCAAAGGAATTTGTTGAGAGAACAGGTTGTGACTCACTTGCTGTTGCTATCGGTAATGTTCACGGTGTATATTCATCAGAGCCAAAGCTTGCTTTTGATGTACTTGAAGCAGTAGCAAAAGAAGTAGATGTTCCACTCGTACTCCACGGTGCATCAGGTATCGGTGATGAGGACATCAAGAAGGCTATTTCACTCGGTATTGCTAAGATCAACATTCACACAGAGCTTTGCCAGGCTGCTATGGAAGCAGTAAATGCTCACAAGGACGAGCCATTCCTCGCTATGCAGCGTGAGGTTAGAAAGGCTGTTAAGGAAAGAGCTATGTACAAGATTAAATTATTTGGTGATGACGGAAGAGCTGATGAGTAATGAGTAATAAGAAATTAGATGTAATTTGTCTTGGTGCTGCGGTCGTAGATATTCCTCTGCGACCGGTATCAAGAGATATATTCGATATAGAATCATATCCGGTTGACCGCATTGCAATGTCAGTTGGCGGAGATGCAATGAACGAAGCTACAATTATCAGCCGACTTGGATTTAAGACAGGCATTATTGCTTGCATTGGTGATGATGCGGCAGGTCAGTTTATTCTTAAATCCTGCAAGCAGGATAATATAGATGTTGAGGGTATCAAGGTTGACCCTAATATTGATACATCAATGAACATTGGTCTTGTTACCGATGACGGCGAAAGAACATTCGTTACAAACCGCAACGGCAGCCTTTGGAAAGAGAACATTGAGCATGTTGATTTTGAAAAAATGAAGCAGGCAAAAATTCTTTCACTTGCAAGTATCTTTAACTGTCCGCTTCTTGACGGCAAGGCACTTGTAGAGATTTTTAAGGTTGCAAAAGCAGAGGGTATGACAATTACCGCTGATATGATTAAACCTCGCCTCGGTGAAACTCTTGATGATATTAAGGAAGCACTCAGCTATGTTGATTATTTCTTCCCTAATTTTGACGAAGCTTGTCTTATGACAGGCGAAACCGATGAAGCAAAGGTTGCCGATGTTCTTTATAATTGTGGTGTTAAAAATGTAATTATGAAGATAGGCAAGAGAGGCTGTTATATCCGTAATAAAGACGGTGCAATGATTGTTCCGGCTTGCAAGGGTGTAACTGCTATTGATACAATCGGTGCAGGCGATAACTTTGCGTCAGGTTTTATTTCAGCACTTTTACAGGGCAAGGATATTCGTGACTGCGGAATTTACGCAAATTGCACAGCCGCCATTTCTGTTCAGTATGTCGGTGCAACAACAGGCGTTAAGAACAAACAGATGGTAGAAGATATGCTTGAAAAATATCACAAGGATTATATTCTTTAAAAACACTTTGCGGCTGCCCTGCATTCCCCCATGCAGGGCAGGAAATCAACTTTAATATAAGAGAAAAGGTGATTACAATGAAGACAATGAAGCTTGGTAAAACAGGTATAGATATTTCAAGAATGGGACTTGGCACTTGGTCAATCGGCGGCGGCTCTGCATGGGGCGGCGACCATGATCTCCAGGTTGTTGTAGATACAATCCGTGAAGCTCCAAAGCTTGGTGTAAATCTTATTGATACAGCACCGGGTTATAACTTTGGTAACAGCGAAAAAATTCTCGGCAAGGCTCTTGAGGGTATGAACCGTGAAGATGTAGTTATCATCACAAAGTGCGGTGTTACATGGGATCAGGAAATGAAGGGCGATCTCTTCAACAAGGTAAACGGTATTCAGCTTTACAAAAACCTCAACAGTGCATCAATCAAAAGAGAGATTGAAGAGTCACTCAAGAGAATGGGTACAGACTATGTTGATGTTTATATGACACACTGGCAGTCAATCGAAGGCAGTGAGTACTATGTTCCGATTCAGAAGACAATGGAAGTTCTCAATGACCTCAAGGCTCAGGGTAAAATCAAGGCTATCGGTGCAGCCAATGTTGACATTAAGCAGATTGAAGAGTACCTCAAGTGGGGTGAGCTTGACATCGTTCAAGCTAAATATTCAATCCTTGACAGAGGCATTGAAGACGAGATTATTCCATGCTGCCGTGAAAACGGTGTTACAATTCAGGCTTATTCACCGCTTGAAATGGGACTTCTTTCAGGCACAATGCCAAGAGATTACAAGCCTGTTGGTGCTCAGATTCCTAAAAAATGGTTCCAGCCTGAGAATATGCAGAAAGCAATGGATGTAATGGATCAGTGGAAGCCACTTTGTGAGAAATACAATTGTACTATTGCTAAC
Source organism: Ruminococcus sp. (assembly GCF_045129435.1). GTDB lineage: Bacteria > Bacillota > Clostridia > Oscillospirales > Acutalibacteraceae > Ruminococcoides. Next base: position 9,132 of record NZ_JBGVJL010000028.1, on the reverse strand, counting down.
CTTGCACTTGCATGGATTCTTGCTCAGGGCGACTTTATCAACCTCCTCAGCGGCTCAACAACTGTTGAGCAGATTGCTGAAAATGTTAAATCAGCAGAGCTTGAGCTTGAGGCTTCTGATGTTGCTATGATGCGTGAAATGGTTGAAGCAATCGACAAAGATTAATTAGCTAACAAGTTTTTTCAATATATTTCGTTTATTTGTTTATGTGCTCCTTTTTAGTCAGCTGTCTGCGGTAATAGCTCAACCGCAGACAGCAACTAAAACCCAAAAAAGCATTTTTCTCCTAAATGTTAAAATTTTGTATTTATTTACATAAAGTCTTTACTTATTGTACAATAATTGTTAAAATATAATATAGATAGTTGGAGAGAGATACTATTGTTTTAGGAGAAATGTACCGATGGAAAAAAGAATAGATAAAATTAAAAAAGAAATAGAGCTTACAGGCGAGGTTTTTGTTACTGACCTTAGTATTAAATACAATGTTACTGAAGAAACTATTCGCCGTGACCTTGAAAAGCTAAAGAATGAGGGTCTTATTACAAGAACCTTTGGCGGAGCTGTACTTAATACAGCAACCCAGAAGGATCACATTCATTTCTTTAAAAGGCGTTCAATTAATAACGAAGAAAAGCGTAAGATAGCTCAGTTAGTTTGCCGCAAGCTTGCAGGTGTAAGCACAATTATGGCAGACAACAGCACCACTGTTATGGAGGTAATCAAGCTTATTAAAAATAATAAGGAAATTACAACTATCAGCTTCTCAACTCAGATTTTGCAGGAGCTTGACGGTGCACAGATGAAAGTTATCTCTACAGGCGGTACTTATGATGAAATCACACTTTCATTTCAGGGTACGCTCGCCAAAGAAAATATTGCAAGATATAATGTTGATGTGGCTTTGCTCAGTTGTAAAGCACTTGATGTAAAAAAAGGCATTATGGATTCCACAGAAGGAGAGGCAATTTTAAAGTCTGAAATGGCAAAGAGAGCCTCAAAAGTAATTCTTCTTGCGGACCATACGAAATTTAATCAGACAGCTTTTGTGAATTTCCTTACATGGAACGATGTTAATTGTATTGTTACAGATAGAAAGCCTGATGAAATGTGGCTTGATTTTTGTGAAAGCAATAATATTGAACTTTTGTATGAATAAATAATTAATTTTTAGCTGTCAGTATTTTTATTAATTTGAATATAAAGCCTTAGGGCTATACATTTATTTCGTGTTTACAATTTAATATTTTTCAGATGTTTTGATTATTGGTTATTATTGGTGGAAAAACTGCATATGTGGGGCTTTAATTATGCAGACACCTTGTTATAGCGTTTAGTGATTAAAAAGGAGATGTAGAAATGAAATCACAAAAACAAAAATCTTCAATAGTCAAGAAAATGCTGATAGCTGTTGCTGCTGGATTTGGTGTTGGTATTATCTGCCTTTTAATTAAGGCTCAGCTTATGGGCACAGATAATGAGGGTGTGTGGAAAGTAGTTGACGCTATTTTCTTCCAGGATATTACAGCCACAACCAAAATTGAAGGTATTGGACTCTTTTACATTGTTGGACAACTCTTTATGCGTGGACTTCAGATGATGATAGTTCCACTTGTACTTTGTTCTTTAAGCCTTGCTCTTTGCAGCCTTGCAGACCCTAAAAAGCTTGGCAGAATTGCAGGCAAAACATTTGTATGCTACCTTTGCTTCTATATAGTAGCTGCCGGACTTGCCGGTGCAGGTGCTTACTTTGTAAAGTCAATGGGTTGGTTCAATGTAAATTTACCTGATCAACAGGCTCAGGACCTTGTAACAATGGATGGTTACAATCCGCTTGTTACAGTGGTAAATGCTGTTCCTTCAAACATCATCAATGCTCTTTCCTCAAACAATGCAATCCTCTCAGTTGTAGTTGTTGCTATTGTTTTAGGACTTTGTATGACAGCCATGGGCGAAAAGGCTGATCCGTTAAAGAGAGTTATTGAAACATTAAATGATGTTGTTCAGATGACACTTAATTTTATAATTAACAAGGTTGCTCCTGTTGCTATTTTCTGTATGATAGCAAGAGCCTTTGCTGTATATGGTGTAGAGTACATTTCTCCTACACTCGTATGGATTGCAACAACTATTGTTGTAAGCCTTGTGCTTGTTGTTACAATCTATCCAATCGGAATTTTCCTCACAACTCGTTTAAATCCATTTACATTCCTTAAAAAGAGTGCAAAAATCGGTATGTTTGCTGCTGCCACAAACTCATCAGCCGCTACATTACCACTTAACACAAAGACTTGTACAGAAGAGCTTGGTTGCTCAAAAGACATTACAAGCTTTGTTTTGCCAACAGGTATGACCGTTAATATGAACGGCACAACTGCAATGCATATGATAGCAATTACATTTATTGCAACCGCAGCAGGTGTGGAAATTACCCCAGTAACACTTATGCTTACAGCTTTCTTGTCAATTTGTACCGCAATCGGTACTCCTGCTATTCCTGTAGCGGGCACAACAATGGTTTATGTTGTAATGATGGGACTCGGTTTAAATTCAGAGCTTTGTATGATCGGCTATTCTTTGATACTTGCTATGAATTACCTCCCAGGTATGGCTGTTATTACTCTTAATGTAATCGGCGATGCCGCAACAAATGTTATAGTTTGCAGTAAAGAGGGCAAACTTAACAAAGAAATCTACAACAAAAAGTAAGGTCTTTCTTTATGCCCCTTAAGAAAGCAACTTTAGCTCCCGTCTTTTGGCGGAAGCTTTTTTGTAAAACAAAGGTAAAAATCAATAGAAAATTCTGCAAAAAACTAAGGTTTTGTGTAAGTTTATTTTTTGGAAATATATGTTATTATTTGCTATAAAATATGTTTTTAAATGCTATGCTTTTTCAGCATTTTAATTCTTGACAAATCTGTAAAACAGTAATATTATATGTACGAAAAACAGAAAATGTGTAGAAAATGGAATAAAAAATAAACACTTCAAAAATATTTGATGTTGTTTTTGATGAAAGGGTAGAAGGGTAGTATATGTTTTCAAACAAATATATTCTAAGGCTTATTGTTCCACTTATCTTTGAACAGCTCCTTGCGGTGAGCGTAGGAATGGTTGACACATTTATGGTATCAACTGTAGGTCAGGTTGCGGTATCTGGCGTGGCACTTGTTGATAATATAAATAGGTTAATCATTCAGGTTATGGCGGCTTTTGCTACAGGTGGTCTTGTAATTGCAAGCCAGTATTTTGGATGCAAAGAAACAGAGCGAGCAAAGCAAACCTGTGCTCAGCTTGAAACTTTGATGATGATTTTCTCTGTAGCAGCAACAATCTTTTTCTGTATATTTACAAAACCGATGCTTTCGCTGATTTTTGGCTCGATTGAGCAGGATGTAATGGATGTTGCTTGCATTTATTTGTTCTTTACTGCTTTATCTTATCCGTTTTTGGGTATGTACAATGCAGGTGCGGCAATTTTCAGAAGTACGGGTAACAGCAAAATAAGTATGCAGATAAGTATTCTGATGAATGTAATCAATATCGGTCTAAATGCCGTGTTCGTTTATTGCTGTGGGCTTGGTGTTGCAGGCGTTGCACTTGCCACTCTAATAAGCAGAGTGGTGGCAGGATTTATTATGAGCGGATTTATTTTTTCAAAGAAGAACCCTATGGAGGTTCGTGAGATTAAAAAATTTATTCCTAAAAAAAGTTATGTAGTAAGAATTTTAAAAATTGGTATTCCGAGCGGTATTGAAAACGGAATGTTTCAGATTGGTAAAATCGTAGTTGTCGGAATGGTTGCAACTCTCGGCACAGACGCTATTGCGGCTAACTCAATAGCTTTCCAAATTATTGACTTCCCAAATATTCCGGGCACTTCAATCGGACTTGCAATGGTAACTATTATCGGACAATGTGTTGGTGCAAGAGATACCGAAGCTGCAAAGTATTATACCAAAAAGCTTATGATTATGACCTACATAGGTGACTGGGCTTGTAAATGGTTGCTGTTTGCATTTGCACCGCTTTTTGTAAATATATTCTCACTTTCACCTGTTGCAAGTGATACAGCAGTGTTCGTACTCAGATGCTTCTGTATTGCTTCTCTTGTAGGCTGGCCGCTAAGTTTTGCTCTGCCAAATGCTTTAAGAGCCGCAGGCGATGTAAACTTCTCTCTCGGTGTGAGTATGGTTTCAATGTGGGTATTCCGAATTATTTGCAGCTATATCCTTGTAATGGTGCTTGGTATGGGTGTGTTAGGAGTATGGATTGGAATGTTTGTTGACTGGTATGCAAGGGCAGTGGCTTATCTTGCAAGGTACCTTTCAGGCAGATGGAAAAAACACAGAATGATATAATTGTTAATAAAATAGCAAAGGCTCTCGAAATTAATCGAGAGCCCTTTTCTTGGGGTTATTATGTTTTGCTGGCTAAATTAATGATTATTCCTTTTTCTGATTGCGTATTTTCCGCAAATTAAAGAACCTAACGCAACAGTAAGAAGTATTGCAATGCTGAAATTAGAATTACCGGTTTTTACTGTGCTGTTGTTGCCGGAGTTTCCTTTTACCACAGAATCTGCGGTAGCAGTATTCTTAGTTGCAGCGGCAGTAGTGCCTGTTGCTGATGTAGCGTCAACAACTGCTGTGCTTGATGGAACTGTAGCAGAAGTTTCAGATGTTGCAGGCTCTGTAGCCTCTGTACTTGGCTGTTCAACTCTTTTGATGTAAGAAATTGATTCACCCTCAAGTGTTGTGAATGTAAGAATAGTTTTGCCGTTCTCTGTTGTTAATTCATACTTGCCTGCCTCAGTATGACCAGTTTCATCATTTACAGGTATGTAAATACCTGACTGTGCATTATCGGATTTGTTCTTACAATATGTATAGAATGTGTAACTGCTTGTATTAACAAAATTACCTTTTCCTTCAAGGTCAAGATATGTAGCACCTGTACCGTCTGAGTTGAGTACGCAGTACATCTGAGCATTGGCAAAGGTTGGATCTGATTTAAAATCTGTAACATCTGCGTCCCATATACCCGCAATTTCATTACGCTGTTTGGTGGTTTCTTCATTTACCATTTCAGATAAATTTTCAACGCAGAATAAAGCGATCACATTGTTAATTGTAGCCTCATTTTCTTCTGTAATTGCATCCTTCAAAATGCCTGAACCCATCCAGTTGGCGTATTTGCCTGTGTTGTACTGCAAAAGTTCCTCAACATTGCTGCCGTATCTGAATTCAATGTGATATGTAGTTTCAGGTGTATCTCCGCATATAAAGAAATACTTAAATTCATCATCATTATCGTCATTGCTTTCAAAAAGATAGCCCGGCATAATTCCGCTTATTGAATCTTCTCTTACAAAGCTATATGTATGAGTTTCTGTTGTGTTGTCATTTAACAGCACACTGATTTCTCCATTGTTAAATGTAATTTCTTTGGCACCATTAATAAACTTACAACAGAAAATGTTTTCTTCGGCTTCATTTCCGTATTTATCACCGCCAACTACTGATTTAAGCATAGTTACAGCTGTATCAGCCATTTCATCACCAACAACAGCAGCACTGTAATCATACCAAAGATGATTGTACTCCTCTTTAAAAATAGCGTCATCAAACAGCTGGCAGTATGTTCCGTTTAAATCCTGCATAAGCTGATTAGCTTCATCTTCTGAACTATTATCAGCCGCAAAAGCAGTTGCCGATAAAGAAGTGAATATAAGAGCAGATGTAATACCTGCAACAGCAAGTTTTTTAAATTTTCTCATAAAAATTCCCCTCTCAAATATTTATGTTAATAAGTTAGTTATAACTAACTTAAATTTATAACATATAACCACGAATTTTGTCAACTGTTTTTCTGAAAATATTTTTAAGGGATCTGAAAAATATATTTTGCATAATTTTATTGCTTGTGTTTTATAATTTTTGAAAAATTAAACTTACATCATAACCAAAAAATAAAAATATTTTTAGCTATTAGGTCGGATTTTTTAAAATAATTATAAAAAATACTAAAATACTATTTATTTTGCTGAGAAATAATGTTATAATATTTCTATCCTTGTGGTTTTCTTGCTGTAAGGACTTAATGAGTAACGAAAGATGGTGATTATTTGTTTAAAAGAATATTATCCGGTTTGTTAGTTTCTGCTTTGCTTACAGGTACAGTTGTGTGTATTACAGGCTGTTCAAATTCAAATCAGCAAAGCGGTTCCGAAGATAATAATTCAACTAATACTTCTACCGAGTATGCTCATGCTGATAAGATTGATGACGGTACAATTCTTCAATGCTTTTCATGGGATTTCAATACTATAAAGGAATCCATGGCTGATATTGCAGCTTCCGGTTACACAGCATTGCAGACTTCACCGATTAATGCCTGCTATGAAGGCGAAAACGGAGGAATGCAGCTTTACGGTGACGGAAAGTGGTACTACCATTATCAGCCTACTGATTTTAAGATTGGCAACTATCAGCTTGGTACTCGAGATGAATTCAAGGCTATGTGCGATGAGGCTGAAAAGTACGGCATAAAGGTTATTGTTGATGTTATCGCAAACCACACCACTCCTACAACAAGTGCAATAAGTCAAGATCTTATTGACGCAGGCGGTGGCAGTCTTGATACTCTTTATCATAAGAATAACGCTTATGATTTAACAGACTATTCAAACAGATTGGCTTGCACAACCTATAAAATGGGCGGATTACCCGACATTAACACAGAGCGTACCTCTTTTCAGGATTATTTCATTGAATTTCTCAATGATTGCATTGCTTGTGGTGCTGACGGTTTTCGCTATGATACCGCAAAGCACATTGGCTTGCCTGATGACCCAAAGGAAGATGACGGCTTTACAAATAACTTCTGGCAGAGAGTAACTACCGAGGTTAATAATGCCGATAATCTGTTTATGTACGGCGAAGTGCTTCAAGGCAACAACGAGAGAATTGCAGATTATATTGAAGCTATCGGTCACACCACAGCAAGTACATATGGCGGCAAAATCAGAAATGCAATTACAAACAATACTCTTTCAAAGGGTACAGTAAGTGACTATTGGCTTGGAAATGCTCCGCTTAATATGGTTACATGGGTTGAGTCACACGATAACTACATCAATGACGGCAACTGGTACAATATGACTAAGGAGCAGGTTATCCTTGGCTGGGCGGTTATTACTGCAAGAAAAGACGGTACACCTCTTTTCTTTGACAGACCGTACAATTCAAGCGTTGAAAACGAATGGGGAATGAACCGTATCGGCACAGAGGGTGACGATATGTACAAGGATAAAAGCGTAAAGGCTGTTAATTTCTTCCGCACCGCAATGATCGGTGAGGAAGAAAACATTGTAAATCCAAATTCAGATTCAACTGCCGTTATGATTGAAAGAGGAACAAAGGGTGCTGTAATTGTAAACACAAAGGATGAACTCAAAACTGGATTTGAAACAAATCTTGCAGACGGCACATATGTTGACCGAGTTGACGGCAAGACCGAATACACAGTTAAAAACGGCAAGCTTACTTCAACAGCAGACATTCCTGCAAACAGCGTTGTTGTTCTTTATAATGAGGGCTTCAAGGAATATGCAGATGCTGCAGAGGTTGGTGTTGCTGAAGATACAGTGTTTGACATTGAAAAGGGTAAGAGCGTAGATGTAACACTTACTTGTGCAAATACTGACAACGCTGAGTATGTACTCAACGATTCAAAAGCGGTTGCATACAAAAACGGAGATAAGATTACAGTATCTATTCCTGACGGCAGTGACAAGGCAACACTTGTGCTTACAGCTCAAAACTCAAACGGCGTAAAGACCTACGAAAGAGTTGAATTTTCCCCAATAGAAAAATATACTATTGAGAGCGGCACAAAGGTTTACTTTGAAAAACCGGCAAGCTGGGATGATCAGATTTTTGCATATGTCTATAATGATGAGATGTATGAAAACGAAACCTGGCCGGGAATTGAAATGACAAAGGAAAGCGACGGAAAGTACAGCTATTCCTTTACAAAAGATTGGGAAACACCGTACATAATCTTTAATGACGGTGATTTTGCAGACAGTCAGCAGTATCCGGGCAGCGGAGAAAACGGACTTGTTGTTGAAAAAGACAAAACCTATACTATAGAATAATCGGAGGATATATATTATGAGCGAAATGAAAATGGAAGGCAGCAAAGTGCCGGCAGAGCAGATTTTTAACCCAGACTTAAAAGAAGCTATTGTAAATATGCAGGAGAACAACACTCCTGAGAATATTAATAAGGTTATCGACCAAATTTTAAAGGCAAAGTTTATTTTGCCGGCAAAGGTTGTTCCGACAACTCAGGCTGTAACCGAGAACGGTAAAACTGTTATGAAGCAGGCTACACAGGTACAGTTCAGACTTCTTGAAAATCAGAATAAAGAAAAGTTCTTTGGACTCTTTACCGATACAGAGGAGCTTTACAAGTGGAAAGACACTGAGAATGCTCAAAAGGTTGTAACAGATTTTGACAGCATTTCTCAGATGGTAATGGATCCTACCTCGGGTGTGCTGGGCTTTGTTATCAATGCCTTTGGCAAGAGTGTTACTTTCCCTAAGCCAATGATTATTTCAATCAAACAACAGAAAGATTTCAACGCACTTAACAAGGATTTATTTAAGCACGGTGAGCAGATTAAAATCGGTGAGCCTAAGGATTATCCTATTGACCTTATGGCTACACTTATCAATCATTTCAGCTCACAGCCAAATGTAAATGTTGCTTTCCTCAGAATGATGGAGCATAGCGACAAGAAGAGCTTCCTTATTGTAATTGACTATGTAGGCGATTACAAGCAGACTGTAGATGCAATTCAGAAAGCTGCACAGCCACATCTTACAGATGATGTTGACCTCGTTGTAATGCCTGTTGCTATGGAAATGGCAAGAAACGCAATCAACGGTGTTGAGCCATTCTACAGAAAAGAAAAGTAATTTAATACTTGAATTTTTATGTAAAGCTTCCGATTTGTTCGGAAGCTTTATTTTGTGTCTGACAAATAGCAAGAGGTAGTCATAACTAACTATTTTTAAAAAATGCGAAAAAACACTTGATTTTATTTTTACAATAGTATATAAT
>NZ_JBGVJL010000027.1:0-7751 GCF_045129435.1 Ruminococcus sp. | reverse complement strand
TACAGAGCTGCCACATACCGCAACTGGTAAAAAACAGCACTTTAAAATCAGACAGCAGGCAAAAGAGGATTTAAAAAACGGTTTGCTTATTAAAAAATAAAGGGTGATTTTTATGCAAATTAAGCCATATTCACGAAGAATTCACTATTATGAAACCGATATGATGAGCATTGTTCATCATTCAAACTATATCAGGCTTTTTGAGGAAGCAAGATGCGACTTTATGGAGCAGATTGGCTGTGATGTACGAGCACTTGAGGATAAAGGCATTTCAATCGCTGTTGTTGACGCTTACGCAAAGTACATTGTTCCGCTTAAATTTGACGATAAGATTTATATAGTGACAAAGCTTACTAATATGACAGCTTCCAAAATAGAATTTGAATACGAAATCAGATTTACGGATTCTGACATTCTTGCCACATCAGGCAAAACAACACATTGCTGTGTTAATCGTTCAAACAAACCTATGCCTATTAAAAAAGCAGATGCAAATTTGTTTGAAACTTTAAAAAATTTAATGGCTAAATAAATTAATCCCACTGTAAATTTAATCTACAGTGGGATTGTTGCATTTAATTATAATTTACTTTCATCAACAAAGTGGCTTATTAAATCTTTACGAGTTACAATACCTATGAACACGCCCGAATCATCAGTAACCGGGATAAAGTTCTGATTTAAAGCTCTTTCGTAGAGTTCTTTCATATCTACGCTGATTTTTACAGAAGGATTAAAATCACTGCGAATAAGGTCACGCACAAAGTACTTTTCCTGTGACTTCATTCCCTGAGTCTGTTTTTCAACTATGTACCACAAAAAGTCGCCCTCACTGACTGTACCAACATACTTGCCATATTCATCAATAACAGGTACAGCAGTATAGCTGTGAGCCTTCATCTTTTCAAGTGCCTGACGGATAGTGCTGTCCTCATAAATATAAGCTACTGTATCCTTTGGCTTTAATAGCATTACAATATTCATTTTTACCTATCTCCAATTAAGTATCTGCCTTTGCAGTCATATAAATTTTACCAATTGCAAATACGATTGCAAAAAGTAAAAGTGGCGGGTCTTGCTCAAGCAAGCCTGTTAGAATAAAAATTACACTTGGCAAAATAGCTGTCATCATATGCAATGTATGGTTTCTACTGCGGTAAAACATTACACAGCTTAAAATGTGCAGCAAAATCAAAAATACCATTGATACAATCCAAAAGTTACGCATTGTATCTGATAAAAAGCCGTTGCCCTGTATGCCAAAGCCACATACCATAAGAAAAATTACAGCAAAACCGCCTATTTGCTCAAACGCTTTTAGTCCTCTGTTTACACTATCTTTTGGTTGCCTGTACTTTTTATCCATATATCTGAAAATCATCCAGACAATAAACAAAATTGAAATAACCGGTATTCCATAAAAATTAAAAAACTGCATTAAATCATTCCTGTATCGTTATTTTATTTCATTCTATCATAATTCTACATTTTTCTCAATACTTTTCACATTAATTTCATATCAACATATGCCTTTTTAAATAAATGTGCATTAGTGACAGAATTGTAAATTGATTTTTTAGAAAAAAACTTGTATTATAATATAAGTACATTTTTTAAATTAACAAAATTTGGAGGGGATTTTTTGAGCACCGAAAAAAAGCTTAAACGCTTTAGAATAAGCGGTAAGCTTATTTTTAATATATTGGTTCTTGGCATCACTTTTTACCTTATTGTTTTCTTTTGCGTTTCTGAAAACGGAATGATTGACTTGCTGTCTTCACCTGATGGCTTTTCCTGGGGTTGGATAATTGTCGGTTTGATTGCTTTTGATATGAACATAATAATCGACACCATAGTAACTCAAATACTAATAAGAACGCAGTATCCTGATTTCAGATTTATAGATTCACTCAAAGTAGCACTTGTAGGTGTATTCTTTGGAGCTGTCACACCGTCAAATACAGGTGGACAGCCAATGCAGCTTTACTTGCTTTCTAAAATGAAGGTTGGCGTTGGCTTTGGCTCAGCTTGTATGACACAAAAATTTGTGTATTATCAGATTGTAACAGGCGTGTTCAGTATTCTCGCAATTATTATTAAATTTGATTACTTTAAATCAGCATTTACAAATATCTGGTCAACTTTATTTATTGCACTTGGATTTTTAACCCAGACAGTAGTTACAGTATTGTTTTTAGTTGTATCATTCAGTCCGAAGATGACAGGTAAAATTATTAAGCTTGTGGATAAAATTTTACACAAATTCAAGTTTATTAAAAATCCTGATAAAAAGGTAAAATCACTTAAAGAACAAGTAGAGCTTTTCCATACAGGCAGCAAAATGCTTTACGAAAACAAAAAGCGTATGTTCTTGCTTTACGGACTTGTAGCTTTGCAGGTAATCGCAATTTTATCTGTTCCCTACTTTGTTTATCTTTCGTTTGATATGCACAGCATTGCTGTAGCAAATAATCAAACTCCGCTTAATTTTCTTGACGCAGTTTGTATTCAGTCTTTTGTACTCTTTACATCTAATCTTGTCCCACTACCGGGGGCGTCAGGCGGTGCTGAGCTTGCATTTACAATGTACTTTGGTCCATTCTTTGTTATTGGTGACGCAAACAAAATCAAGCCTGCAATTCTTTTGTGGAGATTCATTACATACTACGGTGCAATCATTATTTCAGCACCATTCTCATACCTTACAAAAGGCAAGAAAATTGATGACGCTATAAAAGAAAATGAACAAAATGAAGAGCTTGAGCTTGAAAATATAAAAACAGAATAAGCATAATTTTATCGTTTGGCACATCAAAAAGCAATAATGATGTGCCAAACTTTCTTTTATGTGATTATTCTTAATTGTCACTGCAGAAATATGCAATATTTTTTGAAGAATATTGCAAAAAAACTTGTTTTTGAACGAATTCTGATTTATAATTATAAGGTAACAAGAGTGAAAGAGGAGATTTATATGGTTACACTTGATAAAATCTATCACGCATCTTATGTATTAAAGGATGTAGTTATCCCTACCCCGCTCGTTAAAGCTTCCGCTATCAGCGATGATTGCGAAATTTACCTCAAGCCTGAAAATCTTCAGATTACAGGTTCATTTAAGGTAAGAGGCTCGGGATATAAAATTTCTCAGCTCACAGAAGAAGAAAAGAAGCGTGGCGTTATTGCTTGCTCTGCCGGTAATCACGCTCAGGGCGTTGCACTTGCCGCTACAAAGTACGGTATTAAGTCACTTATCTGCTTGCCTGACGGTGCTCCAATCTCTAAAGTCGAGGCTACCAAAGGTTACGGTGCAGAGGTTTGTATGGTACCGGGTGTATATGATGATGCCTATAACAAGGCTTGTGAGCTTCGTGATGAACATAACTATACTTTCATTCATCCTTTTGATGATGAAAATGTAATTGCAGGTCAGGGTACTATCGGCATTGAAATTCTTGAAGAACTGCCTGATGCAGATGCAGTAGTATGTGCTATCGGCGGTGGCGGACTTATCTCCGGCGTTGCCTGTGCAATTAAAAGCCTTAACCCTAACATCAAAGTTTACGGTGTTCAGGCAGAGGGTGCTCCTTCAATGTATGAATCAATCAAACAGGGCAAACCTGTTCATCTTGACAAGGTTTCTACTGTTGCTGACGGTATTCAGGTAAAGGCTCCGGGTGAGCATACTTTTGAATATGTACAGAAATATGTTGACGATGTTGTAACTGTTACCGATGATGAAATTTCATCTGCAATTTTAAAGCTTATTGAAACTCAGAAAATGATTGCTGAAGGTGCCGGTGCTGCTCCGCTTGCAGCGGTAATGTTTAACAAACTTCCTGTTAAGGGCAAAAAGGTTGTTTGCGTAATTTCAGGCGGTAATATTGATGTTACAATTCTTTCAAGAGTAATTAAGCGTGGTCTTTTAAGATCCGGCAGATCACAGACACTCTGCATTGAACTTCAGGATAAGCCTGGTCAGCTCAAGCAGGTTGCAGATATTATTGCCGATAAGGGTGGTAATGTTATTTCTATCCACCACGAGCGTGCAAGCGAAGGTACAGATATTAACGGCTGCTATCTTAGAATTGTGCTTGAAACAAGAAACTTTGACCATGTAAAAGAAATTACAGAAGCACTTACTAACGCAGGCTTTAAGCTTGTATAATATACGGAGGAATTTATCATGGAAAAAATCTATACAAAAAATGCTCCTGATGCTATTGGTCCATACTCGCAGGCTGTTGTTGTAAACGGTCTTGTATTCACATCAGGTCAGATTGCAATTAACCCTGCAAGCGGTAATGTTGAGGCTACAACAATTGAGGCTCAGACTGAGCAGGTATGCACAAACCTTAAAAATGTTCTTGAGGCTTCCGGCAGCTCACTTGAAAAGGCTGTAAAAACAGTTTGTTTCTTAAAGGATATGAATGATTTTGCTGCATTCAATGCTGTATATGGCAAGTATTTCACAGAAAAACCTGCTCGTTCTTGTGTAGCTGTAAAGCAGCTTCCTAAGGATGTACTCGTAGAAGTAGAAGTAATTGCTGAGGTTTAATTCCTAATTAATTTTATATTACACAAACAAACCTGCACTCCATATGAAGTGCAGGTTTTCTATTTACTTAATTTTCACTTTTATTAAGTTTTAAAGTTCGTAGCTGAGCAAACTTATTTACAAAAAACTTACCTATTATTCCCGACAATATTCCCACTGCTATGCCTGCAAGAACATCTGTTGGAAAATGTACATATAAATACATTCTTGAAAAGCCAATCAGAATAGCAAGCACAAAGGCAGGTATCCAAATTTTCTTTTCACCTGCCAAAAACAACGCAGTAACCGCTGCAAACGAAGACGACGTATGTCCTGACGGAAAAGAATATCCATCAGGTCGTGGAATTAATAGCTGTACTGTTGCGTTTATATCGCACGGTCTAAGTCTTACAAATAAATTTTTCATGACTAAATCACAAAGGAAAATATCAACTATTAAGGCGACTAATACTATTAATCCTGATTTTCTTGTTTTTGGTATTATCAGCAGCACAACGGCAAGAGCAATCCACACTATTCCCCAGTTTCCAAGCTTTGTAACAAAGCACATTGTTGTATCTAATATCGGTATTCTTATACTTTGTAAGAAATCAAGTATTTTAAATTCAAATTCCATTTTTCTTACTTCTTTCCTTTATCTTATACATTCCTATTACAAGTGCAAGTCCTATTACGCAGGCAATAAAATTAAAATTACTGAAATTTATAGCCTCTTTCGGCAAATCCAATGTAGTCGGTCCCTGAATGATAGCATAAAATGAGCCTATCATCATTCCTAAAATCGCATATAAAGACTGAACTCTGAATTTTTCAAGACAGATTTTAATACCTTTTACTACAGTAACCGCACCAACGATAATTCCTAATCCAAAGCAGAGAATAGCAGGCAAATATGAAAAATCTAATCCTATAATTCCTCTTACCGCCGTAATTACAGGAATATAAGCACCAAAAATCAAAAGTAAAGTCGAACCTGAAATACCCGGTAAAAACATTGCGGAAATTGCACACATACCGATCAAAAATAACTTAACTCCTAATAAAGGTGAAAAGCTGTTAAGATTCATTGTTGTGGTACCAACCTGACTATTCATAAAAGTAATACCGGCTACAATAGCAATCCCCAGAATAGCAAATATAATACCTTTACCAAAGCTTTTGAAGCTTTCTTTTTCTTCAATGATAATGAGCGGAATTGCACCTGCAATAAAGCCGATAAACAGAGAGCTGACAATATAAATTTGACTGTCAAAAAGAGATGACAAAATAACTACTGCCAACAACATTCCTATTGCCCAACCAACACCGAGTTTTAGAAGATATAGCAATGCGGTTTTTTTCTCGTTCAATTTTCCAAAAACAATGTTATGAATAGAGTTAATAAAATTATCGTAAAAGCCCATAATAAAAGCTACTGTACCTCCCGAAACTCCGGGCACACTATCAGCCAAAGCCATACAAAATCCGTTGATTCCTTCCTTTATCATATAAAAACCTCCTGTTTGTTTTAATTGCATTTTAACATTTACAATTAAACAAACAGGAGGTATATTTCTAAACAAATTCTAAACTTTTTACTTATTCAGCCTGTAGCCGGCACCCCAAACAGTTTCAAGTATTTGCGGGCTTTTGCTATCATCCTCGATTTTGTCACGAATACGGTTAATATGAACCATAACAGTTGCACTGTCGCCTATGTAATCAAGTCCCCAAATTTTTTCAAATAATTGTTCCTTAGAAAAAACTATATTGGGATTTACCGCAAGATATTTTAAAAGCTCAAATTCCTTGTTGGGAAGTTTTATTTCCTTGTCACCCTTATAAACTTTCCAACTATTTGGTAAAATTCTTAAATCTTTTATCTGAATTTCTTCTTGCTTACTGTCATTTGCCGATGCTGGTTTAGTAAGTCTGTCATATTGTCTTAAATTAGCATTTACTCTTGCAACCAATTCAGCCGGATCAAAAGGCTTTGAAATATAATCATCTGCTCCAAGTCCAAGTCCTCTGATTTTATCTACCGACTCAGTTCTTGCAGTTACCATAATAATAGGAATATCGGTTTTATCTCTTATTTCTTTACATATCTCATAACCGTTTTTGCCTGGCAGCATTAAATCGAGTAAAATAAGACTAATATTTTCCGATTTTAAAATATCGAGAATTGCTTTGCCGTCAGGCATAATTTTTGTTTGAAAGCCGGCGGATTGCAGATAGGCTTCTTCTATCATACTTATGTCCTCATCATCTTCTATGATAAGTATTTTTTTACTGTCAGCCATTTAATTCCTCGCTTTCGGCAATTCAATATATATTGATAAACCATTCTCGTTTTTTGCATAGACCTTACCTTGCATTGATTCAACTATTTTTTTAACAATATAAAGCCCAAGACCATTACCTTTACATACATTGCGTGACTCATCAGCTCTGTAAAACTCATCAAAAATATGAGTAATTTTATCTTCGGATACGCCGATACCATTGTCAGAAAAACCGATTAACAAATTATTATCTTTTTGTTTTAATGTAATTTCAATTTTAATAGGACTTGCATTGCAATATTTTTTACTGTTTTCAGTCAGATTATCTAACACACGCTTAAACAGCTCAGAATCAATATAAGTTATACACTCTTCGCAATCAATATGTGTTATGGCTTCAATCTGTTCATCAAATAAATTTGCATTCAGATTATCTACATAATTCTTAATAAAAGATTTTAAATCAGTTTTTGTTAAATTTAACGGCATATTACCGGTTTCAAGCTTTGACAAATAAAATAATTGGTTAAGCAAAGCGTCCATATCGTTAGTTCTTCTGTACGCTGTTTTCAAGAATTTTTCTTCTTGCTCAGGAGTGGTAACTACTCCGTCAATCAAACTTTTAATTGTACCTTTTATAGCTGTAAGAGGTGTTTTTAAATCGTGAGAAATTCCTGCAATCATTTCAGTTCTTGCCTGCTCATATTTCTTATTTTTCTCTTGCTCGCTCAAAATATGTTCTTGCATTGTGTTAAAAGTATTGCAAATATTCTCAAACTCTTTATCACCGTTGTAAACTATTTTTTCTGTAAGTACATTTTCCTGAATTCTATTCGCACCTTTTTCTAATAATGTAACAGGTATCATAATATGATTAACAAGCCTTTTTGTAAAGAAAAAGCTAACTAAAATCAAAATTGCAACGCATA
>NZ_JBGVJL010000026.1:0-22873 GCF_045129435.1 Ruminococcus sp. | reverse complement strand
CCGGGTATGCACAAGCCGAAAAATTCACTCGGCAAATATATGGTTCGTTCTGTAAACGAATCGGTAGGCGGTGTTGATTGCTGTATGCTCGTTGTTGAGGCAGACAAAAGCCCTGTGCAGACTGAACTTGATTTTATTGATAAATTTAAGGCTCTCGGTATGCCTGCAATCCTTGTTATCAATAAAATTGATATGATTAAGGATAAAGAAATACTTATGAAACAAATTCTTGAGTATAGCAAACTCTATGATTTTGAGGCTATTGTACCTGTCAGCGCAAGTGACGGCAACGGTATGAACGAATTGCTTGAGGAACTCAAAAATCAGGCAAGCGAGGGCGGTCATTTCTTTGAAGACGATACTCTTACAGACCAACCTGAAAGAGTTATTGCCTCTGAAATTATCAGAGAGAAAATTTTAAGACTTTGCAATGCCGAAATTCCGCACGGTACAGCCGTTGTTATTGAAAAGATGAAAACAAGGGAGAACGGCATACTTGACATTGACGCTACAATTTTCTGCGAAAAAGAGTCGCATAAGCGTATTCTTATCGGCAAAAACGGTGCAATGCTCAAAAAAATCAGCACCTTTGCAAGGCAGGATATGGAAAGATTTTTTGACTGCAAGGTATTTTTGCAGGTGTGGATAAAAGTAAAAGAGGACTGGAGAAACCGTGCTCAGCTTTTGCAGAACTTTGGCTTTGACGAGAGTAATTTTGATTGATGAGTATTTATATAAAATCGGCAAATTTTGAAGATTGCCGAGAAATTTGCAATATGCAGAAATCGGCATTCGATGATATTTTAACAAGGTATCGTGATTATGATACGAACCCTGCTTGTGAAACGGTGGAAGTAATACAAAATAAATTTCGGCAGCCGTTTACGAAATATTATTTTATTATGAATGATGATGAAAAAATCGGTGCTGTACGAATAGTTGAAATTGACGATAATACAAGACGAATTTCACCTTTGTTTATACTTCCGCAATTTCAAAATTGCGGTTATGCTCAACTTGCTGTGAAGTGCATTGAAGAAACTTATAAATATATCAGTCACTTTACGCTTGATACAATAAAGCAAGAGAAAAAATTATGCTATTTGTATGAAAAACTCGGATATTCAAAAACAGGCAGAGAAGAACAATTGCATGACAATATGACTATTGTTTTTTATGAGAAAAATATGAAAAACAGTCAGTTGTAATAATTTCCATAATATAAATTCGTTCATTTGTGAAACACTACAATCGGAGGTGTTTTTATGGATGAATGGTATATGTGGAACGCATTTTTTACAACAGGCAATGTGCTCGATTATTTAAGGTATAAAAGTATTCAGGATACCAAAGATTTGGGTGCAGATACAATTCTCAGGGAGGAAACCGATGAAATTCCAGACGATGGGGCTGATAGTGAAAGAGCAAAATATAGGTGAACAGGACAAGCTTGTTCACGCTCTTACTGCTACAAACGGCATTATCAAGGCCTTTGTTCGTGGTGCAAAAAATATTAAAAATCAAAAGTGTGCGGCTACTTCGTTACTCACATACTCCCGACTTACCGTGTATAAAGGTCGGGAGAGCTACATAATCGGTGATGCTATTCCTGAGAGAATTTTCTCAAAACTCAGAGGAGATGTTGTGAAAACCTGCCTTGCACAGTATTTTTGTGAACTTGCAATTACAATTTGTCCTCGTGAACAAAATTCTGAGGAATTTTTAAGATTGATTTTAAATTCGCTATATCTTTTGTCGGAAAATAAACGCTCTGCAAAGCTTATAAAGCCTTGCCTTGAAATGCGACTTGCAAGCCTTGCGGGATATATGCCGGATCTCAGAATGTGCAGAGTATGCGGTGAATATTCATGCAACAATATGCTGTTTTTGCCGAGAAGCGGTGCTATAGAATGTGAAGGGTGCCACCATGAAAACGGTGAAATGAAAATTTTGCTCAATCCGTCATCGCTGACAGCTTTAAGACATACAATTTATGCAGATGATGACAAGCTTTTTTCTTTTGCACTGCCCGAAGGCGATCTTGATATGCTTAATGAGGCAAGCGAAAATTATTTAAAATATATGTTTGAAAAGGATTTTTCAACACTTACTTTTTATAAAACAATCAGTTAAATTTTTAGGTATGATAATATGAACAGACATTACAAAACACTTGAACTTGACAAGATTTTGAATATGCTTGCGGCTCAGACAAGTATTGACGATGCAAAAGAAATGGCATTGTCGCTTGAGCCGCAATTTGAACTTGAAAAGGTTAAAAAAACGCTTAAACAAACCGATGATGCAGTTGTTTTAAGCGGAAAATACGGTACACCGTCATTTGGCGGTGCAAAAAATTGTGCTAACGCTTTGCGTAGGGCAGAGGCAGGCGGTTGCCTTTCAACAGGTGAACTTTTACAGATTGCCGAAACCCTCAGAATTATCCGTTCTGTTAAGGAATGGCATTCTAAGTTTGCATCAACAGAAACTTCACTTGACGGCTATTTCAGCGGTCTTGTGTCTAATAAATTTCTCGAAGAGAAAATTACAAACGCTATAATCAGCGAGGACGAGATTTCAGATAAAGCAAGCTCAACTCTTGCCGACATCAGAAGAAAAATTCGTACTGCCTCATCAAAGGCAAGGGAAGTGCTTGACAAGATTATTCACAGCACACAATATTTAAAGTATTTGCAGGACGCTATTGTTACTCAGCGTGACGGCAGATATGTTGTGCCTGTAAGAAGTGAATGCAGGGGTAATGTGCCCGGTCTTGTGCACGATACATCGGCAAGCGGTGCTACGGTATTTATTGAGCCTATGGGCGTTGTGCAGGCGAATAATGATATTAAGCTTTTACGCTCAAAGGAAGAGGACGAAATCGAGAGAATTTTGTTTGAGCTTTCCGCAAATGCAGGTGATTTTGCAGATGCAATTATAGCAAGCTACAAAAATCTTGCAATTCTTAATTTTGTATTTGCAAAGGCAAATCTTGCATATAATATGAGAGCGTCAATGCCGATTATGAACGATAGGGGAATTGTTGATTTAAAGCAGGCAAGGCATCCTATAATTGACAAAGACAAGGTTGTGCCTGTTGATATAGTTCTCGGAAAGAGTTTTGATACACTTGTGATCACAGGTCCGAACACAGGCGGTAAAACTGTTACGCTAAAAACACTCGGACTTCTCACACTTATGGCTATGTGTGGACTTCTTGTGCCGTGTGCCGACAACAGCGAGCTTTCGGTATTCCGCAGGGTACTTGTTGATATTGGCGATGAGCAGAGTATTGAGCAGTCGCTTTCTACATTTTCGGCACATATGACAAATATAATTCAGATTATTAAGCTTGCAAACGCAGGTTCACTTGTGCTGATAGATGAGCTTGGTGCAGGTACAGACCCTGTAGAGGGTGCGGCACTTGCTATTGCCATTCTTGAAAAAATAAGAGATAAGCACGCAAAAATTGCAAGTACAACCCACTATGCCGAATTAAAGGAATACGCTTTGCGTACAGAGGGTGTGGAAAATGCTTGTTGTGAATTTGATGTTACAACTTTGCGACCAACCTACAGACTTTTGATTGGTGTGCCCGGCAAAAGTAATGCCTTTGCAATTTCCAAAAGACTGGGTATGGACGATGAAATTGTTGAGAGGGCAAAGGAGCTTGTTTCAAGCGAAAGCCGACAGTTTGAAGATGTTGTAGGTACTCTTGAAAAACGCAGACAAAGCCTTGAAAAGCAGATTGAAAATGCAAACCGCCTTACCGCAAAGGCTAACACAGAAAAGCAGAAGGCTGAAAATGAAATTCGCAGAGCCAAGGAGAATGCAGAGCGTGAAATTGAGAGAGCAAAGCAGGAGGCACAACGAATTATTTCAAGGACAAGGGCACAGGCTGACGCTTTGGTGGAAGAACTTGATAAGGCACGAAAAGCTAAGGATATGTCTGCCGAGGCTCGTGCAAAGCTTAAAAAGAGTCTCAATACAATGGAAACCAATGCCGACCCTGTAGTTAAAAAGCAGTCAGAGGGTGAAAAATATAAGCTGCCAAGACCGCTCAAGGTGGGCGACAGCGTGCTTATTTTTGATATTGATAAAAACGCAACCGTACTCGCACCACCAACAAAGGACGGAATGGTGCTTGTGCAGGCAGGAATTATCAAAACAAGAGTAAACATTGATAATCTAAGACTTATAAAAGAGAAAAAGCAGCAGCCACCGCAGTATTCAGCAAAGAGAAATGTCCACAGCACGCTTGATGTCAGACCGACAACAGAGGTAGATGTTCGTGGTGAAACTGCCTTTGACGCAGTTATGATTGTTGACAAGGCAATCGACAATGCCGTACTGATGAATATAAATCAGCTGACTATTATCCACGGTAAGGGTACGGGTGTGTTAAGACGGGAGATTTCGTCTTTCCTCAGAACACACAAGGCAGTAAAAAGCTACCGACTCGGCGTATTCGGAGAGGGCGAGGACGGCGTAACCATTGTTGAACTGAAGTGACGGTTTAAATAAAAGGGCAGTCATACGGCTGTCCTTTTAGAAAGTATTGTAAAGAATTATTTGGATTTTTGTGGGGGAAAATAGTATGAACAGCGTGATTATTTATGGCAGTCATTACGGTACAACAAAAAGGTATGCAGAAAAATTCTCGGAAATGACTAAGATACCGGTTGTCAACTATAAGGATATTAAAAATTTATCAGAGTATGACCTGATAATACACTTTGGCGGCTTATATGCCGGAGGTGTAAAAGGACTGAAAAATACTATAAAGGCATTGAACGGTAATCAAAGGCTTGTTATTGTTACGGTTGGATTGGCTGATGTGACCGATAAGGAAAACACTGACAGCATAAGTAAATCCATAAGCAGACAAGTGCCTGAGAATATCCTGAAAAACACTGCCGTTTTTCATTTAAGGGGCGGTATTGACTATGAAAAATTGAATTTTAAACACAGAACAATGATGACTCTCTTATATAACAAGGCAAAAAATCTCCCCGAAGATAAGAAAACAGCTGAGGTAAGGGCGATGATTGATACATATAATTCAAAGGTTGATTTTGTAGATTACAGTTCATTAAATCAGATTATGGATTATGTGCAGAAAATTCGGTGTGAACCTTGAGAACAAAAAAACAGTAAAAATAAGGCAGTAACTCATAATTGAGCTGCTGCCTTATACTTTTTACAAAATTCAGTCAATCGGTGTAAATCTCTGTATCCTTTTGCCGTCCTTTTCGATTATTTCCTTAAACATATCGTAAGGTCTTACCCAGAGTCCGCCGTCATCGTAGAGAGCCTTGTAAACCACGAGCTTTTCGCCTGTTTCGCTGTGGAGAGCAGTGCCTATTACCTCGTATTCGTTGCCCTTGAAATGTCTGTATCTGCCGGGCTTTACCTCGATGTAAAAATTCTCCTCCTCTGTTTCAGGTTCAACTGTTTCTGCTTTTTCGGCAGGCTTTGTAATTTCATTTGCAGAATTATCAGAGAAATCCACCTTAAAGCTGCCGTCATTTACAACAAGGATTCTTGAAGAATACGGTTTCATTTCAAGCTTGTAGTAGCCGTTTACATCAATTACCTCATTGTCATTTAAAACATCTGTAAGTTTTGCGTTGCAGCCTGTGTCAAAGTCAATCCACTCATCATGGTCTGTAAGGTTAAATGCAACAAAAACAGTCTGATTGTCTGTCCATCTCTTATAAACAAGCTTTTCATTCATAATCTTTACATTTGCAAAGTCACCGTACTTTAAAGCCTCAAGTGCAAGTCTTACCTTGCCAAGCTTTACAATGTGGTTAAACAGCTGATAGTTAGGGTTTGGAATGTTGTCAAGGTCAAGACAAGGGCGAAGCTCATAGTCGCTGTGATTGGTTCTCATACCCTCAATGCCGTATTCACTTCCGTAGTAAATTGACGGTACGCCCGGCATTGTGTACATAAGAGTGTAAACATTATTAAGGTGATTTTTATCCTTTAATGAGCTTGCAACTCTGTTTACATCGTGGTTATCAACAAAGTTGTAGGTGTAAATATTTCTGTAGATACCGCCGTTTGCAAACTGACGGTTAAGAGAATGTGCAATTTCAAAATAGTTGTGGTCGTTGTGGCTTGAGTAAATACCCTTGTAACACTCATAGTTTGTGGCAGAATCAAGAGTTTCACTGTTTGCCCAACGGTTGTAATCACCGTGTGTAAGCTCGCCATAAAGCCAAAAATCAGGCTTTTTGGACTTGCAGGTGTGTCTTAATTTTTTGAAAAATTCAATGTCAATAACATCGGCAGCGTCAAGACGAAGTCCGTCAATGTCAAATTCATCAATCCAAAATTCAGCAGCACCGAGCAGATAGTTTACTACATCCTGATTTTGTAAATTAAGCTTTACAAGGTCATAATGACCTGCCCAACCTTCGTAGGTGAACGGATCGCCCTTTGGACTTGAGCCCCAGAAGCCAAGGTTTTGGAACCAACCGCAATACTGTGAATTTTGTAAATTCTGCTGTACATCTTTAAATGCAAAGAAATCTCTGCCAACATGGTTAAATACACCGTCAAGCATAATTTTAATACCGTTTTCGTGCAAGGTTTTGCAAATCTTTTTAAAGGATTCATTATCACCAAGACGGCAGTCAACCTTTTTGTAGTCAATGGTATCATAACCATGGTAACTGCTTTCAAAAAGCGGGTTGAAAATGATGCAGTTAATGCTCATTTTTTTGAAATGAGGAATCCAATCGTAGATTTTGTCGAGTCGGTAAACAAGCTGTCCGTCATTATGTTTTGGTGCTCCACACCAGCCAAGAGGATATATATTGTAAATTACTGATTCGTTAATATAGCTCATAAAAATGCTCCTTTCAGTTCTGTTTTGTAGAACTTTGTACAAAACTGATTTAAGTATATCACAAAATTGTCTATTGTGCAACTGAAAATTATGTGTTATAATTATTTTTATAACAATAATTTGAGATATTCGTTATTTTGTGTTTTGAATACTCAATATTCTGGAGGATATAAATGCTTAAAATTCCCGAAAACAAAACAAGAAAACGCTTTAGAATTGCACAATGTATTTTTTATGCTATATTAGTTTTATTATGCTCAATGCCTTATATACAGGGTGCAACCTCAGACGGAAAGTTTTTTTCTTACTCTGTACTTGACTTGATGTCATTTATCGGCGGCAGTGCAAACGGTGAGCTTGGCGGTGCGTTTTTAAATTATGTAATGTACACACCTATTTTGATTATTATTCCTGTTGTCGGATTTTTCTTCTGCCTTTTTGACAGAGAAAGAAATATGAAAAACATAGTTTCGCTTTTATGCTGTGTGGCAGGCATTGTATCTATTCTTGCTATTGCAGGTGTTGCAATGAGTCTTGGTGCAATTCTTTCCATTCTTATTTACCTGCTTGTATCTTTCCTTACAACTATTGCAATTTTTGCAAGGTTTACAAAGGACGAGTCTGAAGATAATAAGAAAAACATAAGATAAAAAATCAACACCCCTGATTGTATGTATAAATACGGTCAGGGGTGTTTTGTGTTGCTTAGATGTATTAAAATTCGCTGAATACCATATGTGCAGGAATATTGTCGAGTACAAGCGGTGCATCATAATCATAACGCTTAAGTTTGCCAAATAAGACGCCAAAGGTTACAGAAGTGTTGCCCATCTGAGTTACCATTGCCTTATCGTTAATTTTGTTTGGTTTAAATGTTATGTCAACTGCTTCAATTCCGCCCTTGAAATACCACGGACGGTCAATTCTGCCGTCATTGTTTTTAACCTCAATTTTATAAAGCTTGTTCATCTCGCCATTAAGGAAAAAGCTGTTCTCACTGCCGTTGCGGTTGTCGCCGATTCTGCTGGCAAGGCAGAGTGAAAAGCGGTTGTCACCTCGCATATAGTCGGCGGAAAGTCGCTGATAGCTGTGTAATCTTGGCTTTGAATAACTGGTAGAGTCAATGTAAACAGAGCTGTTTTCAGGCTTGAGGTTGTATTCTGATTTACCTACCTTTATAGAGCCGGTTGCACTGAATACAGGCATAAAGCGTTTGTAATAAAAGTATTTTCTGTCACGCTCAAAAGGTGCTACCTGCTCAAGAATATCACCGCTTTTGCTGTCAATATTAAATTCAAAGCTTAAATCTGCCTTGTCGCCAAAGTCAAAGAAGTTGCACTTGATAGTGCGTTCATTTTTAACTTTTACTATTGCAAATTCAATACGCTTGTCAGAAAATACAATCTGTCCGTTTTCCTTATTTTCAAGCAATTCGGTTTTGCCGAGAAGCTGTTTTTTATAAGCGTAATCAGAAATAACATTTCCGTTTTTCAGATTTGCAAGTGCAATCTTTATGTAAAAGTCAAGTCCGGAGTTTTCCATACCTATAAAAAGTGAAACCTCACCTGTGCTTAAAAAGTAGCTTACACTTTCTTTTATATGCTTTGCCTGACGGCTTTGTTCGTTGTTATAAATAAAACAAGGCTTTTTTGCCCAGCCGGCACACATTACCTCTCCGTTTTCTTCAAAAATCTTTTGTGGCTCGGTATATTCGTACTGCAAAGTTATCCCTCCATGTTTTTATGTGCATATAAATATACTATAGCATAAACAGATAATGCTTTTCAAGAAAAATATCAAAATTGTAAGGCTGTCATATAAAAATATTTTTTGTAATATATTTTGTAGGAGAGGAGAAGTGCTTATGAAAAAACTATTTGTATTTGTTTTATGTGTGATTTGCCTTACTTTCTGCTCATGTACGGCAGATACATCGGGTCAAAGCTATGAGCTTACAAGCGAAAAGTGGCATGGTGAGCTAAAGGGTGGTGCTGAGGTAAGTCTTGAGTTTAATGATAATACAGCAAAATTAACTTTAAAATCGGGTGAAGATGAGATAACAATAAACGGTCTTTACGCTATTGATGAAAGCTGTTTTATTATATTCAATCAAGAGTTTAAGCAGAGCTACAGCTTTAATTATACTGTAAACGGAAGTAAGCTTGTGCTTGATTATTGCGGAAAGGAAATTGAAATAGAAAAACAGGAAGAAAAATAATTAGTATTTTTTAAATAAAGGAGCATTTTTATTGATAAATAGATTGTTTTGTGATATAATGCTAATTATTATGCGATAGTATAGGCTAAAATGCCGATACTATGATTTTTGGAGGTAGTGCCTTGGTAATTTTCGGGATTGACCCCGGATATGCAATAGTTGGTTGGGGTGCAATCAGTTTTAAATCAAACACCTATAAGGCACTTGGCTTTGGTGCGGTTGAAACTCAGGCAGGAATGGATTTTAATCTAAGACTTGAGTATATTTATGATGAAATTTTTAATGTACTCAACCGTTCCCGTCCTGATGCCCTTGCGATTGAAAAACTGTATTTTCAGAATAATCAGAAAACAGCAATTATGGTTGCAGAGGCAAGGGGAGTTATTTTGCTTGCGGCACAAAAGCTGAAAATTCCGATTTACGAATATACACCACTGCAAGTAAAAACCGCTGTTACAGGCTATGGCAAAGCAAAAAAGCCACAGGTAATGGAAATGACACGCAGACTTTTGCACCTTAAAGAAGTGCCAAAGCCGGACGATACCGCAGACGCACTTGCAATAGCAATCTGTCATGCACAGGCGGCAGGCTCTGCACTCAGAAGATCAATGTTTGAAAGGGGATAGACTGATGATATATTCCGTAAGAGGAAAGCTTATACATACAGAAAGTTCGACCGCAGTAGTTGAATGCGGCGGTGTGGGATATCTTTGTCAGACTACATCAAACACCCTCAGAACATTAAAACTAAACACAGAGGTAACACTTTATACTTACCTTAATGTGCGTGAAGACGCAGTAGATTTATTTGGCTTTGCAACGCAAAACGAGCTTGCAACCTTTAAGACGCTGATTAGTGTAAGCGGAGTCGGCCCTAAGGCAGGTCTTTCTATATTGTCTGAACTTACGGCAGAGCAGGTTGCAATGGCAATAGCTACCGACGATATAAAAACAATTACAAGAGCACAGGGCATTGGTAAAAAAATTGCCCAGCGTATTATACTTGAGCTTAAGGACAAGCTGGCAAAATCGGAACAGCCGCAGTCGGGTGCGGTGCAGATGCCACAGGCAGTCAGCGGAAATATTCCAAAGGCTATTGAGGCACTTGGAGTACTCGGTTACACACCGGCAGATGTTTCGCCTGTTCTTGCAAGTTTTGACGCAAGCTTGCCGGTAGAACAGCTTATAGCTATGACATTAAAACAGATGGGAAGAAAATGATAAATGAGCAAGCCTGAGTTTTCGGATGAATTTGACTTTGAAAACAGAATACTTGATACATCGGAAATTCCTGAGGATAACATTGAGAGCGATAATCCTTTGCGACCTAAAACTCTTTCCGAGTATATAGGACAGGAAACCGCAAAGGAAAATCTTAAGGTTTTTATTGAAGCCGCAAAGCTTAGAGGAGAGTCGCTTGACCATGTGCTTTTATATGGCCCTCCGGGTCTTGGTAAAACCACACTTGCAGGAATTATTGCAAATGAGCTTGGAGTGTCACTGAGAATCACTTCGGGCCCTGCTATTGAAAAGCCCGGCGACCTTGCCGCATTGCTTACAAACCTTAATGAGGGCGATGTGCTTTTTATAGATGAAATTCATCGTTTAAGCCGTTCGGTAGAGGAAATTCTCTATCCGTCAATGGAGGACTTTTCAATAGATATTATTACAGGTAAGGGACAAATGGCGGCGTCTTATCATTTGCCGTTGCCAAAATTCACTCTTGTGGGTGCTACCACGAGAGCAGGACAGCTTACCGCACCATTGCGTGACCGCTTTGGTGTAATTTTGCGACTTGAGCTTTATACACCTGAGGAGCTTGCAACTATTGTTACAAGAAGTGCGGGAATCCTCGGTATAGAAATTGAACCTGACGGAGCACTTGAAATAGCATCTCGTTCACGAGGAACACCACGAATTGCAAACAGACTTTTAAAGCGTGTGCGTGACTTTGCTCAGGTAATGTCAGACGGCATTATCACTTGCGATACCGCAAGACTTGCACTTGACAGACTTGAGATAGACGAACTTGGACTTGACAGAAACGACAGGCGACTTCTTGAGGCAATACTCAATTTTTACAACGGCGGTCCTGTGGGTGTTGAAACCCTTGCGGCGGCTATCGGTGAAGAAGCGGTTACTATTGAAGATGTATATGAGCCGTATTTACTTCAAATCGGCTTTTTAAGCAGAACACCAAGAGGCAGATGTATAACGGCTGCTGCCTGTACCCATCTTGGATATGATTTTCCAAAGGGTATGGTAAGTGCAAAGCCGACTCAGCCTAATCTATTTGATAAAAATTCATAATAATAAATTTTGGAGGAAAAACAATTATGGGCAGACTTTTTGGTACAGACGGTGCAAGAGGCATAGCAAATGTTGAGCTTACAGCTGAGCTTGCAATGAATATAGGCAGAGCAGCAGCAATGGTGCTTGTTAATGACGAGGTTAAGCACCCGACAATTCTTATCGGTAAAGATACAAGACTTTCAGGCGATATGCTTGAGGGTGCACTTATTGCAGGTCTTTGCTCAGTTGGTGCAAATGTTAAGCTTTTGGGTGTAGTTCCTACTCCGGCTGTTGCTTATCTTGTAAAAAAATATAACGCTGATGCAGGTGTAATGATTTCTGCATCTCACAACCCATTTGAATTTAACGGCATTAAGATTTTCAGCTCAGAGGGCTACAAGCTTCCTGATGACCTTGAAAACAGAATTGAAGAAATTGTTCTTGACCACGCTGTTCCGTATGCTACAGCTAAAGACGGTGAAATCGGCACAGTTACAACTCTTGAGTCTGCTGTTGATGATTACATCGACCATGTTGCAGCGGCTGTCGGCGAAGACTTAAGCGGTATGGAGGTTGCTCTTGATTGCTCAAACGGTTCTTCGTCAAGAACTGCCGAAAAGCTTTTCACAAAGCTTGGTGTTAAAGTTCATATGCTCTTTGGTGAGCCTGACGGAATTAACATCAACAAGGATTGCGGTTCAACTCACACAAATAAATTGCAGGAGTATGTACGCAAAAATAAGCTTAGTGCAGGTCTTGCTTTTGACGGTGATGCTGACAGATGTCTTGCTGTTGATGAAAATGGCAATCTCGTTGACGGCGACTTCCTCATTGCAATCTGTGCAAATGATATGAAGAAAAACGGCAAGCTCAAAAAGAACGCTGCCGTAGGTACTGTTATGACAAATATGGGCTTCTCAAAATTCTGCGAAGCTAATGATATTGATTTTATTTCAACTAAGGTTGGCGACCGCTATGTGCTTGAGTCAATGCTCCAGAACGGATACAACATTGGCGGTGAGCAGAGCGGACACATTATTTTCCTTGACCACTCAACAACCGGTGATGGTGAGCTTTCGGGTGCAATGGTGCTTTCAATTATGAAGCGTACAGGCGAAAAGCTCAGTGACCTTGCAAAGGTTATGGAGCGTTACCCGCAGGTGCTTATCAATGTTAAGGTTAGCAACGAAGGCAAGCTTGCGTTCTATACAGACAAAGAAGTTAAGGCAGAAATTAATCGTGTTACTGAAATTCTCGGTGATACAGGCAGAATTTTAGTTCGCGTTTCCGGCACAGAGCCACTTGTAAGAGTAATGCTTGAAGGCGAAAATCTTGAGCAGATTCAGGCTCTGGCAGAGGAAGCAGCACAGGTAGTAAGGGAAAGATTGGCATAATGCGTTTATCAGAAAATTGGAAGGATTATGAGCTTATTGACGCTTCTGACGGAGAGCGACTTGAGCGTTGGGGCAATATTATTCTTATTCGTCCCGACCCGCAAATAATTTGGTCAACCAAAAAGAAAAATCCGCTTTGGTACTCTGCTCATGCACGCTATCACCGCAGTAATAAAGGCGGTGGCAGTTGGGAGCAGTACAAAAAAATTCCGTCACAATGGAGCATAAAGTACGGCAGCCTTACATTTAACATAAAGCCTATGGGCTTTAAGCACACAGGTGTTTTTCCTGAGCAGGCTGTAAATTGGGATTTTGCTTCTGAAAAAATAAAAAAAGAGGGCAGACCTCTTAAAATACTCAATCTCTTTGGCTACACAGGTTGTGCAACTCTTGCATGTATGAATGCAGGTGCAAGCGTATGCCATGTTGACGCTTCAAAGGGTATGGTACAGTGGGCAAAGGAAAATGCGGTTTCGAGCGGTATTGCAGACAAGCCGGTAAGGTGGCTTGTTGACGATTGTGCAAAGTTTGTTCAGCGTGAAATCAGACGAGGCAACCGCTATGACGGTATCATTATGGATCCTCCGTCATATGGCAGAGGTCCGGGTGGTGAGGTATGGAAGCTGGAGGAACAGCTTTATCCGCTTGTTGAGCTTTGCCGACAGGTTATGTCTGATGACCCTGCTTTCTTTATTCTCAATTCTTACACAACAGGACTTTCGCCTGCTGTTATGGAATATCTGCTTGGAGTTTTGCTCAAAACAAAATTTGGCGGAAAGGTTTCGAGCAGCGAAATCGGACTGCCTGTAACCGATACAGGACTTGTTTTGCCATGCGGCTCAACAGCTATCTGGGAGAAGTAATTGATGAAATTTATCTCTATTGAAAATATAGTTTTTTCTTATATGTCCGATGAGGACGAACAGCCTGTAGTAAATGCTGTTGACGGTGTTTCTATGAAAATAAATAAAGGTGAGTTTGTTGCTTTGCTCGGACATAACGGCTGCGGAAAATCAACGGTTGCCAAGCACCTTAATGCAATGCTTGTGCCTGACAGCGGTAAGGTATTTGTTGACGGTGATGACACAGCCGATGAGGATAAAACTCTTGATATTCGTAAAAAAGTCGGACTAGTACTGCAAAATCCTGACAACCAGCTTGTAGCAAGCGTTGTTGAGGAAGATGTGGCATTTGGCCCTGAAAATCTCGGAGTTGAGCCAACTGAAATAAGAAAAAGAGTTGACGACGCACTAAAGGCTGTGGGTATGTATGAATTTCGTAAGGACGCACCCTACAAGCTTTCGGGCGGTCAGAAGCAGAGGGTTGCAATAGCCGGTATTCTTGCTATGCAGCCTGATTGCATTGTGCTTGACGAACCAACTGCAATGCTTGACCCAAACGGCAGAGAAGAGGTTATGTCAACACTTTTAAAGCTTAATAATGAAAAAGGCATTACCATTGTACTTATCACCCATTATATGGACGAGGCTGTGCTTGCCGACAGAGTCATTGTTATGGACAGCGGTAAGGTGCTTACAGAGGGTACGCCTGACGATGTGTTTTCTCAGGTTGAACTTCTTAAAAAGCACAGGCTTGATGTACCGCAGGCTACAGAGCTTGTATATAGACTTATTGGCTGTGGTGCGAAAATTGACAAAATGCCGCTTGACTCGGAAGAATGTGTCGATTTGCTTATGGAGGTGCTGAAATGAGTATCCTTGAGCTTAAAAATATTTGTTATACCTATGGTATGGGCACACCTTTTGAAAAAAAAGCTGTAAATGATGTTAGCTTTTCTGTAAATAAGGGTGAGCTTATAGGAATTATCGGTCACACAGGCTCAGGAAAGTCAACACTTGTACAGATGCTTAACGGTCTTATGAAGCCGACAAGCGGACAAGTTTTGCTTGACAGTGTGGACATTTGGGACAAGCCAAAGGAAATACGCAAAATCCGTTTTAAGGTCGGTATGGTATTTCAGTATCCTGAATATCAGCTTTTTGAGGAAACAGTGTACAAGGATATAGCCTTTGGCCCTACAAATAAGGGGCTTTCTGAAGAAGAAATTGATAAAGAGGTTAGGAGAGCCGCAAGATTTACGGGAATTAAGGACGAGCTTTTGGATAAATCACCGTTTGATTTATCGGGCGGTGAAAAGAGAAGAGCCGCCATTGCAGGCGTTATTGCAATGGATCCCGATGTGCTTGTACTTGACGAGCCTACAGCAGGACTTGACCCAATGGGCAGAGATGTACTTCTCAGTCAGATTGTCCGTTATCATAAGGAAAGACAGAACACGGTTCTGCTTGTTTCTCACAGTATGGAGGACATTGCCAGGGTGGCAGACAGGATTGTGGTTATGAATAAATCAGAGCTTGTTATGTTTGACGAAACTCAAAAGGTTTTTGCAAGAGGTGACGAGCTTGAAAAAATCGGTCTGCGTATTCCGCAGATTACAAAAATTATGTCACAGCTCAGAAAAAGGGGAGTAGATGTGCCACAGGGCATACTGACTGTTGATGCAGCGGTAGATTACCTTCTTCCTCTTATTAAAAAGGAGGAAAAGTAATGGTTAGAGATGTTGCGTTTGGTCAGTATTTTCCTGCCAAAAGCCTTATTCACAGGCTTGACCCACGAGCAAAAATTATTATGCTCATTGCTTTTCTTGTGCTTGTGTTCTGCACCTTTAACTACGCAGCCCTTGCAGTTGTGGCAGCTTCTACAGCGGTTATTGTCGCACTCAGCGGAGTGCCGGTAAAGTTTTATTTTAAAAGCTTAAAGATAATTATTTTTATAGTTATTGTTACATCTGTTTTAAATCTTTTTTATGGTACAGGCGACCCTATTTGGCAATGGGGTATTATCAAAGTAACCGTAAACGGAATTAACCGTTCCGTATTTGTTACGGTAAGAATTATATGCCTTATTCTTGCAAGCTCGGCACTTACATTTACAACATCTCCTACTGAGCTTACAGACGCTATAGAAAGACTGATGAAACCTCTTAACAAAATTCATTTTCCTGTGCACGAAATTGCTATGATGATGTCGCTTGCACTGAGATTTGTGCCTACTCTGCTTGAGGAAACCGACAAGATTATGCAGGCACAAAAGGCAAGAGGTGCTGACCTTGAGGGCGGAAATGTATTTGCACGAATCAAGGCACTTATTCCTATTCTTGTGCCGCTTTTTGTTTCTTCGTTCAGAAGAGCATATGACCTTGCCACAGCAATGGAATGCCGTTGCTACCATGGCGGTGAGGGCAGAACAAGAATGAAAAGTATTCATATGGTTAAGAGAGATGTTGTTTCAATGGTAGTAGTCGGACTTATAATCAGCGGAGTGGTAGTATGCAACATATTGATTCCTGCGGCACTTTAAGAAATTTTAAGCTTACAATTTCATATGACGGCAGGCAGTTTCACGGCTGGCAGATTCAAAACAATGCTATGACTGTTCAGGAGGCTTTTCAAAATGCCTTGACAAAAATTATCGGCGAGGATTTTGATTTAAAGGGCTGCAGTCGTACAGACAGCGGAGTTCACGCAAATATGTACTGCATAAGTCTGAAAACCTCACATCCGATTGCACCGGTAAGGCTAAAGGCTGCGTTAAATCGTTGGCTTCCGCTGAGCATTGCGGTGCTTGACTGTGAGCAAGTGCCTGATGATTTTCACGCAAGGTACAGCTGTACAAGCAAGGAATACATTTATAAAATATGGAACACCGAGGTACGCAATCCGTTTCTTGACGGGTATGCACTTCACTACAGATATAAGCTTGATGAAGAAATTCTTAACAAGGCGGCTCAGGCTTATGTCGGTACTCACGATTTCACATCTTTTTGTACTCTCGACAGCAGAGAAAAAGGGGATATGACGCGAACAGTAAAAGCTTTTTCTGTTACAAGAGAGGGAAACCTTGTGACAATGAAGGTAGAGGCTGACGGATTCCTTTACAATATGGTAAGAATTATGGTTGGCACGCTTTTAAGGATTCAGCAGGGAAAGATACCTGTTGACGGAATAGCGGGTATAATCGAAAAAAAAGACAGAAAATTTGCAGGCCCTACAGCACAGCCCTGTGGCCTGTATCTTAACAGGGTTAATTACGATTAAGGGGTTATTTACCTAAAGGAGTGAACAGAAATGTTTTCCGGTAAATTTGTAAAATCTAAATCTAAAAACAATTCTAAAACAACAAAAACAAAATCTAAAGGTCATCGTTTTGCCGAAACTAAAGTAAAGAAAAATGACCGTGATGTTATAAGCTATGAGGATATGCCTCTTGAGGATTATGAACTCGAAAAAACCGAGATGTCACCTGAGGCGGTCAAGAAAATAATTGTTTCTGTATGTATTGTGCTTGCGGCAGGTCTTGTAGTGTTTGCCTTTGCAAACAGAGACAGACTTTCACCTGAAAGCATAGCCAACTGGTGGACATATGATGTTCTCGGCAATGCGGGCAACGGCTATCCTGTTACCATTACCGGTACAGAGGTTAATGCAAATAATTTTGTGCTTTCGGACGGTCACATTGCTTATGCGTCAGATACTTCGTTTGTCACTTTAAATTCATCAGGAAGTGATATATTTAACACACAGCTTAAATATTCAAAGCCGATTCTTGTAAGCAACAAGAATATGTTTCTTACATATGATCTCGGCGGCAAAGGCTACGAGATTAACTCTCTTGACAAACAGCTCTTTGCTTCAAATACTGACGATGATATTTACACAGCCGATATAGCCTCAAACGGCGTATATGCAATAGCTACAGAGGGCAACGGCTATCTCTCATCACTTTTAGTATTTAATAAAGATAACAACAGAATTTACAAATATTCTTTTTCTGAATATTATATAACATCTGTTACACTTAACAGCAACGGCACAGCCTGTGCTGCGTGTGGTATTTCCACAGAAAACGGTAAGGTTGTTTCAGCTGTATATCTGCTCGACTTTTCAAAGGAAGAGCCTGTGCAGGTTTCAAAAATTGAGGGCGATGTAATTATTGCCGCAAAATATCTTACAGACAACAGAGTTGCCATTGTGGGAAATTCCGCTTCATATGTAGTAAAAAACGGTGATGAGAATATTGTTACCAACTCATATGATTCCATGACGCTTTCTAATTATTTCTTTAATATGGATACATCAACTTTTGCAGTTGCACTTTCAAGAAGCGGTGACGGCAGAAGCTGTACTGTTTTTAATTATGATTCAAACGGTTCACAAAGAGATAAGATTGAAACCGACAGTAGAGCAGACGCTATCTCAATTTACAAAGATAAAATTGCCTTGCTTGACGGCAACATAGCAAATGTTTATAATACAAGAGGCGATAAAATTTACGCTTCGGAAACAGGTGCCGGTTCAAAGAATATTATTCTTTCATCAGACACAACAGCGTATGTGCTTAGTGTAAATCAAATAAGATTTGTTGAACTCAGTAAAAATCAAGTGGCAAGTGAACAGGTAGCCACTGAGCAAAATACAACAGAGCCGGTAACAACAAAAAATGTTTCTACTGACGATAACGCATAAAGAAGGTATTATATGGTACTTGACTTAATATTTCTTGCTGTTATAATAATATTTATTATCAGCGGTGCTGTGCGAGGCTTTGCAAAGGCAATTATGAATATAGCTGCTCTTGTAGCGTCTTGCATACTTGCTAATGTTTTTTCAAGCGTTATAGCAGGTTGGATATTTGATTCTTTTGTAAGAAATGACTTGATTTCAAAGCTGAATACCGCAGTTGCCAATACTGAAATTTCAGTAAATACCGCCCTGGGTGATTTGCCAGGCTGGGTATCTTCTATAGTATCGTTTTTCTGTAATGTTTTCGGCTTTGATGAACAAAGACTTGTAGATTGCTTTGTAGGCACAACAGCTTCTGCAAAGATATCGGCAATTCAACTTACAGACAGCTTTGTAAAGCCGATTGTAACAGGTATATTCTCATTTTTTATAGCAATAATAATGTTTATATTGCTCGTTATAATTTTTAAATTAATAATCAAGCTTGTTAATAAAGTATTTGAGTTGCCTGTAATAAGTCCAATAAACAGAGTACTTGGCGGCATTTTCGGTGCTGCTGAAGGTGTGGTTATTGCAATTATTATTCTCGGATTGCTTTCTATGATACTTAGCTATTTAGATTCACCGGCAACGCTGAATGAGGGAATAAGTGGAATTGCTTTCTCAATTTTCAAACGCTGATTTAATAAAGGGGAATGAAAATGGATAACGAAAACAAAAAAATACTTACAAGTAAAGCGGATTTATGGACAGTACCAAACCTGCTTACATATTTCAGATTTGTGCTTGTAGTACCGTTTGTTATTTTGTTTTTAAGTGAAAAATATTTGTATGCAGCAATTTGCATAGGCTTGTCAGGACTTTCTGACTGCCTTGACGGATTTTTTGCAAGAAGACTAAATCAGGTGACTCAGCTTGGAAAGCTGCTTGACCCTATTGCCGATAAAATAACATTAATTTCGGTTATGTTTTGTATGGCGTTTTATGCACCGAATGTAATTCCAATTCTTGTTATTCTGATTGCAAAAGATGTAATTATGCTGCTCGGCGGCGTTTCTCTTTTAAAAAGAAGAATTACACCACCGGCGGCGGAATGGTTTGGCAAGCTTGCAACAATAGTATTTTACTTTGCGGTTTGTATAATAGTGTTTATGAAGGCAGTTATTAATTACGAAAATATTCTGGTTGACGATATTCTGCTTTCTATTACAGCGGTTGTTATGCTTTATGCACTTTATCGCTATTCAAAGATTTACAGGGCTTTGATTAAGGAAGATAAAGCAAAAAAAGCAGAAAAAATCAATCAATAATCTTATAAAAGAAAAAATTTTAGAAAAATCGACAAAAAAGAATTGCAAAATTTTCAGTTATGATATATTATATATGGTAACAGAATTTTATATTGAATTTTGTAAAAGATGTTAAAACTGCGGTTTACCGCTTAAATTTTATGTATAAAGGAGCAGACTATGCTTTGTAGCAGATGCGGAAAACGACCGGCTGTCGTTTTTGTTTCAACAAACAATCCAAATGACGATGCCACAAAGGGCTACTGCCTTACATGTGCAAAGGAACTTGGCATAAAGCCGGTTGAGGATTTAATAAATAAGATGGGAATTTCTGATGATGACCTTGAAAATGTACAGGACCAGATGGATTCTCTTATGAAAAATATGGGCGAAAATGGTGACCTTTCTCAGCTTATGGAACAGCTTGGTGCTGATAACCTTGCTGAAAGTATGGGAGAATTAGGCGAAGAAGTTGGCAGTGAGGACGATGATTTCTCTCACGGTGCACCGACTTTCCCTGCCTTTTTCAATAATATTTTTGGCGGAAAAGCAGATAATGCAAACGATGCCGGTGGCTCAGCTAAATCAAACGGGAAAAAGAAAGAGAAAAAAGACAAAAACAGAAAGCATCTTAATCTTTATTGTGAAGACCTTACCCGTAAAGCAAGAGAGGGAAAAATCGACAATATAGTTGGCAGAGATAAGGAAATTGAGCGTGTAATTCAGATTCTTTCTCGCCGTACTAAAAACAACCCTTGTCTTATCGGTGAACCTGGTGTAGGTAAAACAGCTATTGCCGAGGGACTTGCTTTAAGAATTGCAGACGGCAATGTGCCGCAGCGACTAAAAAATAAAGAAATCCATTTGCTTGACCTTGCATCTCTTGTAGCCGGTACACAGTTCAGAGGTCAGTTTGAAAGCCGTATTAAAGGACTTGTAGCCGAGGTTAAGGAAAACGGAAATATCATTTTATTCATAGATGAGGTGCATACTCTTGTCGGTACAGGTGACAACGAGGGCACTATGAATGCCGCTAATATCTTAAAGCCTGCTCTTTCAAGAGGTGAGGTTCAGGTTATCGGTGCAACAACATTCAATGAATACAGAAAATACATAGAGAAAGATTCGGCTCTTGAAAGACGTTTTCAGCCTGTAAAGGTAGGAGAGCCTACTATTGCTCAGTCTATTGACATTATTGCAGGCGTTAAGAGCTACTATGAAAATCATCATCGTGTAATTGTTGATGATGAAATTGTTCGCAAGACAGTTGTGCTTTCTGAAAGATATATTACAGATCGCTTTTTGCCGGATAAGGCAATCGACTTGCTCGATGAAAGCTGTGCTTGTGCAGCCCTTCGTAACAAAGACCTTGAAAAGCATGATAAGCTTATTGATGAACAGCAGAAGCTTAACTTACAGAAAGAAGAAATTTCTACTGCTGAGGAAATCGACTACGAAAAGCTTGCAAATGTAAATACCGCACTTGCAAGAGTTGATTCTGAGCTTGCAAAGATTAACCCTGATACTCTTATTGCAAAGGTAACAGAGGAGGATATTGCTACTGTAATTGAGCTTTGGACAGGTATTCCTGCATCAAGAATCAGAGAAAATGAACTTGCAAAGCTTGCAGGCATTGAAGATGCACTTAAAAAGAAAATTATCGGTCAAGACGAAGCTGTTGAGGTACTTGCATCTGCTATCAAGCGTAGCAGAGTGCAGATTTCACCAAGACGCAGACCTGCATCATTTATATTTGTTGGACCAACAGGCGTTGGTAAAACAGAGCTTGTAAAGGTGCTTAGTCAGGAGCTTTTTGATACTCCTGAAACCTTAATCAGACTTGATATGTCTGAATTTATGGAAAAGCACTCGGTGTCTAAGATTATCGGTTCCCCTCCGGGATATGTTGGTTATGACGAGGCAGGACAGGTAACTGAAAAGGTAAGACGCAGACCTTACTCTGTACTCCTTTTTGATGAAATTGAAAAGGCTCATCCGGATGTACTCAACATTCTTCTTCAGATTCTTGACGAAGGCAAGGTTACAGACGCACATGGCAGAGCAGTTAATTTTGAAAACACAGTAATTATAATGACCTCAAATGCAGGTTCAGCCAATAAAGAGAATGCTCTCGGCTTTGGCAAGTCAGCAGAAGAGGCTTCTAAGGAAAAGGTTATGAAGGCACTTTCTGAGTTTCTTCGTCCTGAATTTATCGCTCGTGTTGATGAAATTATTGTATTCAATTCACTTAAAGAAGATGACTTTGTAAAGATTGCGAACCTTATGCTCTCTGAGTATGTGCCAACTATGGAAGAAAAGCATATCAAATTTACCTTTGATGATAAGGCCTGTGAGTACCTTGCAAAGAAATCCTGTAACGGCAGCAGCGGTGCAAGAGATTTGAGAAATACAATCAGACGAGAGGTAGAGGAGAAGATTGCTAATGCAATGATTGAAGCTGGTGCCGCTCCGCTTTCAGCAATCAACATTACTTCTGACGGCG
This sequence comes from Ruminococcus sp., assembly GCF_045129435.1. Taxonomy (GTDB): domain Bacteria; phylum Bacillota; class Clostridia; order Oscillospirales; family Acutalibacteraceae; genus Ruminococcoides. The sequence continues at coordinate 775 of NZ_JBGVJL010000026.1, read as the reverse complement.
AAAGCATTAAACTTGAGTCAGTATAATTTATAGGTTCTTTAAATAGTTGGGTAAATTATGGTTTAGCAGAAAACTACGGATAAATAACAAAAAATTTAGGTCGAGCCTTTTTAAAGGCTCGTGGGTTTGGGCAAAGCCCAAGAAAAGTTGTGCCTATTACAATTTATAAGACACAAACAGCATCGCTGTTTGTGTGCTAAAGCAAGGTTTGTCAAAACAGGCGACAGCCTTAAAAAAGTATCATTTTTTAATAAAGAAGAATGGCTTTTTGTGTTGCTGCCACAATTATAAGGCTTTCGCCATTGTGTTAAAGCCGCCAAACATCAAGCTGTTTGGCTATCAGGATTTTGCGTAGGCTAAAGTATTGTGGGCTTTGCCCACACCCACAACCTTTGAAAAAGGTTGACCAAATTTTTATTTTCGGATATAAAGTCTGTAATAATACAGACAAAAATTTCCTGACCGTTACAAACCATAATTTATTATTAATCCCCCGACATTTAAAGCTGAACCAATTTATAATATCGCCTTTCTTTGCGTGGCTGCGATTTATTTCGTAGCTGCGTTTCTTTTTATGCATAATTTTTGTATTTTAGTGTTGACATTTTGATTTTCTTTTGCTATAATATCTCAGGTTTAAAGATTATATAAATTCGTGATATGGACGAGTGTATCTACAAACTGCCCTAAACAGTTTTACTATAATCCCCATAAGGGGCATAGTGTATTGTTTGCGGCGGTTTTTATTTTGCCATTATGCTCTTAGAAAATAAAA
>NZ_JBGVJL010000025.1:0-3227 GCF_045129435.1 Ruminococcus sp. | reverse complement strand
TCCGTTTCTGGTTTCTAAGCAATTCTATTTTAACGGATTTTAGACAAATATGCTCTACTTTTTTTAAAATTATTTTTGTAGGCTCTATTTGTTACCCCAACATTTATTATAGAGCCTAAATAATAAAGAAGAATGGCTTTTTGTGTTGCTGTCGCATTATAAGGCTTTCGCTGTTGTGTTCAAGCCGCCAAACAGCATGCTGTTTGGCTATCGGAAATTTGCGTAAGAGAAAAGTATTTGTGGGCTTGCCCACACCCACAACCTTTGAAAAAGGTTGAACAAATTTTTATGTCCGAGTATAAAGTCTGCAATAAGTCAAGCAAAAATTTCCCGACCGTTGCTAAAACATAATTTATCAATATTACCCCAACATTTAAAGCAGAACCTTATAATTTACTGATAATGTAATAAATTTGTAAATAAATATTGCTTGCCTTGAATTTTTTTGTATGTTATAATGATTTTATAATAAATTTGTAGTATAAGGGAGTTTTATTATGAAATGCCCATATTGTTCATATGAGGAAAGCAAGGTTGTTGATTCACGCTCTGCCGATGACGGTGAGAGAATCCGCAGAAGAAGAGAATGTTTAAAATGCGGAAAGCGTTTTACTACATACGAAATAATTGAGAATATTCCGCTTTATGTTGTAAAGCGTGACAAGTCAAGAGAAGTATTTGACAGAAATAAGCTTACAGCAGGTATTCTTCGTGCGTGTGAAAAGCGTCCTGTGTCTGTTGAACAGGTTGAAGAAATGGTAGCCGATATTGAGCTTACCGCACAAAACGGATTTGAACGAGAAATCACAACCGAGCAGATTGGTGAACTGGTTATGGAGCGATTAAAAAAGGTTGACGAGGTTTCATATGTTCGCTTTGCGTCCGTTTATCGTCAATTTAAGGACATCAATACATTTATGGAGGAGCTTAATAAGCTTTTAACCGAAAAGAAATAATTTTGGCTGCACCCGTTATTATGTAACGGGTGTTTGTGTTTTTAAGTATAATGGTGCAGACGAAAGAGAAAGAGGAGATATAATTATGTTTAATGAAGATTCTATAAATGCACTTATAAAGATTTATAAAAATGATGAAAAGTATTTAAGCAGGATAGAGAAATGTCTTATTTCTTTTGAAGAATATCACAATCAAATTTTTACCCTTGAATTATGGATAAAGCTTTATTCTGATTCATATATGGATAAAAATGAGTACGCAAAGAAAAGTGCTGAGCTTGATAAAATTCGCACAACATACCATAACGCAATACTTGGAAATGTTGCTATGCTTAATAAGCTTGCGGAAATTAATAATCTCTCAGCGGTTTATGACGGCGTTGTTTCAAAAGAAAGACCATACAGGCGTGAGGTTGCTGATGCTGTACTTGAATATGTAGAAAATATTATAAAGAATAGGTGTTAAAATCGGTTTTATTTAAATTAGGAGGTGGAACAATGATAATAAAAATCGGTAACTTTGATTGTACAGAATGTTGGGACGGAGTATTTTACAAAAAATTATCTGCTTATCCTAATATTACAGACTGGGAAATTCAGACTATTCTTGATTTTATTGCTTATGAGGAAAAATACGGCAGAAATTGTGAGATTGAGGCTGACAATAAGATTATTAATTTTATTGAAGAATTTAAGAAAACATCTGCTGAAAAGCCAAGAATCGGCGTACCAAATAAAATTACAGAGTGTACTGCTTGCCCGACTTATAAAGGCTGTATGACTGATTTTGTGTGTCATACTTCTCCAATTGAAAATGCAATTAAAATACTTGATTGCGGTTCGTTGTTATCACCCGTAAAAGCAAGAAAAATATCTGCAAAAGAGCTTGCCGCAGAAAGTCGAAATGCCGCACACGATCCGGAGGATTATTTTGAGTACATAATGTTTGCGTGGGGTAATTGTCAGGCAGGAGACAGACTTGTTATGGAGAGAAAATTAAAAAGATTTCCGGATGAAAAAGATTTGAGTGTAGATTTTACTCCCGGAGTAAGATTTTTCTTTAAATATGATGAGATTATTAAGCATCCAAACGCTGTATTTGAGGGAGTATTGCCTTTAAAAATTAAGGACGAAGTTGTGCTAAAAGATTGGATACATTCAATTATTATTCCAATTAAAGAGAAAAATATTGTTAAAAAGCATATTTCTGATGTACTTAAAGATAAGGTACATTACCTTGAAAACGATTGTAAGGATATTTGGGAATGGTCTGAAAAGGTGTATGAATATATAAAAAGAATTTAAAATAATTAGGAGTAATAGGCAATATCCGATTTTTTCAAGAATTATTAGCATTTTTTACCAGTAAATTTATAACATTGTTAGCTATATTGCCTATGTCATATTTTAGCAAAATATGGTATAATATTATATGTAAGAAATATAATAAGCCAAAATATATTTTCTGCATTGTCAGGCATTGTATTATGCAATTACTACGAATGAGAAAGAACGAATAGGAGAGAGAAGTATGATTTATCGAAATGACGCTTACAAATCTGTACTTGGAGGTGCAGAAAATGTTTGAGGTATCTGATATTGTGGCATATGGCGTAAATGGTGTGTGTACTGTAACAGACATTACTACTAAAAGAATTGACAAAGTGAATGTTGAGTACTATGTTTTAAGTCCTAAGGCTGCTGTTACAGCTAAGGTGTTAGTGCCAACACATAATGAAAAGCTTGTCGGCAAAATGCGTGCGGTACTTACGAAGGATGAGGTTACAGAGTTTCTTGATAATATTCCGAAAGACAAGCCTGAGTGGATTTCAAATAAAAATATCAGATTTGAAACCTTTAAAACAATTATTTCAGAGGGTAAAACTGATGAATTGTTAAAGCTTATCAGAACTTTACGACTTCACGAAAGATACCAGTTCAGAAGAGGCAAAAGATTACATATGGCTGACGAGCGTTTCTTAAAGGAAGCGGAAAAAATGGTACTCGGTGAGTTTGCCTATGTGCTTGATACTACTACCGACGATGTACTTAATCAAATTTTAAACTGAGTAAAATTACACCTTTCATCTGTTTTTATGATGAAAGGTGTTTTTGCTCTTTTTCAATAGTTGGGGTGAATTGTGGTTTAGCAGAAAGCTTAGGATAATTAACATAAAATTTAGGTCGAGCCTTTTTAAAGGCTCGTGGGTTTGGGCAACGCCCAAGAACAGTTGTTTTCATTGCAATTTGCAAGGCACAAACAGCGTCGCT
>NZ_JBGVJL010000024.1:0-3294 GCF_045129435.1 Ruminococcus sp. | reverse complement strand
TTTAGCACAGGTGTTTTTCACACCTGTGCTTTTTCTTGCTTATTTTTAGATTTTGTTATATAATAAAATTTGGTGATGTTATGCCGATTTACAAAATTGCAGATATTATAACTGATATAAAACCTAAGTTTCGCTACTTTGAAAGTATCGAAGAAGATTATTTATATACAGGCAATGAACCTGTGCAAATTAAAATTTCGATTCGTGAGGATTATATACGAAAAAGAGCAGAAAAAAATACTCACTTAACACTTGGTGATTTAGAAACAATTTTTCTTGCCGATTCTTTTAATAAAAAAGTTTTAAAGTATAACGCAATTTTTCTTCACTCGTCAGCTATTCTTTACAAGGGTAAAGCATATTTATTTTCGGCTGATTCAGGTGTAGGAAAGTCAACCCATACTAAACTTTGGATAAAAAAATTTGGCAAGGAAAATGTGCAAATTATAAATGACGATAAGCCGATTATAAGATTTATTGACAACGACTGGTATGTATATGGTTCGCCTTTTGACGGTGGCTCTGAAATAAATAAAAATATTCGTGCTAAGCTTGGTGGAATCATTTTTCTTGAAAGGGCAGAGGAGAACAGCATTTCTAAGCTTTACAAGAACGAAGTTTTTCCGAGAATATATAAAAACACAATTAAATTTGCTCTTGATAACGAATACGCAAATTATATGCTGACCACCGCAAATAAACTGATTGCAGAAAACAATTTTTATCTGCTGAAATGCAATATGAATGTTGAATCGGCTGAAATATGTGAAAGATTTTTAACCAATGGGAGATAGGCTATGAAAAGACTGAAAAATATATTAGACTCCGAAACCAACAAATGGATAGTAAAAAATGCTAAGCCACAGGTAATTAATATAATAATCATCTCTGTTATTTACGCTGCTATGGCTTATCTTGGGGTAGTAGTTGCTACACTCTCAAGAGGAATTGTTGATTCGGCAGTTAATTCTGACATTGGCGGAATTGTTTACTATGCCATCATTCTTGTGTCGCTTACTGTCGGTCAGCTTATCATACGCATTGTTAGCAAGGTTTTGAATTTTAATATTCAGGCTAAGCTTGAAATGTCTATAAAGCAGTCGATTTTTAATAGTATTATCCGCAAAAAATATGATAAAATTTCACAGATACATACGGGCGAATTGCTCAACAGAATTACAAGCGATGTTTTAGTTGTTGTGGGTTCTATAATTTCTATAGTGCCAAATATGGTATATTTCCTTGTAAAGCTTATTGGCGTTTTTGTTGTGCTTTTTGCCATTGATAAAACCTTTTGCTTTGTATTCATAATCGGCGGTGCGTTGATGTTCAGCGTTGTTTTGCTTTTTAAATCAAAAATGAAAGCCTTGCATAAGGCGGTGCAGGAGTCTGACGGCAAAACCCGTTCTTTTTTTCAGGAGATTTTCTCAAGCCTGCTCGTTGTAAAAGTGTTTAATGCAGAAAAAAAGGTATCGGAAAATGCAATGAATTTGCAGATGAACAATTTTAAAATTAAGCGAAAAAGGAACTATATTTCAATAGTTGCTACAACAGGCTTTTCATTTGTGTTTTCACTTGGTTATATGTATGCTCTTATCTGGGGTGCATTTGCGATTTCTGACCACATAATTACATATGGCGTTCTTACTTCAATGCTTGCACTTGTAACTCAGATTCAAGGTCCGGTCAGAGGAATAAGCAGTATTTTGCCGTCATATTATTCAGCTCTTGCAAGTGCTGAGCGACTAATGGATATTGAAAATCTTGAGAATGAAGATATTGTCAATAAGTCGCTGATTGATACCAAAGATTTATATAGCAAGACAAAGAAAATCGTTTTTGACAATATTACCTTTAGCTATGGCAGAGAAAATGTTCTCGAAAATACAAGCCTTGTGCTTAATAAGGGCGATTTTGCTTTGCTTGCGGGTATCTCCGGCATAGGAAAAAGTACGCTTACTAAGCTGTTGCTTGATGTGATTTCACCTGATAGTGGCGAAATTTATCTGAATTTGTCTGACGGGGAAAAGGTTTATGTTGATAAAAATATAAGAAGCTTGTTTTCATATGTACCGCAGGGTAACTTTTTGCTTTCGGGTACAATAAGAGATAACATTGCATTTGTTTCATCAGAGCCTGACGAACAGAAAATTATTGAGTCTGCAAAGATTGCATGTGCTTATGACTTTATCAGTAATTTGCCCAATGGATTAGATACAAGGGTAGGAGAGAACGGCAAGGGACTTTCCGAGGGGCAAATTCAAAGAATTGCCATTGCAAGAGCAGTTTACAGTGATGCACCGATTATCATTTTTGATGAGGCTACCTCTGCACTTGATGCAAACACAGAAGTTCAGCTGCTCAAAAATCTTAAAAAGCTGAAAAACAAAACCTGTATTCTTATATCACATAAAATGGCGGCAAAGGAAATTTGCAATAAGGAAATCATAATTAAGGATAAAAAGATAATTTCTTACGATATTTAAGTCGGTACAAGCAAAATTTATCCCCTGACTGAATACTTATTAGTGGGTACAATCCACGATAATAAGATTTGGTCAGGGGTGATTTTTTGATTGAATTAATTAATTTTTTAGGGCAGTACATTTGCTTTTTTATCCTTCATATTTGCGGCAACGGCTCATTTCCAAAACCTCTTTCGGAAAAAGAGGAGCACGATTACCTTGTGAGGAGTGCGAATGGCGACATTGAGGCAAGAAACATTCTTGTTGAGCATAATTTGCGACTTGTAGCTCATATCATAAAAAAATATTACGGCAACCAGAGCGAGCAGGACGACTTGGTTTCGATTGGTACAATCGGTCTTATCAAAGCGATAAACACCTACGATTTAAGCAAGAAAATCAGGCTTTCAAGCTATGCGTCACGCTGCATTGAGAATGAAGTGCTTATGCACTTTCGCAATGCAAAGAAAACGGCTCAGGATATTTCTTTGAATGAAACCATAGACAGCGACAAAGACGGCAACCCACTGACCTTGCTTGATATAATGGCGGTAGATGATGATATTTTAGAACAGCTTGATTTTCAGCTGAACAGCAAAAAATTAGGTCAGTTTATAAATGAGGAGCTTTCTCCACGAGAGAAAATGATAATCATAATGCGGTACGGCCTTGACGGCAACGAACCGCTCACACAAAAGAAAATTGCACAAAAGCTGAATATCTCTCGCTCATATGTAAGTCGAATTGAAACCAAAGCATTAAAACTTTTGCGAAAACGCTTTGATAATAGTTCCAATTTGTAAGAAAGGCGGTCAGATGACCGTCTTTC
>NZ_JBGVJL010000023.1:0-9570 GCF_045129435.1 Ruminococcus sp. | reverse complement strand
TGCATCTCACTGTAAATCTTTGAGTATCCTCAAAGTATTACGGGTTCCTTTATCTTTCTCGTTGTTTAATTTTCAAGGTCCTACGCACTTTTCGGAAAGTTTTTTGTCGGTTTTACCGAACCTCTCTCAACAGTGCGTGAACTATTATATCACACTTAATTTTGTTTGTCAACACTTTTTTCAAAGTTTTTTAAAAAGTTTTTTCAAAACTCTTTAAAAGCTTCTTTCGTGCTTTCAAACTTTTCTGTTGTTTGTGCTTTCCTCAAGCGACGAATGTTATTATATCACCTCTTTTCTCAAATTGCAACCCCTTTTTTCAATTTTTTTCATATTTTTTTAAAAAAGTTTTACATCTTTCTAACATATACAATATATTGTATTTACACATATAGGATATACTAATTAATAGTCTGTAAAGGTACTCTGTAACATATATATGTATTATTGTATCACGATTTATATAAATTGAGTTATATTTCTTAGTTCTGATTACTTTTATCTTAATACATATATGTTTCAAATGCTTGCATTGGAATACCTTGCTGTTATTTGCATATACTAATAATATATGTAATTCTACATTCTTTTCAACTGTAAATTAAATTCCGCTGCTTATATAAAGTAATAATGCACAAAGCTAATCAATTCAATTTATATTGATTATACAAATTTTTGTGAATTTTATATAATTCATTTGATTTTTTTAAAAAATATGATATTATATATATGTATAGATAAGATAATTTACTAATCTATACATTTCTTTGCAACGGAGGTTAATGATATGAGCTGCAAAAACATAATTACAATTACAAGACAGTACGGTTCAGGTGGTCACGACATTGGAAAGGCTCTTTCCCAGCGTCTTGACATTCCATTCTATGACAAGGAGCTTATATCTTTAGCAGCCAAAGAAAGCGGAATTAGCCCTGAGGTATTTGAAAATGTTGACGAAAAGGCAACAAACAGCCTTTTGTACTCTCTCTCATTAGGACTTTATAATTACGGCAACGGTTTTTCATCTATGGGTGACTTGCCTGTAAATGATAAGCTCTACATTTTACAGCATAAGATTATTAAGCAGCTTGCTAACGAAGGTCCATGCGTATTTGTTGGCAGATGTGCAGATTATGTTCTGAAGGATCACCAGAATATTGTGAAGGTATATATTTATGCTGATTTAGATGTAAGAACCAAGAGAGCAGTTGAAAGACAGAGTATTGACCCTGCAAGAGCAAAGCAGGCAGTATTAAAGGCAGACAAAAACAGAGCAAACTACTATAGCTTTTATTCAGGAAAAAAATGGGGCTTGGCAGATAATTACGATTTATGTATTAACAGCACAAATCTATCTACCGATAAAGCGGTTGATGTTATTTGTGAGTACTTAAACATAATTAATAAGTAATACAGTATAATTTCTGCACTTCCTGAATATAATGGTATTGTTTACTACAATATAGGAGGTGTATTTATGAGAATTATTGTAATGGATATTGATGATTTTATCTTTGGCAATGAAGAATGGCATCAGAGCGAAAGATAACCGTACTTTTCTAAAATTGTAAATCGTGAATACGAATAAGATAAAAGTGATGGCTGAAAACAACCATCACTTTTTTGTTTGCCCCTGAAACGATACGAGGGCGTGCTATATATATCTATGATAAAAACGGAGGTATTATTCCCCGTTACTGATAAATGAAAGTGGGTCAGCATACTGACCGTCTATTTTTACTGCTATATGAATGTGGTTTTCATCGTTTACCTCACAAGGCACAGTACCGAGAACACCGATTTTCTGGCCGTTCTCAACTGAATCTCCTTCTTTTACGGTAATTCCATTGAGTCCGCTATAAATTACCACAGCATTGTCGGTTGCAATTTCTACGGTCTTACCGTACATTTTGTCATCGTCAACTCTTATAACCGCACCGCCTGTCATTGCTGTTACATCATCACCGATTCCACCGCCGAAATCCACACCAAGGTGCGATTTCCACACATTAAGGCTTTTGTAGTAAACCGTTTTGTCGCTGTATTCCCTGATTATGTTTTTCTGATTAAGCGGATAGCCAAGTGAAAGGTTAGTTGAAAGCATTGTCTGCAAGGCATTTCTGGTGGTTTCCGGCTCTGTCGGTTCTGTTATCTGCGGAATTGTGACCGAAATAGTCGGAATCGTGATTTCCTCCAGCAATCCCTGTTTTGTGGTTTCCTCTGTTGACTCTGTAACACCTGTTACCTGCTTATTTACCTCTACAACCGTAGTGGTTGGCTCTGTAGGCACATTATTTGTGCCTGATATGGTATTATATGTTGAATACACCGCCATAGTTACGGCAATTAAGCAAATTGAAAGTGCGGTATAAAATCCGATTCTTTCGTATTTGCTCTTTTTCTTTCTGCTATTGTTTTCGCTCATAAATAGCACCTCCGTTGTTATTATTGGCACTACTGTTATAAATATACAATTTTGCAAAATTTATTTTTACCGCTATAACCTACGAAAATGCGGTATTTACTTGATTTTTTTGCCGAAATTTGGTATTATGAAAGAGTATTTGTGTTAATAATAAAATAGAGGAGGAAAATATGAGTACATCAAATATAATAGTTTTATGCTCCTTTGCCGCATATATGGTCATAATGATAATTATCGGCTTTGTATCGTCTAAGGGCACAAAAAACAACGAGGACTACTTCCTCGGAGGAAGAAATCTTGGCGGTTGGACCGCTGCACTTTCTGCTCAGGCATCTGATATGAGCGGTTGGCTGCTTATGGGACTTCCCGGTTCGGTTTACCTTGCCGGCACAGGTGAAGTATGGATAGCAGTAGGTCTTTTGATTGGCACTATACTTAACTGGTACATTGTTTCTGCAAGACTGAGAAAATATACAATCGTTGCAGGCAACTCGCTTACAATTCCAAGCTTTTTCCAGAACCGCTATCGTGACAACAAAGGCATAATCAAAATGGTGTCTGCCATTATTATTGCAATCTTCTTCACAGTATATACAGCCTCAGCGTTCAGCTCTGGTGCTAAACTGTTTGCAACACTCTTTGGCAATGCAGATAATTACAACACAGTATATACCATTGGTCTTATAGTTGCTGTAATTGTAATTCTTGTTTATACATTTCTCGGCGGATTTAAGGCGGTTTGCTACACAGACTTTATTCAAGGACTTTTAATGCTCGTTGCAATTATGTCTGTTCCGATTATTGCTTATGTAAGCCTTACATACAACAACAGCTTTTCACAGTCGCTTATTGACAGCGGTGTGACAAATCCTGATAACTACCTTAACTTCTTTAAAAATGATAACGGCTCAAATGTTTCTGCCGTTTCAATTATTTCTAACCTTGCTTGGGGACTTGGCTACTTTGGTATGCCACATATTCTTATCAGATTTATGGCAGTAAAGAGCGACTCAGAGATTAAGAAATCAAGAAAAATCGCTATTGTATGGGTTATTATTTCACTTGCTGCATCTTGCCTTATCGGTCTTGTTGCAAGAGGTTATCTCTCATCAAATCTTGACGCTACTGCAAGCGAAACTGTATTTATCAGACTTATTCAGCAGATTTTCTCAGGAAATGGTATTCTTATTTTCATCGGCGGTATCTTCCTTTGCGGTATTCTTGCTGCTATTATGTCAACTGCCGACAGCCAGCTTCTTGTTACCGCTTCTGCCGTTTCTGAAGATATTTACAAGGGCGTTAAGAAAAACGCTACCGAAAAGAGTGCCTTGAACATCGGTAAGGTTGCCGTAGTTGTTATAGCAATCATCGGCTTTATAATTGCTATCAATCCAAATTCAAGTATTATGGGACTTGTTTCTGACGCTTGGGCAGGATTTGGTTCTGCATTTGGTCCTGTTGTACTTCTCGCATTGTTCTGGAAGCGTTCAACACTCGCCGGTGCTATCGGCGGTATGGCTACAGGTGCTCTCACAGTTATTGTTTGGGACTACCTCCCGCTTGTAAACGGTGAAACCCTTTACTCAGTAACTAACCTTTACTCACTTGTATTAGGTTTTGCACTTGCACTCATAGTAAATGTTATTGTTTCACTCATTACAAAGAAGCCTTCAAAGGAAATTCAGGACGAGTTTGATTCAATCAAAAGCATAGAAATCTAAGATATAAAAATAAGGGTTGTCACAGCTAAGTGGCAACCCATTTTTTATGAAGTATTCAGTTATTAAAGAATTTTATTACAAATTCACTGCCCTTGTCAATTTCAGAAGAAACCGTTATATATCCGCCCTGCTTTTCAATGATTGACTTTGCAAGGGCAAGTCCTATGCCCACGCTGTCATCACTTGAATTTTTGCCCTTATAAAAGCGTTCAAATATATGAGGCAAATCTTCCTTTGCTATACCGCTGCCGTTATCCTTTATGCTGATTTTGGTATAAAGCTTATTATGGTCAGCGGTTATTTTTATGTTTCCGTTTTGTGAATGTTCAATGCAGTTTTTAACTATGTTTGTCAAAGCCTCGCACAGCCACTTTTTGTCGCAGTTAAGAGTAACATCATTGCAAGCGGTTTCTATGCTTACATTGCAGATTTCAGCCATTACTGCGGTGTTTTTTATGCACTCGGCTATAACGCTTTCTATACTCTCGTTTGCAAATTTGAAATTAATTGACTCAGCATCAAGCTTTGAAAGAGTAAGCAAACTTTGCACAAGAAACGAAATAGTGCTTGTGTTGTGCTTTATGTCGCATAAAAATTCTCGCCTGATTTCAAGCGGCATATCGTCATCATCAAGAATATTTTCCACCATTACGATTATTGAGGTAAGCGGTGTTTTCAACTGATGAGAAATATCCTGCAAGGATTTTTGCAGATTTTCCTTTTCCTTTCTTGAATTTTCCGCCTGCTCACGAAATTTTACTGCGGTGCGGTATATCTGATTGTCAAGCACAGAAAGCTCGTCCTCACTGTTCTCGTCAATCTGCAGTGAATAATCGCCGAGGTTAATACGCTCAATCCGCTTTGCAATTTCCATTGTCTGACTTTTTTGCAGCTTAAAATAAGTACAAAGCAAAGCGATAAACACAGCACCGAACAAAATTGTAATTGCAACTGATATTACAATATATTTTTCAGAGCCTTGATTGCTGTATGAAAGCCAATCTTTTTTAACATTTATTCCATATTTGTTGAAAACTTTTGAAGTATCGCTATATTCCGCTTTATCATTGAGAATTTCTGCAATTTCCCGTTCGCTGACATCGGGATATTTTTCAAGCAAAACTGACACAAGCCGGTTTATTGTGCTGTTGCTCGTGTTTCGGATATTATCAAGGCAAACTGCCATAAATACAGCTGAAATCACGCAAAAAACAGCGGTAACAATAAGGCTTGTAGCAACAAACTTTTGTGATTTTTTCATTTGTTGTCCTCCGCAATTTTGTAGCCTAATCCCTTTACAGTTTTGATTATGTCAGCGTCAAGCTTTTTGCGTATTCGCTTTATATACACCGTAAGCGTGTTATCGTTTACAAAATTGCCTGATACATCCCAGATTTTCTCAAATATCAGTTCTCGTGTTACCACCTTGCCCGTATTCTGCATTAAAAGTGATAAAAGCTTGTATTCAAGTGCGGTAAGTTCAAGCTGTTTGCCGTTTTCAAATACTGCCGACTTGTCGAGGTCAAGCGATACACCCGAAACCGTAATTATATTCTTTTTACTGTTTTTATTTGCTGCACGCTTAATTCTTGCAATAAGTTCTCTTGTAGAAAAAGGTTTTGTTATGTAATCATCGGCACCAAGCTCAAGTCCGTTCACCACGCTGTCCTCATCGTCAACGGCGGTGAGAAAAATTACGGGCAAATCGGAAAAGTTGCGGATTTTCTTAAACAAATCAAAGCCGTTGCCGTCGGGAAGTGTTATGTCAAGAACTGCAATGTCATAATTAAAAGGTGCTTTTTTTAGTGCTTCACCAAAGCCAAGGCAATATTCACAGCTGTAGCCATTTTGAGCAAAGGCATATTCAAGACCTTTTATTATACTTTTGTTATCCTCAACAAGCAGTATCCTCATACTAACACTTCCCCTCTTTTGTGATTATATCATCTTGCAAACCATTATGTCAAATATTATCATTTCGTATGGTTTCAATTATATTCTGCTTATTTACCTTGCTGATAGATAATCTCATAATCAGCCACACAACAAAGAATACAAACACTATGCTTATGAGTACAGCCATAGTCGGGAATGAATAATCAAGCATAATTGTGTTTCCCATAGCCTTAAATATTGCATAACCGCCGAGCAGACCGAGCGGAATACCGATAATCAGCGATTTTACGCCATAGAATATACTCTCAAGCCTTATCATTCTGTTAAATTCTTTCTTTGTCATACCGATAGACTTGAGCATTGCAAATTCCTTGCTGCGTAAACGCATATTGGTATTGATTGTGTTAAACACATTCGTTATGCCGATAAGTGAAATTACAATAATAAAACCGTAAGCAAAAATTGCGATAATCAGCACAACAGCGTTCATCTGCTCCTTTTGCTCATTGAGGTTAAAAACATCAAGATTTTCTATATCAAGATTTTTTATATATTCTACTGTATTTACAGGGTCAGCCGAATCAATAACAATAGCTCTTGTCGTATCGTCATTATCCTCAGCAAATAGCTTTTTAAAATAATCCTCACTTACAAGCACACATCCCTCATTTCTGGTGCTCATAATGCTTGAAACTATAGACCCAGGCACTTCCTTATTGATTGTGTCATAAATAACAAGGTCAACAGACTTGTAATCATCAGGATTATAGGTAAAATTCGGGTCAGAAGCCTGAATTTCTTTGATTTCTTCTTCCGTAAAATGACCGTTAGGATATAGCTTTACGATAGTATTCATTGGAAAATCAAATGCCTTACCCTTTACAAGGATATTATCATCATTATAATGCTTAAAATCGTTTGTAACCAAGCCCTTATCTTTTACATCATCATAGTTATAACCAAGTGCGGTTACATACTTTTTAAAACTTTCGTTATCAACAGCTATAACAGATGCACTCTCTACTCCGCATATACCCTCTGCTTTTGCAGCCTCGGTGTAGTAATCTATAAGTCCCTCTATATCACCATAATTGTTTTCATAGGTCTTTACAGTGGTTTTAATATTTGTATCGGCAGTAATTTTTTTATAAATATTCTCGTATTCATCAAATGACAGCTTACCGTTTGCATTTACAGTAATATTGTAAGGAATATCTTTGAAGTGGTCGCCTGTAATTTTCATTCCGTATTCAATAAAGGTTGAAATTGAAATAAACATTGCAACGGTTACAATAATAGAAATTACAGTAGTGCGGTACTTCTTTTTACTGCGTTTAAGATTTTTGTAGGCAATCTCTCCGCCCACACCAAAGAGTTTTTTAATAAACTTAGGCGATTTATAGCTTTTTCTTTTCTTTTTATTAATCTTAATATCAGTGTTGCTTCTGATTGCGGTAATCGGTGAAATCCTTGATGCTCTGAAAGCTGAGGAAAGAGTAGAAAACAGAATAATAACCGCTGACAATACAGCAGAAATAACCGCTACCCACCATGGAACAGTATAAACAAACGAGATTCCGTTTAACATATTGCCAAGCAATGCGTTCAGCACTACCACAAGCAAAGCTATTACACCTGTACCCAATAAAAGTCCTGCCGGAATACCAACCGCTCCAAGCACAAATCCTTCAAAAAGCACATTATGTCTTATCTGCTTTGAAGTAGCACCGATTGATGCAAGCATACCGTAAAGCTTTGTTTTTTCGGTAATTGAAATTGCAAAGCTATTGCGGATTACAAAAATACTTGAAATTATAATAATCACGATTATTATTGTAGCAAATGAAAAAAGCAAGCTCATATATTGATCGCTGAGTGCAAAGCCTTTGTACATCAGCAAATCTCTGTTAATATCCGCCTCTGTAAAGTCACCGTCTTCAAGATAAACACCAACGCCACTATTTAAGTTGTCACAATAATCATCTGATAAATCTAAAATTTCAATGCCTGTCTGAGCATAATTTTTTTCACCCTCTGAGGTAAAGCTTATAAACAAATCGTTTATATCGGCATTTTCATCAGCCAAAGTAAATGCCGAGCTGCTTGCCGAATTGCCGTCTGCCGCAAAATATGATGAAGAAACCTTATTAAACACACCTACAACAGTGTAAGTCTTTTTATGAGTATCAACAAGCTTTTCTGTACCCATTTCATCATTAAAATAGATAGTATCATCCAAAGGTATATCCGTACCCGAAGCATAGACTCTTTTACCTAAATCAAGGGTTATTGTGTCGCCAACATTAAATTCAACTTTGCTGTTATCAAGTACAGATTGCGAAAGTACAAGCTCATTTTCGTTCTGCGGAAGTCTGCCCTCTTTAAGTGTAACATTAAAGCAATCAGTAAATGCCTTTTCGTTAAATGCAGCCACATTTATGTACGGCTTTGTATCAAGCCTTGCCTGCGGAAGATACGCACAACCGAGCTTTTGTTTTATATAAACATCTTTTACATTTCTGTTTGCCTTTGCATTATCAAAGATTTTTCTGTTTGCGTCCTTTACATATAAATCATAATCGCCTGTAATATTTATCTGAGCATTCACCATTGTTTGCTGAGCACTCGCCGCCATACCTGCAACTACCATAATCAACGCACACGAAAGCATAATACCGATAACAGTAACAACAGTACGGCTTTTATTAAGCTTTAAGTTTTTTATTGTAAATTTATTAAGTATTTTCAAGCCTTACGCCTCCCTTAAAATTTTGCCGTCCTGAATTGTAATAATTCTGTCGGCTTCCTTTGCAATTTCAAGATTGTGCGTAATCATAATAATTGTTTGATTAAAGTCACGATTAGACATTTTGAGAATACTCATAATTTCATCGGTAGATTTTGAATCAAGATTGCCTGTCGGCTCGTCTGCAAGCAAAATTGCAGGATTGTTAATCAATGCCCTTGCAATAGATGTTCTCTGCTGCTGACCGCCCGAAAGCTCGTTTGGCAGATGATTTCTTCTTTCAAAAAGTCCAAAGGATTTTAAAATCAGGTCTATTCTCTCTTTATCAGGCTTGTTGCCGTCAAGGTCGCAAGGAAGAGTAATATTTTCTTCAACAGTAAGAATTGGAATAAGATTATAAAACTGATATACAATTCCAATCTGTCTGCGTCTGAAAATAGCAAGCTTATCGTTGTTCATAGAATTTATTTCGTTGCCGTCAATAAAAATTTTTCCGCTTGTGGGTCTGTCAACACCGCCCAGCAGGTGCAAAAGTGTAGATTTTCCGCTGCCACTTGCACCAACTATTGCCACAAACTCGCCTTTGTTTACCGACAAAGAAATATTATCAACCGCATTCACAATATTGTCGCCCTGTCCGTAGGTTTTTACAAGATTTTCAACTCTGAGTATTTCCATAATAATTCCTCCAAATTCATTTTACAGGTTTATTATAAATACTCATAATGACACTAAAGTGACTCTACACAATTTTTTTATTTTTGCAAAGCAGCTTGCAAATACAG
>NZ_JBGVJL010000022.1:0-16894 GCF_045129435.1 Ruminococcus sp. | reverse complement strand
AAGAAGTTCGTAAACAGCGTATTATGCTCAGAGATAATATTTCTGAAGAAATGGCAAAAAGCCGCATAAATGCACAGCTTTCCGAAAGCTATTTCAAAGAAAATTCTGATTTTATACTTGAGAACAACGGCTCAAAGCAGGAACTTATCAGCAAGACCGAGGGACTGCTCGGATACTTACGGCAGGTGATTTAATGGCGGCAAATCCCCGATACAGAAAAAAGCCAAAGAAAAAGGGCAAAAGCTTTATTGTGGCAGGCTGTATTGTACTGGTGGCAGTTTTGCTTGCCCTGTTTGTATTCAATTACTATGACAGGGCAAAGGAGCAGCTGCTTGAACTCAGTTATCCGAGAGATTACAGCCAATATGTTGAAAAAGCCGCAAAGGACTATGAGCTTGACCCGTCACTTATATATGCGGTAATCCGCACAGAAAGCGGATTTAATGCCGATGCACAATCAGATGCAGGTGCTTGCGGAATTATGCAGGTTATGCCAAGCTCGTTTGAGTGGCTGCAGCAGGTGAGAGATTGCGAGGGAACATATACGGAGGAGGATTTGTTTAACCCTGAAATCTGTATAGACTATGGCTCGTATCTTTTAAAATATTTTCTCGATTATTATGGAACAGAAACCTCGGCAATAGCGGCGTATAACGCAGGCTTTGTGGTATCGGATTGGCTTGAAAATCCGGACTACAGCACAGACGGCGTAACACTTACCGATATACCGTACCCCGAAACCAAGGAATATGTTGAAAGGGTAACGGACGCAAAAGCTAAGTATATTGAGTTATATTATTCATAAACTAATATGTATATTAAAATGAAAGGAAGATAAATATGGCAGACGAAAAAAGCAAAGCAACACTTCTTAAAGAAGAAATTATGATGAAGAGCAAAAAGGGTGCGGCTACTCTCACTGCTGACGAGATTAAAATGGCTGATGACTTCTGCGTTGGCTATAAAGAATTTTTAGACCATTCACCGGTTGAGCGTGAGGCAGTAAGCTATACACTTGAGCTTGCTAAAAAAGCAGGCTTTACAGAGTACAACGAAAACGCTTCTTATAATGCAGGCGACAAGGTTTATTATGTAAACCGTGACAAGGCTATTGCACTTGCTGTTATCGGTAAAAACGGTGTAAAGAACGGTGCAAGACTTGCGATTGCACACATTGATTCACCACGAATTGACTTAAAGCCGAACCCACTTTATGAGGATACAAACCTTGCACTTTTCAAGACTCACTACTATGGCGGTCTTAAAAAATATCAGTGGACAGCACTTCCGCTTTCACTTCACGGCACCGTTGTAAAGCTTGACGGCACAAAGGTAAATATCACATGGGGTGACGATGAAAATGAGTCTTGCTTCTGCGTTACAGACTTGCTTCCGCACCTTGCAAAGGATCAGGTTTCAAAGCCTCTCGCAAAGGTATTCACAGGCGAGGATCTCAATGTTCTTGTCGGCTCTCGTCCATATGCCGAGGGCAAGGACGAAGGCGACTTTGTAAAGCTTAATGTAATGTCAATTCTCAATAAAAAGTACGGTATTGTTGAGGGTGATTTCCTTTCAGCAGAGCTTTGCCTTATTCCGTCATTCAAGGCAAGAGATATTGGCTTTGATGCAAGTATGATCGGCGGCTATGGTCACGATGACAAGGTTTGTGCTTATCCGGCAGTAATGGCATCTCTTGATGTTGAAACACCTGAGCAGACCTGCATTACTTATCTTACAGATAAGGAAGAAACAGGCAGTGACGGCAACACAGGTATGCAGAGCGACTTTTTGCGTTACTTTGTGTATGACCTTGCAAAGCAGGACGGCATTGACGGCTACAAGGCACTTTCAAAGAGCACCTGCCTTTCAGCCGATGTAAGTGCGGCTTATGATCCAACATATGCAGCGGCTTATGAGGCAAAGAACTCATGCTTTATTAATGAGGGTGTAGTAATTTCAAAATACACAGGTCATGGCGGCAAGTACGATACTTCTGACGCATCTGCCGAGTATATGGGCAAGGTAAGAGCTTTGCTTGAGAAAAACAATGTAATGTGGCAGGTCGGCGAGCTTGGCAAGGTTGATATGGGCGGCGGCGGAACAATCGCCAAATATGTTGCCAATATGAATGTTGATGTAGTTGACCTTGGTGTGCCTGTACTTTGTATGCACGCTCCGTTTGAAATTGTATCAAAAATTGATGTATATATGGCTTACAGAGCATTCTTTGCATTCTTTGACGATAAAAATTAAAAAAATTCAAAAAAACACTTGCATTTTCAAAAGAAATGTGGTAATATACTACTTGCGGTTAATGATTAACCGCATATGCGCTGGTAGCTCAGCTGGATAGAGTGTCTGACTACGAATCAGAAGGTCGGGAGTTCGAGTCTCTTCCAGCGCGCCAATAACACACCTTGATTTCGGGGTGTGTTATTTTTTGTGATTTTTAATTTAATTTGTACACAATAAAACCCACCGAACAAAGATTGTTTGAACTTTGTGCGGTGGGTTAGTTTTTGAGTTCTTTTCAATAGTTGGGGTAAACCAATATCACTCCAACACTAAAATCGGGGCTATTATGAGCCGTTTAAAAGAATGAACAGATAATAAATATTAAGCTTATAACGACTATAATTGCAGATGCAAACCAGAACAGTATTATACCTATACGATTACATCGATACCAGTGCAGTTCATAGCCTGAATATTTTTTGCTTTCATTTTCTGCGTATTGCTTTTTGAAATAATTCTTCTTCAATACCGAAATTATAATTACATTATATAAACCCCACGCTCCAAAAATAAGTGCAGGGTAAGCCGACCAACTGTATAAATTAAAATAGGTAAGAAAAATAAGCAAAAGCGAAACCGGCAATCCGCACAATATACCGATAGTTATTCTCCAAAAGTCTTTATTTAGCATATTGTTAGCCTCCCTTTTTAGTTACAACTAAGCTATCATAACAAAGCTTGATTTGCAAATATAAAAACCGAATATCAACGAGAAAGACAAGGCAATACTTACTACTGCGTTTATCAAAAAAATAATGTCAGCCAGTGGTGCTATTGTTTTGTTTTTTGCTGAAAGCTTTTTGTGTACCCTAATTGTGAACATAACTAATACTATAGAAACATTAAGGTGCATAAGCGACATAAAGACACAGAGATTGTAGCTTATGGTGCTTTGATAAAATAATATCTGAAAAACTATGCTTGATACGACAAATCCAACAAGGCAGAGCGTAGGAACAATGTATCTATTCTTTTTTTGATGCTTATGGCTTTCTGATGCCTTGTCATATTTTAAGGTGACTGTGAAAAAATACAGTATCAATACATTTAATATGCAAAGTATTATTTCTGTAACAATACTTTTATGTAAGGGGATACCTATAAAAGACAGCGACAAAATCAAGGTAAGCAAAAGTAAAATATTGGTTTTCTTCATAATAAGACAATACCTTTTAAAATTAAGTTTATAAAATCAGTATATACCAAATATTGCTCTTTTGCAATATAAATGATGAATTTTTTAGTTGCTGCTTTATAGAGTATGTTGACTAAAATTATAGAAAAATGAAATATAAACTGATTTTTCTTAAAAAATTTTTTATTTTTATATATTGCGTTTCTGCCGAAAAACAAAGCGTTTCTGCCTAAATTGTGCAATTTAAATAAAAAAATATTCTCCTTTTTTATCTGACTTAAAACAAACATTCGCATTTACCATTATAATAAATATAAAATTTATTTATAATTAATAGTAAATTTTGTGTTTTTATTATGAATTTGGAGGTGAATTTTGCTATTAAATATTTATTTTAGAAGTTTTGTATATGGTTTTTAGGTTTTGGAGTAGTTTTGAAATTAACAAAAGCACAGGAGGAAAAAAGCGTGAAGAAAAACAAAAAAATAGTTAGTGCTGTTCTTGCTGCAAGTATGTTAGTGCCTTGCTTTGCAACAGCATTATCGGTAAATGCGGCTACAATTAATGAAAATGCAGAGGTATCTGCTGCCGATTACGGCTTAATGGATAACATTCAGGACGGTACAATTTTGCATTGCTTTTGTTGGAAGTACAATGATATTAAGGCAATGCTTCCACAAATTGCAGAGTCGGGCTTTACTTCGATTCAGGTATCACCGCCGCAGGCTACAGGAGGTACAGGCTCTTGGTGGTGGGTTTATCAGCCATTGGGATTTTATATTGGCACAAATGCACTTGGCACAAAGGATGATTTAAAATCACTTTGTCAGGAAGCAGATAAGTATGGAATAAAAATTGTTGCCGATATAGTAGCAAACCACCTTGCAGGCGATCACAGCAGAATTCAAAATGACTTAAAGGATAGCCAGTATTGGCATCAGGATATAGGCCCGGCACAGGACGGCGACCGTTACAAAGTAACTCACGGCACTATTGGTATGCCTGACCTTAACACAGAACATTCTTATGTTCAGCAATGCGTTGCAAATTATGTACAGGAACTTAAAGGTGTTGGTGTTGACGGTATTCGTTGGGATGCTGCAAAGCACATTGGTCTTCCAAGCGAGGGCGACAATTTCTGGAAAACGGTTACAGCAGACAAAAGTATTTGGCATTACGGTGAAATTCTAAATAACCCGGGCGTTACGGATGAACCAAGAGCAACAAATATTTTGAAAGAATACACAACTTATATGAGTGTTACCGACAGCAGATATGGTATGACTCTTCGTGAATCATTTAATAGCGGTAATGCTCCGTCTGCATATGGCAATTTGTGTGCTAAGGGACTTTCTAATGATAAACTTGTTTATTGGGGTGAAAGCCATGACACATGGTCAAATAACAAGGACTGGGGCTATTCAAATGAGATGAGTCA
Source organism: Ruminococcus sp. (assembly GCF_045129435.1). Lineage (GTDB taxonomy): Bacteria > Bacillota > Clostridia > Oscillospirales > Acutalibacteraceae > Ruminococcoides. The sequence continues at coordinate 12,026 of NZ_JBGVJL010000022.1, read as the reverse complement.
AAATGTTATTGACCGTGCATATGCGGTATCTGCAAGCAGAGATAAAATAACTTCACTTTATTTTTCTCGCCCGTCATCAAAGGTAAAAGATGACATTATGCTTGGTGCAAAGGGCAGTACTCATTTTACAAGTACTGAGGTTGCCGAGGTAAATAAGTTCCATAATGCAATGAATGGTAAGGGAGACTATTATACAGCCTCAAACGGCTGCAGCGTTATTACCCGTAAAAATGGCGGTGCTGTTATTGTAAAGGGCAGCGGAAGCGGTAATGTTTCTGTAGAAAACGGCGGTGGCTATGCAAAGCCGGGTACATATGTAGATAAGGTTTCGGGCAATACATTCACTGTTACTTCTTCATCTATCAGCGGTCAGATTGGTTCAAGCGGTATTGCTGTAATTTACGAAGAAGAAAATCCAAAGCCAAAGGTAAGCGTAACTCCTGGTTCTTCAACTTACAAGACAGATACTTACACTCTTACATTAAATGTTAAGAATGCAGCAAACGGTCAGTATTCTATTGACGGTGGTGCATATAAGACATACACAGACGGTCAGACAATTCCGATCGGTGCAGGCCTTGCTTACGGCACAAAAACAACTGTAACAGTTAAGGCAAGTAATGATTCAGGTTCAGCCGAAGATACTTACACATACACAAAGGTTGACCCAACCTTAACTCAGAAGATTTACTTTGATAATTCTTCTTACAACTGGTCAAATGTTTATGCTTATATTTACGCAGATACAGTATCTAACGCAAAGTGGCCGGGCGAGAAGATGACTAAGGACTCTGCAACCGGTTACTATGTAATAGAAGTTGATGATTCACTTGCAAACGGTGCGGTAATCTTTAGTGACGGTACAAACTCAGCAAGCAAGCGTTACCCTGCTGATATGGAGCCTGGTCTAGACCTTAACGGTGCAACAAAAATCTTTAAAGCTAACCATACATTTGAAGATTACAACCCACCAATACCAACACAATCTACAACCGCTACTCAGCCAACAACATCAACTCAGCCGACTACACCACCTGTAGAAAGCGTACTTATTGGTGATGTTAATCAGGACGGAAAAATCTCTGTAAGTGATGTAACAGAAATTCAGCTTTATGTAAATGAAATGACTGTATTTACAGATAAGCAGAAGCTTGCTGCTGATGTAAATGATGACGGCTTAATCGATATAAGAGATGCTACATACATTATGATGTATATTACAGCTCAGCCAAGCAGTGATGCAAAGGTAGGTCAGTACACAGGCGGTGTAACTCCTACACAGCCAACAACTGCACCACAGCCTACAACAAAGCCAACTCAGCCAACAACAGCACCTACCACACAGCCTACTACTTCATCTGTATCTGATACATATACAATGACATTTACAGATAACTACAACTGGGGCAGTGTGAACTGTTACTATTGGTCGGACAGCAACACAAAGATGACTTCATGGCCCGGTAAGTCAATGACAAAGTCAACTACCAACGATTACGGACAGGGCGTTTATACTATTGATATTCCGAGTGACGCAACATATGTAATTTTCAACAATGGCAGCAGTCAGACTGTTGATATTCAGATTACAGGCAGTGCGAAGTTCTATATCTCCGGAAGTTCAAACGGTAAATACACAGTTAAAAACTGGTAAAATAGGTTTATTATTGAATTTTATATGCTATAATAAATATAAGCTGTCAGGAAAATTTCCTGACAGCTTATGGCATATTGTTTAGTAGGAGATTTTATGGAGAATCAGATTGAAAAGAATATAGATTATTTAAGAAAATCTCGACTTTTTCAAGGGTTTGCAGATAACGAGATTGAGAGATTTTTATATAGTACGGAGTTTAAAATTGTTGAATTAAATCGTGGAGAAAAACTTGAAATTGAACTTGACAAATCAATTTTTGTATTAAATGGTTCAATAGCCACCTATGAAAATAATATAGATGGCGTAAAAACATTTATAAATTATTTTGAGCCTGAGGGAAATGTGTTGATTGCGGTTAGTCCGGATACAATATATCCTACAGTTTCGGTTGAGGCAAGGAAAAAGTCAGTGGTTTTATTGCTGAAAACAAATTCATATTTGGAAACAAATGCTTCAATACTTGTTTTGCAAAATAGGATTCAGCAGAACATTATAAGTATGTTCTATAAAATGACTGAAAATGTTATGCAGAGAACAATAGCAACAGCAGAATCAATTTCAAAAAAAAAGATAATAAAATATTTAAAGCAATTAAAAACTGAACAGAATAGTGATATATTAAAAATTCCTTTTACAAGACAGGAGCTTGCAGACCATTTGCAAATGGATATAAGTACCCTTATGCGTGAACTGAAAAATTTGCAGGAAGCAAATGTGCTTACTTATGAGGGAAAATATATAACTATTTTAAATTCAACTGTTTAATAATGCACAACCTCTCTTAAAAAGGGCAGTCCAACTACGGACTGCCCTTTTGCTGTGGATTACAATTTACTTGTTTTTAAGCTGTAAATTATGCCGGGAAAAATGCACCAGCTGTGATGTCGAGGTAATTTAAACCGGAGTAATTCGGATACTCTGTCTTTACCTTGTTTTTAAAATCTTCGGCATCGGAAGATTTTGCGGCAATGGTTTTGATATTTTTAACATAAGCAAGCTTAGTTTTTACATCGTCAGTATCCTCGGGGTCATAGTGAGAGGTGAGGATAAGTTCGTAATTTTTGTTGATATAGCTTTCAAGGTCGGCGATCATTGCGTCTGCGTGAGCGTTGCCACCGATGATTGAATGGCAGTCATGACCGAGCATATGTGTGTAAATAACATTGATTTCAGGAAAAACAATGTCGAATGCGTCTGCGGTTTCTACAATGCTAAGCTCTGTGTCTGCAATTTTCAGTGTGTCGCCTGCAATGAGGTTTGTAACTGTGTGAATTGATGAATCAAAAATATTGCCGAAAGCCTTGTTAAAGTTTTCAACTAAAGCCTTGCCGCCTCCGATTGTGCCGTAGGTGTTGGCTTTTTTTGTAGCGTATTTTTTAACATTCGGTAAAAATGTACCGCCACCCATATGGTAAGCAAGCACAACGCCCTCAACCTGTGCACCGCTTTCTTTGATGAAAGCTTCAAGCTCTGCAATGTTATCGTTGAAGCAAGGTGACTCAATTACTGCCATTTTGTTGTTCTTGACAATCATAATTGTTTCATCGTCAATAAAATCATTTGTGCGGTAAACCAAAAGCTTGACCTCACCAAAGGAATACTCAAATACTACGCCTTTTTCTAATTTAATCTCGTTGTAGTTTGTCTTTTTCATAATAAAACCTCCTGAAAAATAATATATGCTTTTATGTGTTGAATTCGTTGTAACCTTTTTGATTACAACGATATTTTAGCACAAGACTGTTGTAATGTCAATAGTTACAACAAAAATTATTAAAAAAGATTTTGAAGAAATTTCCTCAAAATCTTTAGCGTAATTATTTTGGTTCTGTTTTAAATGTTGGGGTGATATTGATAAATTATGGTTTAGCAACGGTCGGGAAACTTTTACTTAAATTATCACAAACTTTATACCCGAAAATAAAAATTTGGTCAACCTTTTTCAAAGGTTGTGGGTGTGGGCAAAGCCCACAATACTTTCCCGTTATGCAAAGCTTTGATAGCCAAACAACCTGCTGTTTGGTAACTTAATCACAATGGCGAAAGCTTTATAATTGCGACAGCAACACAAAACAGAAAAGATATTCTTTTTCTATTTATAAATTATTTCTTATTTTTAAAGGCTGTCGCCTGTTTTGTCAAACTTTGCTCTATCACACAAACAGCGTTGCTGTTTGTGCCTGAAAATTTGCAATAAACACAACTTTTCTTGGGCGTTGCCCAAACCCACGAGCCTTTAAAAAGGCTCGACCTAAATTTTATGTTATTTATCCTAAGCTTTCAGCTAAACCATAATTTCCCCCAACTATTGATAAAAAGCCATTATTTTTGTGTATCAATTATTTTCTGTGTATCGTTCAAAACATCTTTTAATGTAATAGCCGAAAGTTCGTTTTCCATTGCTTGCTGAACCTTTAGAAGTCTGCTGTCAAGCACAGTATGAATATTTCTGCCTACAGGGCAAAGGGGATTTGGGTTTTCGTGAAAATGAAAAAGCTCACCGTTGCCAACGCAATCAACAGCCTTGTAAATATCGAGAAAGGTGATTTCACTTTCGGGTCTTGCAAGCACAGCACCGCCCGAACCTCTTGCAACATCAACTATGTTTGCCTTTTTTAGCTGACCGAGAATTTTACGAACAATTACAGGGTTTACATTTGTGCTTGATGCTAAAAAATCACTTGTAACCTTGTTGCTGTCGCCAAAGGTTTTTATACAGGTGAGAATATGAACGGCAAGGGTAAATCTGCTTGAAATCTGCATTTATAGCACCTCTTTAAAGGATTGTTGTAAGAAAAAACACGCTGACCGAGTTGGTTAGCGTGTAAATGGTCGGGATGACAAGATTTGAACTTGCGACACCACGCCCCCCAGACGTGTGCGCTACCAAGCTGCGCTACATCCCGCTACAGTAAAATCTATTTTAACAAAAATTTAGCAAAAAGTCAAGGTGCATAGAAATATTAAAGAGGTTTTTCAATAAATTCTTTCAGCTTATCAATTTGATTTTTCAGGTCGGCTTCACCTTGTTTATAGATCTTGCTGATTATATCCGGATTGCTTTCGGTGCGGCTTATGCCAAGACTTTGCTTTGGTGCAATTACATACACAAGTCCCTGCTCCTCAAGCTTTTTAATTTCGTCAAGCTGATTGTTATACATCTGCGGACGATTTAAAAGTGCCTTTGCAAATTCAGGCTTATGCTTGTAGCGTTTAGCGGAAATATCAAGAGTTTTGTCGGCATGCTTGCTGTAATCTCTTGCCTGGGTGAGAATTACAATGCACTTGTCACAGCCGTCGTCAAATGCGTGTTTAAACGGAATGCTGTCGGTAATTCCGCCGTCAAGATATTCGTTTCCGTTTATAATAATCGGCTGAAATAAAAGTGGCAACGCACAGGTGGCTCTCAGAATTTCAAATCTTCTGTCATAGCGTGACACAGGCACATACTCGGGTCTGCCTGTGTTTATATTTGTAAGAGTTGCAATAACCTCACCTTTGTACGCTGCAAATGTATCGTAATCAAAGGGTACAAGTTTATTGGGAATTTCGTCCATAATAAAATCAAGATTAAAGTAGCATCTTTTTTTAGGGTTAAAAAGATACCTTTTGCCCATATATCTCTTATCGTGAAGATATTCAGTACCTATTATATAGTTTCTGCCTATCTGTTTTGAAACATATGAAACAGCGTTTGCAATGCCTGCTGATGTGCCGATTACATAGTCTGTGTATATATTATTTCTCAACAGTTCGTCCATAACACCGCAGGAATAGTAGGTGCGAGCAGCACCGCCCTCGGCTACAAGTCCTAATTTCAATATGATCACTTCCTTATATAAATATTTTACTACATTTTAATAAAATTTCAATAGCAGTATTACTATATTGTTTGCTAAAATTGCAAGTATATTGCATAAAATATTCCTTTATTTTTGGATTAAATATATAAATTTTAGGCAAAGCTTTAGTGTAAGTAGTATTAATTTGGCAAAATAGCTAAAAACATTTTATATTTATTGTGCAATAATAATGTTGCCAATTTAATACATATTTGTTATTATTAAAGTGATCAAGCCATTTTTATTCGCATATAAGAGTATTTACTCATTTGCGAATCTGTAATTTATTTAGGAGTTGAGAAAATGAAAAAGAGAATTCTTAGTGCAGCACTTGCGGCAAGCTTGCTCATTCCTTGTGTTGCAACTGCGGCTACTGTTAATGCAGCAGTATTGACAGATAACGCAGAGGTATCTGCTACAGATTACGGTCTTGCAGATAACATTCAGGACGGTACTATTCTCCATTGCTTTGACTGGAAATATACCGACATTAAAGCAGAACTCAAAAACATTGCTGAGGCTGGTTTTACTTCAATCCAGACTTCACCTGTTCAGGGCAATAACAACCATGGTTCATGGTATTGGCAGTATCTTCCACGCGGATTTTATGTTGGTTCGGGTGACAATGACCTTGGTACTAAGCAGGAACTTCAGGACCTTATTAACGAGGCAGATAAATATGGCATTAAAGTTATTGTCGATGTAGTAGCAAACCATCTTGAGGGCTCACATAACAACATTGTTGATGACTTAAAGCCAAGTCAGTATTGGCATAATTCAGGTTATTCATCAAATGGTGATAACGGTACTCAGAGAATTGACTGGACAAACCGTTGGCAGGTTACACACGGTGACATCGGTATGGCTGACCTTGCTACAGAAAACAGCTATGTTCAGCAGGTAGTAGGTAAATATGTTCAGGAGTTAAAGGATATGGGCGTTGACGGTATCCGTTGGGATGCTGCAAAGCACATTGGACTTCCAAGTGAGGGCGATAACTTCTGGAAAGAGGTTACAAAATACGGTCTTTATAACTATGGTGAAATCCTTGGCGGACCTGATGACAGAGAGTCAGGCAACGAAGGACTTATGAAGGAATACACAACATATATGTCTGTAACAGATAACACATACGGCAGTCATTTGTGCGGTGGATTCAGAGATGGTACAGCAACCACAACTACAGGTATCTGGACAGAAAAAGGTATTTCTGCAGACAAGCTTGTATATTGGGGTGAAAGCCACGATACATTCTCTAACGAAGTAAAAGACGGCGGTTGGACAAAAAATATTTCTCAGAATGTGGTTGACCGTGCTTATGCAATTGCAGCAAGCCGTAATGCAGCAACTTCATTGTATTTTTCTCGTCCTTCTACTACAAATAGTACAGATATTTTGGTAGGTGCTAAGGGTTCAACTCACTTTACAAGTGCAGAAGTATCAGAGGTTAACAAATTCCATAACGCTATGATTGGCAAAGCCGATTACTATGCTGTTAAAGATAACTGTTCTGTTGTTACTCGTAAAGACGGCGGTGCCGTAATTGTTAAGGGCAGCGGCAGCGGCAGCTTCTCAGTACCAAACGGTGGTGGCTATGTAAAGCCGGGCAAGTATATAGACCATGTATCCGGTAATGAAATCACAGTTACAAATTCAACTATTTCAGGTGACACAGGTTCAAGCGGTATTGTTGTAATTTACGAGGATGTAAAACCAACTCCAAAGGTTTCTGTTACTCCTGGTTCTTCAACTTACAAGACAGATACTTACACTCTTACATTAAATGTTAAGAATGCAGCAAACGGTCAGTATTCTATTGACGGCGGTGCATATAAGACATACACAGACGGTCAGACAATTCCGATCGGTGCAGGCCTTGCTTATGGTACAAAGACAACTGTAACTGTTAAGGCAACAAACGAGTACGGTTCAGCTGACGAAACATATACATACACAAAGGTTGATCCATCACAGGTACAGAGAATTTACTTCGATAATTCTTCTTACAACTGGTCAAATGTATATGCTTATATCTATTCAGGCAAAACCTCAAATGCTGAGTGGCCGGGTCAGAAAATGACTATGGATTCAGCAACAGGATACTATGTAATAGATGTTGACGATTCACTTGCAAACGGTGCAGTTATCTTCAGTGACGGCACAAATTCATCAAGCAACCGTTACCCTGCAGATATGCAGCCCGGTCTTGATCTTGAGGGTACAACAAAGCTCTTTAAGGCAGGCAATCAGTTTGTAGATTATCAGCCTGTTCAACCTACAACAGCAACACAGCCTACAACACCTGTAGAAAATATTCTTATCGGTGATGTAAATCAGGACGGTAAAATTACAATCAGTGATGTATCAGAAATTCAGCTTCACATTGCAGAAATGGCTACACTCACAGGCAATAACCTTGTTGCAGCAGATGTAAACAGTGACGGTATTGTTGATGTCAAGGATGCAACATATATTCAGTCTTATATTGTAAATATCGCAATCAGCGGTTCAAAGGTAGGTACATATACAGGCGGTGTTCAGCCAACAACTGCACCTACACAGCCTACTACATCAACTCAGCCAACACAGGCACAGGGCAATGTAGTTTACTACAAGAATACTTCAAACTTTGGTACTCCAACAGCTTACTATTGGAGTGATGATGACGCAAAGATGGTTGCATGGCCTGGTAAGGCTATGACTAAGGTTTCAGGCGATGTTTACAGCATCGAAGTTCCTGACGGTACACAGTATATCATTTTCAGTGATAACGGTGGCAACAAGACAAATGACCTTACAATTCCTGGATTTGGTCAGATTTATAATAATGGTAGCTGGAGCAACTATTCAACAGATCCAACAACTCCAACTCCTACATCTCCAACAGTATCAGGCAGCATAGTTTATTTCAAGAATACATCAAACTTTAGCACACCTACAGCTTACTATTGGAGCGACTCAAACAAAGCTATGACAACATGGCCTGGTAAGGCTATGACTAAGGTTTCAGGTGATGTTTACAGCATTGAGCTTCCTGAGGACGCTAAGTACATTATCTTTAGTGACAACGGCAGCAACCAGACAGGCGACATTACAATTCCAAGTTTTGGTCAGATTTATGCTAACGGTTCATGGTCAGCATATAACGGCTGATTGCAAATAAGTAAAATTGCAAAGTTTAACCCCCTCATTACGAGGGGGTTATTTTTATACTTAAATTTTAGCAGCCACAGCCACAACCGTTAGAAGACTCGTTACCGCCACAGCAAGCAAGGATAACTATAAGAAGAATAACCCATGAGCAGCAGTTGTTGCCATTACCAAAAAAGTTACACATAAGCGTTTGCCTCCTTTCTGTTTACACTACATAATATTGCAGAATACAGAAAGTGTGACATTCAAAAGTAAAATTGAAGTTTGATAATTATAATAAGGCTCTTTTTGAATAGTTGGGGTAAATTATGGTTTGTAACGGTCGGGAAATTTTTGTTTGACTTATTGCAGACTTTATACTCGGAAATAAAAATTTGGTCAACCTTTTTCAAAGGTTGTGGGTGTGGGCAAAGCCCACAATATTTTAGCTAATGCAAAATTATGATAGCCAAACAGCTTTCTGTTTGGCGGATTAAGCACAATGGCGAAAGCCTTATAATTGCGATAGCAACACAAAAAGCCATTAATCTTTACTAAAAAATGATACTTTTTAAAGGCTGTCGCCTGTTTTATCAAACTTTGCTTTAGCATACAAACAGCGTTGCTGTTTGTGCCTTTCAAATTGCAATGGAAACAACTTTTCTTGGGCTTTGCCCAAACCCACGAGCCTTTAAAAAAGGCTCGACCTAAACTTTTTATTCTTCATCTTTAGCGATAGCTAGTCTTTAATATTTAAGATTTTCAACATTTATCAAAATTCGATTAAAATAAAAAGCAGGCGGTCACAACATTAGTTTGATGTGACCGCCTGTATAAATTTAAAAATTATTCAGCTTCTGCTCTGTTAATTGCATTAAGTACACCAAGTACAGATGCAACATTGACATTAGAATCAATGCCAATACCAAATATGTTCTTTCCGTCCGGCTTTTTAAGTTCAATATAAGAAACAGCCTTTGAGTCTGAACCCTGAGAAATTGCGTGCTGGCTGTATGAAATGAATTCATACTTATCAAGACCAAATTTTTTGATTGCATTAAAGAATGCGTCAATAGGTCCGTTGCCAACTCCGCTAAGAACAACCTCGTCTGCACCGTCAATAGTCATCTTACCCTTGAAGTGAACATAATCCTTGCCGTTCTCACTTTCTTCGTAAATCTTACGCTTTGTAAGAGCGTATTTCTGCTTAGCTTCAAGATAGTTTTCATTAAATACCTCGAAAAGCTCTTTTGGAATAAGCTCTCTGCCAAGTTCTTCACACTTTTTCTGAACAAGCTTAGAAAATTCAGGGTGCATCTTCTTTGGAAGATCATAACCAAAGTTGTGGCTCATTACAAAAGCCGCACCGCCCTTGCCGGACTGAGAATTAATTCTGATGATCGGCTCATATTCTCTGCCAACATCAGCAGGGTCAATAGGGAGATATGGAATTTCCCAGTATTCGGTTCCACTATCCTTCATATACTGCATACCTTTGTTGATAGCGTCCTGATGCGAACCGGAGAAAGCGGTAAATACAAGCTCACCGATGTACGGCTGACGAGGATTAATTTTCATATCTGTGCATCTCTCGTAAATTTCTCTGAGCTTTGGAAGATTTGAGAAGTCAAGCTTAGGGTCAACACCCTGTGTAAACATATTAAGTCCCATTGTTACAATGTCAAGGTTACCTGTTCTTTCGCCGTTGCCAAAGAGTGTGCCCTCAACACGCTCAGCACCTGCAAGAAGTGCAAGTTCGCCGGAAGCTACGCCTGTGCCTCTGTCGTTATGTGGGTGCAAGCTAATGATGCAAGCCTCTCTGTTCTTTATATGCTTAATAAAATATTCTACCTGATCGGCATATGTGTTCGGTGTGCACATCTCAACAGTATTAGGAAGATTTAGAATAACAGGGTTCTCTTTTGTAGAGCCAAGTGCCTCCATAACCTTGTCGCAGATGTAAACTGCATTTTCAACCTCAGTACCGCTGAAGCTTTCAGGTGAATATTCAAATCTGAAGTTTGTGTCGCCTGTGTATTCATCTGTAAGCTGCTTTATAAGCTTAGCGCCCTCAATGGCAATCTGAGTTACGCCCTCCATATCGGTCTTGAATACAACTTTTCTCTGTAAAGTTGAGGTTGAGTTGTAGAAGTGAATGATTACATTCTTTGCCCCCTTAACTGCCTCAAATGTTTTGCGGATAAGGTGCTCTCTTGCCTGAACAAGTACCTGAATTGTAACATCATCAGGAATATGATTGCCCTCAATTAATTCACGACAGATTTCATATTCGGTTTCTGATGCACTCGGAAAGCCGATTTCAATTTCCTTAAATCCCATATCTACAAGGGTGTGGAAAAATTCAAGCTTTTCTTCCATATTCATTGGGTCAACAAGTGCCTGGTTGCCGTCACGAAGGTCAACACTGCACCAGATTGGTGCTTTTGTAATTACATTGTTTGGCCATTCTCTGTTTTCAAGCTTAATCTGCTGAAAAGGAATGTACTTTTCAAATCCTGGTTTCATATAAAGTGCCTCCTAATTAATTGCACAAAAAATCGCCCCTAAAAAGGGACGAATAAAAATATCCGTGGTACCACCCGGTTTCAGGTGTACATCACTGCACACCCCTTACAGACTTCAAACAAAGCCCTGACCGATAACGCAGTCTGGCGTTCTGCACTACATAATCTCGCACAGAAAACTCGGGGATGAGCTATACATATAAAGGATAACGCAGCTTTTCACCAAACAGCTGCTCTCTGAAGATATACCGATATATCTTGTTCCCGTCATCGCTTTTAGAGGGATTTACTTGTTGATACTATTATATAGAGAATAAAAACTTTTGTCAAGATTATTTGCTACATATTATGACTTTTTCTTATATATATGTATATAGAAAAGTTGTGTGCTGTTGAAGTAGTGTAATGTTAGTGATAGATTAATTCTGCTTAATGAAATAAGTATATAAATAAGAAAACAGGGCATAATTATATACGCAGTATGGTTATTTAAAAGAAATATAACTCGAAAAGTCAGTGATTATGCGGTTATTTAAAGAAATTTTAAAAAATATGAAAAAAATTGAAAAAAGGGGTTGCAATTTGAGAAAAGAGGTGATATAATAACATTCGTCGCTTGAGGAAAGCACAAACAACAGAAAAGTTTGAAAGCACGAAAGAAGCTTTTAAAGAGTTTAGAAAAAACTTTGAAAAAAGTGTTGACAAACGAAATAAAGCGTGATATAATGATTCACGCACTGTTGAGAGAGGTTCGGTAAAACCGACAAAAAACTTTCCGAAAAGTGCGTAGGACCTTGAAAATTAAACAACGAGAAAGATAAAGGAACCCGTAATACTTTGAGGATACTCAAAGATTTACAGTGAGATGCA
>NZ_JBGVJL010000021.1:0-3428 GCF_045129435.1 Ruminococcus sp. | reverse complement strand
TTCAGGAATAGCACACTATCAGGATTTTAATGAGCTTCTGAAGTTGCTTGACCATTCAAACGGAACTTATGATATTGATAAAATCACCAAGGCATATAAGTTTGCCGAAAAGGCTCATGGCGACCAGAGAAGAGTATCGGGTATTCCGTACATTCTGCATCCAACCTCTGTAGCGTGCATCCTTGCCGAGCTTGGCATGGATACAGACGCAATCTGTGCCGCACTTTTGCATGATGTTGTTGAAGATACTCCTACAACTCTTGAAGAGGTTGAAAAGCTGTTTGGTGCTGATGTTGCAAAGCTTATAGACGGCGTTACCAAGATTTCTAAAATTGCATTTTCATCAAGAGAACAAAGACAGGCTGAGAATATCAGAAAAATGCTTATTGCCATGGCAAATGATATTCGTGTAATCATCATTAAGCTTGCCGATCGCTTACATAATATGCGTACAATAAGTTGTATGCCTGAGCAGAGCAGGAGAGATAAGGCACACGAAAATATGCAGGTGTATGCACCTATTGCTCATCGTCTTGGTATCAAAACTATTAAAGATGAGCTTGAGGATTTGTCTTTGCAGTATCTTGACCCGATTGGTTACAAAGAGATTGAAGACGCAATCAGCCTTTCAGAAGATGACAGAGATAAATTCATTGAGTCTATAAAAATGCAAATTCTTGATAAAACAAAGAATTTAATCAAGAATGTTTACATAAGCGGCAGAGTAAAGAGCGTTTACAGCATCTACCGCAAAACCTTTATGCAAGGCAAAACCATTGACCAGATTTTCGATGTTTTTGCTGTGCGTGTAATTGTTGATACAGTTTCCGACTGCTACAATGTTCTCGGTGTTGTGCACGATATTTTCAAGCCGATTCCGAACCGTTTCAAGGATTATATTTCAATGCCTAAACCAAATATGTATCAGTCACTCCACACCACAGTGCTTGACAACCGAGCAATTCCGTTTGAAGTGCAGATAAGAACATGGGAAATGCACTACACAGCTGAATATGGTATCGCAGCACATTGGAAGTATAAGCTTGGTATGGGTGCAGGAGGAAAGGCAGAGAACACCCGTCTTGCAGAGAATATCGAAAAGGTTAAGAATATGATTCTTGATCAGCTTGAGGCGGAAGATGTTACCGATATTGCCAAGAACATCAGAAATGACTTTGAGGAAAACGATGTTTATGTATTTACCCCAAAGGGAGATGTAATGGTTATCCCGAACGGCTCAACTCCTATTGACCTTGCCTATATTATCCATACTCAGGTTGGACACAGAATGGTGGGTGCTAAGGTCAACGGCAAAATCGTTCCTATTGATTATAAATTAAAAACAGGTGAAATTTGCGAGATTATTACGCAGAAAGAGGAGCATCCTAATAAAGCGTGGATTGATATTTGTAAGACAGCATCTGCAAAATCCAAGATTCGTCAATGGTATAAGCACGAAAAGCGTGACGAAAACATTGCCGAGGGCAAGCAGATGCTTGAAAAGGAATTTAAACGCAACGGTATAAATCTTTCTGACGAAGAATTTGTAGAGTTCATTGAAAAAATGCTGATGAAAAAGCAGTATGTAACTCTTGACGATGTTTATGCCGCAATCGGCTATGGCGGAATTCAGCTTTGGAAGGTTATGCCTCGAATTAAAGAGGAATATCAGAAAACCTATGCCGCTGATATTGAAAAAATAGAAGTTCCGCAAGCACCACGCAAAAAGCCAAAGGCTTCTTCCGGTGTAGTAATTGAGGGTACGGACGATGTGCTTGTCAAATTCTCAAATTGCTGTAATCCTCTGCCGGGTGATGAGATTATCGGTTACATCACACGAGGTTATGGTGTGTCAATTCATAAGCGTGAATGTACAAATGTGCCTAAAAACTTAAACGATTGCGAAGAGCCGGAAAGATGGGTAAGCTGTTATTGGGAGGATAAGGCAGGCGAAGCATTCCGCAGTACCTTGCAGATTATAGCAACCGACAGAACAGGACTGCTTGCCGATGTTACAATCAAGCTTTCAAATATGCACATCTTTATTCACTCTCTCAATTCAAGAGAGGTAGGTGACGGCAAGGCTATGGTTACCGCTACTATTGATGTTACAGGCAAAAACCACTTAAAAGGTGTAATTTCAAAGCTTTCCGACATCAGCGGAATTGTAGAAATTAAGAGGTTATAATATGAAAGCAATTTTACAGAGAGTTACCTTTGCAGAAGTTAAGGTAGATGAAAAAGCAGTAGGCAAAATTGACAATGGCTTTTTGATTTTGCTTGGTGTGGCAGAGGGAGATACCGAAAAAGAGGCGGACGCTCTTTCGGCAAAGGTGGCAACACTCAGAGTGTTTACAGATGAAAATGACAAGATGAATCTTTCGCTTGCGGATATTGACGGCGAAGTGCTTGTTATTTCAAATTTCACATTATACGCAGATTGCTCACATGGCAGACGACCAAACTTTATGAAAGCCGCAAAGCCTGACATAGCAGAGCCTCTTTATGAATACTTTTGTAAAAAGATGAGCGACAACGGTGTGCGTAAGGTTGAAAAGGGCATTTTCGGTGCGGATATGAAAGTATCTTTGCTCAATGACGGCCCTGTTACCATTGATATAGACACAAGAGATTTAAAATATTAACCATATGAAAAGGTAATTGAAATGATAGAATACAAGATTTTTAATGTTACACAGCTTGCTACAAACTGTGTTTATCTTAAAGACACAGCAACAGGCTGTAATGCAGTTGTAGATCCGGGTGACAAAAGTGATGAACTTATTGCACAAATAAATGCAGACGGCGGAAAGCTTGACTATGTTTTGCTTACCCATGGTCACTATGACCACATTTCATTTGCAAAACAGCTTGCCGATATGTTCTCGGCAAAGATTATTACAGGCAAGGAAAACGAAAGATTTTTAACCGATTCAATGCTTAATCTCACCGCTTTTCACAATATGACCATTGAGCCGTTCAAGGCAGATGTTTTGCTATATGACGGCGATACCTTTATGATTGGTGAAACCAAGGTGAAGTACATCACCACACCGGGACATACAAGAGGCTGTGGCTGCTTTATTATGGATAAGCTTTTGATTTGTGGCGACACGCTCTTTTGCGAATCCTATGGCAGAACCGACCTGCCTACAGGCAATGACAACGATATGGTAGATTCCTTTAAAAAGCTTAAACAGCTTGAGGGTGATTATACCGTAATTCCCGGACATGGTCCGACATCTACTCTAAATCACGAGAAAAAATATAATCCTTTAATGAGCAGGGTTTGATATGAATTTATATGTAATTAATCATGGCTTTCACTATGAGCTTGAAAATGTGGCAAGGTTATTTTTCCCTAATGAAAAAATAACTGTTGTGCGTGAATGTGAGCAAAGGGAAGAGCCGTATATATATACCGAGCT
>NZ_JBGVJL010000020.1:0-16535 GCF_045129435.1 Ruminococcus sp. | reverse complement strand
AGTTAGTTAAAACTAACTCATTTGAATAAATTATGTGGACTTCCTGTTGAATCCTCTACTTCTATTCACCGGAGGAATTTTGCCTCCGGTAGGGAAGTCTGCGAAGAAAAAGATAAGGAGATTGAAAAATGGCTTATTTGGAAATTGAAAAAGTAATTGGCAGAGAAATTCTTGATTCTCGTGGAAATCCTACAGTAGAAGCAGAGGTTACTCTTATTGACGGTACTGTTGCAAGAGGTACTGCTCCAAGCGGTGCATCTACAGGCGAATTTGAGGCACTTGAACTCCGTGACGGCGACAAATCAAGATATCTTGGTAAGGGTGTTTCAAAAGCAGTTGAAAATATTAACACTGTAATTAATGATACAATCAGCGGTATGGACGCATCAGACATTTATGCTGTTGATAAGGCTATGATTGAGGCTGACGGCACAAAAGACAAATCAAATCTTGGTGCAAATGCAATTCTTGCGGTTTCTATTGCTACTGCAAGAGCAGCTGCTACAGCACTTGATATTCCACTTTACAGATTTCTCGGTGGTATTTCAGGTAACAGACTTCCTGTACCAATGATGAACATTTTAAATGGTGGTGCACACGCTGCAAATACTGTAGATGTTCAGGAATTTATGATTATGCCTGTTGGTGCTCCAAGTTTTAAGGAATGTTTGCGTTGGTGTGCAGAGGTATTCCATGCACTTGCTGCTCTCCTTAAATCAAAGGGCCTTGCAACATCTGTTGGTGATGAGGGTGGTTTTGCTCCTGACCTTGCAAGTGATGAAGAGGCTATTCAGTATATTCTTGAGGCAATCAAGAATGCAGGCTACGAGCCGGGCAAAGACTTTATGATTGCTATGGACGCCGCTTCTTCTGAGTGGAAGGGCACCCAGAAGGGCGAGTATGTTCTTCCTAAGGCAGGCACAAAGTTTACTTCAGCTCAGCTTATTGAGCATTGGAAGCAGCTTGTTGAAAAGTATCCTATCATCTCTATTGAAGATGCTCTTGATGAAGAGGACTGGGAAGGCTGGCAGCAGCTTACTAAGGAACTCGGCGACAAGGTTCAGCTTGTTGGTGACGACCTCTTTGTTACAAATACAGAAAGACTTGCAAAGGGTATTGAACTCGGTTGCGGTAACTCAATTCTTATCAAGCTCAACCAGATTGGTTCAGTTTCAGAAACACTTGAAGCTATTAAAATGGCTCACAAGGCAGGCTATACAGCAATTTCTTCTCACCGCAGCGGTGAAACAGCAGACACAACCATTGCTGACCTTGCTGTAGCACTCAACACTTGCCAGATTAAGACAGGTGCTCCAAGCCGTTCTGAGCGTGTGGCTAAGTATAATCAGCTTTTAAGAATTGAAGAAGAGCTTGGCGATAGTGCAGTTTATCCGCAGATGAAGGCTTTTAATGTTAAAAAATAATATTAAAATTTAAAATAAATTCAGGGTAGAGTTGTTAAATTCTGCCCTGATTTTTTCATATTGAGAAATTTTACTTGATTGTTTTAATTTTTGTGATAAAATATAGTAAAATAAAAGGGGAGTGGCAATATGATTGATTTACACACGCATACTACAATATCAGATGGCATATATACACCTGAGCAGCTTGTGCAGAGAGCAATAGACTTAGGTCTTAGTGTACTTTGTATGACAGATCACAATGCAGTAAATGAAAATCTTGAGGAATTAAGACTCAAGTTTCCTCAGATTAAACTCCCGACAGGCTGTGAATTTTCTTGCGGTTACACCACTGTAAAGGGAAGAGTTGTACAGCTGCATATCGGTGGCATCGGCTTTGATATGTTTGATACCGAAATACAGAGAATTTTAAAATATAATCAAGAAAGTATGAAGCCATATGTAGAAAATGTGCTTGCAAGACTGAAAACAGAGTGCGGCATTGATTTATGCACCTATGATGAGCTTATTTCAAGAAACACTTCAAAAACAGTTGGCAGGAAGCATATAGCGGTTGAATTGGTAAAGCAGGAATTAGCAAAAGATGTTGATGATGCTTTTGATAAATACCTTGGCAAGGGAAAATCTGCATTCGTTTCAAATGCAACTAACTATGCCTCTCTTGATGAGGTGGCAGCCGCAATCACAAAGGCAGGCGGAATTGCCTCTGTCTGTCATTTGTATCAGTATAAGCTTGATGAAGAAGAAACCGCTGAGTTTCTCGGACATTTTAAGGAATTAACAAAGAATAGGGGAGCTATGGAGGTTTATTATTCAGCCTATGATGACGAACAGCGAATGAAATTAAAAAAATATGCTGATGAATATAATTTATTGTATTCCGCTGCGTCTGACTTCCACGGTGACGGTAAAATAAAAGAACTCGGCAGTTACCCTGATGAAATCTTTGAAAATATGCTTAAAGCACTTATATGATTATACAAAAACGGCAAGTCTTAAAATTTCTGACTTGCCGTTTTAATTGTTTTACTTGCTTTATTTAATTGTTTGCGTTTGGAATAGGCTTTGCCAATTTCATAGCATCGGGTGTTCCAAATGTGCGGCGAACAACAGTTTCCGCATATTTTTTAATAAGAGTATCGTCATCAATAATTGTAAAAAATCTTAAAATCTTAGTTTGATTGAACCACACAATTTTCATTGGTGCTTTAAGAGTTTTGCTTATTCCTGCAATAGAAAGGCTTGCTGTTTCTTCTTGAAGTTCTTTTGTATCAGCACATTTGCAGTTGCTGTTTTTATATGATTCGGTAATATCATTTGACTCAGAATTTATTGAGCCTACTGTTACCTGAGAAATCTGTTCCAAGTCAGCAGATGCCATATAATCAGCCCAGTCAATCATAAATTTCCAGTCATAGCCGGCTGCCGCCAAAAGTATATCATACTGATGCCATGGACCTGACGGAATATGCTTCATATCTCTTATGAATGTTACATCGTTAATATATTCCTCAGTTTCAGCATTGCTTATAGGCGAATATGTATTCTTTACTTCCGGTGTTTCTTTTGCTGTATTTTTCTTTTTAAATTTATCAAAAAATCCCATATTATCTCTCCTTTGCGGATAAAATTCAACAACTAATAATCATTATACTACAATTTATTAAAAAGTAAAGCATAAATTATCGCATTTTATAATAATAGAATTTTTGACATTAAATAAAAATTATCCAAGCTTCATATACAAAAGAGGATAAGGATTTCCCTGTTCGTCTAAATCTGTTCTTTTATATGTTTTAAAACCTATGTGCTCGTAAACACCTACTGCCTGCGGATTTTGTTCATTTACAGTAACTTCATTAATATTAAAGCCTTTTATACCGTACTGTACAAGCTGCTTTCCTATACCTTTGCCTCTTTCTGTCGGAGAAATAAAGAGCATTTCCAAACGCTTGTTTTCAGTTCCCATAAAAGCAACGACTTTGCCATATTCATTTTCAGCAATTATTAAATTTTCAACGGTGTTCAATGCCTGAGGAACATATTGCTTGATTTGCATTACCTCTGAATCGGTAAGAAAGAGGTGAGTATTACGAACAGAATTTTCCCAAATATTTAACAGTTCTTTTGATAATTGTGGTGTTCTTACCTTTACTTCATATATTTTCATATTGTATCCTTGTAGAATTATAATTAAAATAGTTGTATGCGGCACAGCTCCTCTTGAAATTGCCAACCTTATATCCAATGTTGAAATGATGTATGATGTGGACCTCAATTATATCTTTGCTCTTTCGGACGAACAGCATTACAACGAAATACTTGATGTGATGGGAACGAAGAAGGACAAATGCTATCTGTCACCGTATATCTCAGATAGTTTTGACTTCTTCACTCAGCCTTGCAGATACATATATAATAGTATATTAAATCTGAATATTCCTTCAGGCGTTAAGCCGGAAGAAAAGAAGAAAAAGAGGTGGAGAAAATAATATGTCACTTAAAAAGGATATAGGCTTTAAAGGGTATGAGGACAGGCTTGCAGAAAACGAAAAACTATCTGAGAAAAGCAGTGATGATACAAAATCAAAAATTATAATTGCAGGAATAGTATCTGTGATATTATTAGTTTTGATTTGTATAATAGTTTTTCTTATTGTTCCTTCAATGGCAGACGGCACAAATAGTTCTGAAAGCTTTGCAGGCACTCAGACAACCGAAAAGAAGGATTACGATTTGGACTACCTGTTCGGTACTTCAGGTGCAAAAGCCGAAGATACCACATATAGTTACAGTAATGAGGAAAGCTCGCAAGCTCCACGAATGACGATTAATCCCAATTATTCTTCATCAATCCCCGAAACCAAAGCCGAGAGCAATTCAAATTCCGATAACGGAAATCATAATGATAACAATAACAATAATTCAGGCGGCGGTTCATCGCAGAGTCACAGCGTTGAGAACAATAACAACAATAATAATAATTATTCGCACTACTATCCCAATAACAATAATAATACGAGCAGGAACAATTCAAGCTCATCTTCTGCAACTTCATATAACAAGCCTGAGTCAACAAGCAGGCAGGAAGAAAGTTCAAGAAACACGGAGATTCCCGTGAGCAAGGTTACTCTTAATTATACTTCAACAACTCTTAACGAGGGCGACAGCATAAAACTTGTAGCCACTGTATCTCCCTCGAACGCCACAAACAAAACCGTATATTGGAGTTCGTCTAATTCAGGTGTTGCAACGGTTAATGACGGATATGTTACGGCTCATTCAAGTGGTACTTCCTACATTACCGCCCGTGCCGGAAACTATTATGTCAACTGCACTGTGACTGTAAAGGAAAAGGATAATGTAAAGCTTTCCCCTGATAAAAAGAGTATATCGGTAAATCAGATTATTACAGTTAATGTAATAGGAACAAACGAAAAAGCCTCTTGGAAAATCAGTAATCCGTCATTAGTTCAGATATGCGGCGGTTCTGAAACCTCTATAATGATAAAGGGAAAAAACAAAGGAACAACATATGTAGAGGCAACCATCAACGGTAAAACCTATAAAGCGGAAATAACCGTTAATTAGAATATATAATATAGGGCTGTTGCTGTAACAAAACAAAGTTGTACGGTAACAGTCCTAAGTAAAGGAGCGAAAAATATATGAAATTTAAAAGAATACTTACAGGCTTGCTGACGGCTGTTATATTACTGACAGGAAGTGCTTATGCAAATGCCGCAACGACATACAAAATCGGTGATGTAAACAAGAACGGTTATATAGGTGTTGATGATGTTACACAAATCCAACTCTATTTGTGCGGTATAGTCAGACTGAGTGATACCTCGCTTGCAGACTTTAACGGCTCAGGTAGCGTAAATATTTTCGACTGCACCGATATACAGATGTACTGCAACGAAACCCTGAAAATCTACGGCAGTTATTTATATACGCCTGACTATTCAAAAAATACAGCAGAAATATATGCTTATCAGGGTAAAAGCTCTGAAATAACTCTGCCTTCATATGCCTACGGTTGGAATTACACATTTACATCAGTAAAAAATTCAGCTTTCAGAGGAAATAAAACTATAACAAAGCTTGTTGTCCCGTCATCATACACAAGCTTAGGATATTATTCCTTTGCCGATTGTTCTAATCTTCAGTATGTAAGGATTATGAACAGCCGTTGTCATATGGATTTCAGCACATTTGAAAACTGCGACAATTTAGCTGAGTGGATTGTTGGGTAGTATAATTGCTATACATTATATATAATAGAAAAAAGCACCGCTTTTATAAGTGGTGCTTTTTCTAAAAAAAGAAAAGAAACAAGAAAATAAAAGATGTATAATCTATCTCTATTATATCATTCGTATTTCGTTTGTCAAGTATAAAAAAGCTATACCGTAATTTCCTTATTTGACAAATTCTTAATATATGAATATAATAAAAACGGTGATGATAAATGAATGATGAAAAAACTGAGCGTGAACGCTCCTATGAGTACGGCTTGCCTGAGTATTTGCAACACGATTTGGACGCATACAAAGAAGGCTTAAAAAACGGTTCTACCCTGATGGATTGCTTATGGGGTGAGTTGTATGGAAGTATCAATGTAGCTGAGATAAACGACGAAGCAATCACACACGAACACGCAGAGTATCTGAGAGATAAATATTTAAGAGGATAAAAAATGATAGACTTTACAAATTGTAAGCGTTTACCGGGAAGAGCATATAACGGAGCAAACGGCAAGAAAATAGCGATACAATATAAAGGAAAAGCTTATATGCTGAAATTTCCACCGTCAGCTGAAAATAAGCTTACTGACTTATCTTATACAAATAGTTGCATAAGTGAACATATTGGAAGTAATATTTTTAATATGGTTGGAATTGAAGCACAAAAAACTATTCTTGGAACATACTTGGTAAACGGTAAAACTAAAGTCGTTTGTGCCTGTGAAGATTTTACTGCTGACGGAAGTTTGTTTTACGATTTTTGCTCAATAAAAAATACAATAATTGATTCAGAGCATAACGGAAACGGTACGGAGCTTTCAGATATTCTTGAAAGTATAGAAATGCAGGAATTTGTGAATCCGAATGTATTGCTTGAACATTTTTGGAATGTATTTATCGTTGATACTTTTCTTGGAAATTTTGACAGGCACAATGGTAATTGGGGATTTCTTGTAAACAGGATAACAAACAAATGCAGAATTGCTCCTGTATTTGATTGCGGAAGTTGTTTATTGCCACAAGCTGACGAAAGCACTATGAAAAGTGTACTTGAAAATGAAAACGAGCTAAATGCACGAATTTTTAATTTTCCTACTTCTGCAATCAAGAAAAACAATAAAAAGATTAACTATTACGATTTTCTTAAATCTATGGAAAATGAGGATTGCAATAAGGCTTTGTTAAGAATAGTACCGAGAATTGATATTAACAGAATATATGATTTTATAGATAGTATTCCGTGTATTTCAGAGTTGCAGAATAGTTTTTACAAAAGGTACATTTCTGCAAGATTCAATAAGATATTGTTGCCTGTTTACAATGCTATTTTTTCATAAAAACTTTGTGCATTATTCTTATTGCAAGGAAAGAGTAAATATGATATAATATATGTAATTTCTACTATGGTAGATTGTTTATTTCATTGTAGCACATTTTACAATTATTACAATGAAAGCTTTGCAACGCAAAAGGTTGCTTTGGAGAATCCTTGTTGTGCTTACGCACTGCAAGGATTTTTTATTTTATGCTGTAAATGTGTTTTATTTGTACCAATTTAAAGATTACTTCCAAAACTACCAAAAGTACGGTGTTTTGAGGGTAAAAAAGGCTTGATTTCAGATACCAATTTAAACTAAAGTCTAAAATGGTATAAAAATCAGCATATATTCAAATAGCTAAAGTATATTTTAGTAAATCGTATTTAAGTTATTCAGTGAAAATCTATTGACAAAGTGAATTTAGTTATATATAATCAAGTAAATCATACATTACTAAATCATATATAACTAAATGGAGATGTATTTATGTTTATTGGCAGAGAAAAGGAATTGTCACAGCTTAATCATATTTACAATTCAGGTAAATTTGAATTTGCGGTTATCTACGGTCGCAGACGAGTAGGCAAGACAGCTATAATAAATCAATTTATAAAAGACAAAGCGGCAATATGCTTTACGGGCGTTGAAACAAATGAAAAGCAAAACCTCGAAAATTTCAGCAGAGCTGTTTTTCAGTTCAGTACGGGAATTGAAACAGATACAGTTTTTAATTCTTTTCAGTCAGCACTTGAATATGTATTTGAAATATCTATAAACAAACGCATAGTTCTTTGTATTGATGAATACCCCTATGTTGCTCGTTCTTCAAAAAGCCTTGCCTCTACGCTTCAGCTTTTGATTGACAAATACAAAGACAAATCAAAGCTGTTCTTAATCCTTTGCGGTTCGTCAATGTCATATATGGAAGATAATGTGCTTGCATATAAAGCACCCCTTTACGGAAGAAGAACAGCTCAACTGAAAATCCTGCCTTTTGAATTTAAAGAGGCTTGCAATTATTTCCCGAAACTATCTGATGAAGAAAAAGCCTTGGCATACGGAATAGTGGGCGGTACACCTCAATATCTATTGCTAATCAATGATAAGCTGTCTATAGAAGATAATATAAAGAATATTTATTTAAGTCCTGTTTCAAGTATCTTTGAAGAGCCGAACAATCTTTTAAAGCAGGAAGTAAGAGAGCCTGCTATATATAATGCAATAATTTCAGCTATAGCAACCGGATCTTCTAAGCTTTCCGAAATATCATCAAAAATCGGAGAAAATACAAGCGTGTGTGCAACATACATTAAAAATCTTGTTTCGCTCGGCATTATAAAAAAAGAATTACCGTACGGAGATGTATCAGTAAGAAAAACAATTTATTCGATTGAGGATAATATGTTTCGCTTTTGGTATAGATTTATTCCTGAGAATACATCTATTATTTCAAGAGGAGCTGTTGATTTGGCATACAGCAGAATAGCACCTCATTTATCGGAATATATGGGAGCAGTTTTTGAAGAAATATGCAAGCAGTATTTGTGGCACGAGCTTTTGAAGGGTAATACTCCTGTTAATTTTTCCGATCTTGGCAGATGGTGGGGAAATAACCCAAAGACAAAGCAACAAACAGAAATAGATATTATGGGAACTGAGGGAAAAGAAAAAGCTATATTCGGAGAGTGCAAGTGGACCAACGCCGATATTGATACAGGTGTTCTTGACACTCTGGTTGAGCGTAGCGAATTGTTTAATTTCAACAGCAAACATCTTTATCTGTTTGCTAAAAACGGATTTACTCAGGGCTGTATAGAAAAGGCAAAGGAGTATAAAAATGTTACCCTTGTAAATTATGCAGACATTTTAAATGAAAAATAAAAGGTGTTAATTACATCTGATTTTTGAAAACCTGACTTTTTTATAAGAGTCGGGTTTTGTTATTGCTTAACAAAATAGACTTAACATAATTATTTTGATTATAATCTTAATTTGTCTAATACTCAAAATATAAAATGTCAATGAACATTTTAAATCTATGTAATTTGTGTTGGTATAAATATACAAATAATGAATGTGAATTTTGTTCACTATTTTTCGCTATTTTTATTGATAATTATATATAAAATGATATAATATGTTTATGAATTAATGTATAAAATTTAGATTAATTAAAGGGCGTGGTTATTTTGGTTTGATATATGTTTTAAAAAATACGTATAATTTCAAGGAGGGATTTATAATGGGCATACTCAAAAAATTATTATCAGCAGTATCAATAACATTAACTGCATCGATGGCGTTTACTTTTCCAATTCAGGTATTTGCTCAAAACTTACCCACATTTTCAGGGAGTGAAGAGGACAATACTGAAGCTATTATTGTTGGAGAATTAACTTCTGAAAGAGAAGAATACACAAAATACTTCAGAATGAGCGACGGCTCAATTATGGCGGCACAATATGAATATCCGGTACATTACAAAAATAGTGATGATAAGTGGGAAGAATACAACAATTCATTATCAGAAAAAGAAATAAAAACTTCAACTGATGACGAGGCGAAGACTAATGCTACTGAAAAATATTTCAGTAACAAAATAGTAATATAGATGTCAATTTATCAAATAAATCTAAACTAAACAATATGATAAAAGTTAAGTTTGATGATTATCAGGTAAGTTGGGGATATGAAGATACAAATCGCTCCACTGGAAAGGTTATTGAAAATACGGAAAACCTTACAGGTGACGATAAGTTTCTTGCACAAAAAAATCTTTTGTCTGAAATGCTCTATGAAGATATTTACAATAATATAGATTTACAATGTATTGTAACTTCATTGGGTATAAAAGAGAATTTTATTATTAAAAATCAGAATGTTCAGAATGAATTTGTAATTCAATATAAGATAAACAATCTTAATGCAGTTCAGAAAAGTGAACGAGAAATTTCACTTACTGATAAAAGCGGAAAAGAGGTGTATGTAATTGAAGCTCCATATATGACTGATTCAGCAGGAAAAGCCAGTACAGATGTTTCTATAAAAATTACAAATCTTCAAAACAATAAACTGACTGTTGCTCTTACTTATGATAAAAACTGGATTGAAGCAGATGACAGAGCATTTCCTGTAGTACTTGATCCTACTTTTAATACAAGTCAAGATTGGCAAAGGACCTCTTGTACATATGTAGATAATTCTAATCCTAACACAGCTTATGGCTATGGCAGTGATGATGGTTACACAGGCACCGTTTATGTTGGAACATATGGAGAGGGTATGTACAGAACATATGTCAAAATAAATGAGCTTCCACAGCTTAATAAAGGTGATATAGTAGTTAGGGCATATTTAAATATGCATCTCTATTATAATTCTTTTTATGATGATATGTACATAGGTGCATATCCTGTAACAAGCAATTGGTCACAAAGTACTATGACTTGGAATAACAGTGCAGGATATAGCGGAACAGCTCTTGATTATGAAAAAATCTCTCCGAACGGCGAGACTTGGCACAATTGGGATATTACTAACATTGTTAAAAAGTGGTACAACGGAAGCTCAAATTACGGTGTTGTTCTAAAATCTACAAACGAGAGTGAAGAAGCCCAATGTGCATCATTCTATTCAGGTTCATATCCTGCTTCAACAATACCACGTCCTGTAATTGATATTACTTACAGAAACAACAAAGGTCTTGAAAATTACTGGACATACTCGTCATTCTCTGTAGGTTCGGCAGGAACAGCCTACATTAACGATTATTCAGGCAATCTGACATTCGTTACTACCGATAATTCAACTATCGGAAATTCTTCCGTCGCATTACAACATATATTTAACGGATATACCTGTGATTCAAATTTTACAAGCTCATTTCCGTATTGCGGAAAAGGTTGGAAACTGAATTATCAGCAGACATTGTATTCGACAGAAAATTTTACTTTAGATGAAGATTTAAGAGAAAAATGGCCCAGGGTTTACACTGATGAAGATGGTACAGACCATTATTTTATAAAGGAAACAATAGACGGTAATACTACATACAAAGATGAAGACGGATTAAAATTAGAGCTTATAGAAAACTTATCAAGCGAATCAGAGTGTTACACAATAAAAGATGATAAGAATAATAAGCTGATATTCAATAGCGATGGTGTTCTTGTGAAAACTGTCGATTCAAATTCTAATACTGTAAAAATCAATTTAGATTCTGCAAACATAAAAAATACAATAGAAGATGCTTGTGGAGATGAACTTGAACTTAGCACAAAAGATAATTATTTAACTGCTGTTACAAACTCAGCCGGAAAAGCAAGAATTTTCAGTTATGATAATGGCAGACTTATCCAAATTCAAAACCCCGACAATGGAATAATAACATTTGAATATGATAATGACGGTTCAATGACAAGCGTAACCGACACGGACGGATATAAGGTAGTTTTTGGTTATTCGTCCTTAAGCTCAGGCAAGAAAGTTACATCAGTTACCGAATATGCTTCAGACGGAACAGCAGGACAAAAAATAACATTCAGCCGTAATGAGTACAATCTTACAAATATTCGCTCAGCAGGTCTTGACGGTGTATATGGCAACAGCGACGACTGCGTTTCGGCTTATCAGTTTGATAACTATGGCAGAACAATAACCGTTGAAAACCGTTTGCAAAGCGGCGAAAAAATGGGTGCTTCAGTATATTCCTATACTGACGGTCAGGCTGATGCCTCAAATAATAATTTGAAAAAGCTTAACAGAGTTACAACAAATTACGCCTCGACAACAAATATTCAGAATCTGCTGAAAAACCACAGTCTGGAAAGCAGTGCATATTGGTCAAATATAAACCAAGGAAGTAATATCAGCTATTCAACAAGCTATGTAACCGCTGAAAAATACTTCGGACAGAAATCTTTAAAGGTTCAGGTAACCAATGCAGGCGAAGACTCACGGTGCGGAGTAAGACAGACAACAGGCAATACCGTGCTTGTACCCGGAAAAACCTATACATTATCTGCATATGTAAAAACCTTAGATGTCACAAAAGGTACAGATGTCGGCGCAATTATAGGAGTGAAAACCGAGTTTGCAGACGGAACATTCAATCAATACAATTCCGAGCATATCACAGGCACAACAGACGAAAATATTAATAACGGCTGGCAAAGAGTATATACTACCTTTACCGTTCCCGAAAATACCACTGATTCCTGCGTGTATCTTGCTGTCAGAGGAACAACAGGTACGGCATATTTTGACGGTGTTCAGCTTGAAGAGGGCGATGTGCCTAACAAATATAATCTGCTCCGGAACTCAAATTTTGAAATCACAGGCAGTGATTTAATGCCTGCATTCTGGGGAAATCATAATTTAACATTAAATTCTTCAAATGACACAACAACCACCTACACAAAATGTGACGGAAGCAAGTCATTCAAAATCCGTGGCGATGTTACAAAGAACAAGCAGATTTATCAGGATATACCTGTCAGCGGCAGTGAAGATGACACTTACATTTTCAGTGCCTGGGCAAGAGGTGATTCGGTAGCTGTATCTGATAATGACACATCTCGTTTTGACCTTTATGTTGAAATAGTTTACAGTGACGGAAGCAGAAAGGGCAAAAACCTCAGTCGTTCAACAAATCTGTCGGTGTATGGCAGTATAGTTCATTTGCATTTAATCTCAGCGATGAAACAGATACTGATAAAGTGCCTGTAAAGATTACTGTTTTTCTTAGATTTACAAAGCAGTACAATACCGCATATTTTGATAATGCACAGCTTATAAAGGATTCAGTGCCAAGCTATACCTATAATGATGACGGAGAGCTTGTAACGGTAACCTCAAACGCAGAGCAGAAATCAAGAATGGAGTACACCGACTCCAATCTCACCAAATCGGTTGACGCAAAGGGTTATGCCTATACTTATGATTATGACGATAATCATAATATGACTAAGGCAACAAGTCAGAACGGAGTTGAATACAACTACACCTACAATTCCAAAGGACAGGCAACAGCACTTGAAGCTAAAAATTCGGATAAAACTCTTGCACTAAAATCAAATCTGGAGTATAATAATGATGGTAGATTTTTGCTCAAGCTGTATGATCAGGACGACAACTGTGATACATATAATTACAATTCAACCACAGGTTATCTTGACAGTGTAAAGGATAACGACACAGGTGCACAGATTAACTATACCTATGATGAAAACAGGGGACAGCTTATCAGCGTGTCGCAGACAGATTCATACACTGACATCACGGCGCAAAATAACTATACCTATGATGAATCGGGAAAACTTCTAACAAAAATCAACCATTCAAACACCGATTACATCATCGACTATGACAAGTTCTACAATACAACCGAAAACAAAGTAGGTTCGCAGGTGCTTACCGCTTTTGATTACGGCACAAATAACAACATACTTCAAAAAGTAACCTACGGCAACGGTCAGACTGTAGATTATAATTACGATAAGTACGGTAATGTAAAGGAGCTGTTCTACAACGGCACGCTTGCGTTCAGCTTTATAAGCGACAAAACAGGTGCGGTTATGCGCCATAAGGATTTTGTCAATAATCGTCAGTTTGACTATGATTATGACACCACAGGCAGACTTGTGCGACAGGTAAAAACCGATATTTCAAAATCTGACTCTGAGAACAGATTTGTTTCTGCCTATGAGTACGATTACGATTTAAACAATAATATAACAAAGCTTGCAAGCAAAAATGCCGACAGCTCAATCGTGCATAATTTCACCTACGGCAAGGATAATCTGCTTACAGAGTATTCGTCTGATGTATCAAGTAAGGTGACCTACACCTATGACGGCTTGAACAGGCTGACAAAATCCTCCGTTGACCTCACAGCTCCGCTTGATATGAGCTACACCTACTATGACAGTGAGCGTGGCGAAAACTTTACCACTACAAAAATCAAGGAAGAGAATATTGGCGCAGATACTTTTAAGTATTGCTACGATACAAACGGCAATATTACTCACATTTACAAAAAAATAAACGGCAACTATACATTGCAGTATGTGTATGATTATGATGAGTTTAATCAGTTAATAATATCAACAGATTATGTTGAATATTTAAGACACGATTATGAATATGACGAAGCCGGAAATATTCTCTCAGATACTACAAGCAACTTGATGACAAACGGTGTGCCTTACGGTGCGGTTACCGTATATTATGAGTACAACGATTCAAACTGGGGCGACAAGCTTACAAATTATAACGGAGAAACAATAACCTATGACGAAATAGGCAACCCTCTTTCATACCGTGACGGAATGACTTTTACTTGGGAAAATGGAAGAAATCTTTCAACAGTTTCTAAAGGAAATAACACTGTAAATATGCAATATGATGCTAACGGTTTGCGTACTAAAAAAGAAGATAATGACTATGCCACACAATACTATTATGATATAAACAATAATTTAATTGCAATGTATATGACCAGCAATATAGTTCATTTTTACTATGATGCAAACGGTAATGTAACAGCAATGAAAAATAATGATTTGATGTATTATTATGTTAAGAATCTCCAAGGAGATATAGTAAAACTGATAGATGAAAACGGAAATGTTAAAGCTAACTATACTTATGATGCTTTGGGAAATATAACAAGTATAAAAAACGGAGCAGGACTTCCAGTTCCAAAATCAAATGTATTTCATATAGCTAACATAAACCCATTTCGTTACCGTGGATATGTGTATGACAGTGAAACAGGCTTATATTATCTCCAAAGCCGTTATTATGACCCTGTTACCGGAAGATTTTTAAATGCGGATTATATGCAGTTCCTTACTAGTAAAGCACTTTTTAATAATCTTTATGTTTATTGTAATAATAATTATACAAATGTAACAGATCCTTTTGGTACTAGTGGATTTCACATTAACACTGTTCCTCCTATGATAAAACCTATCCCAAAAGAGATATTAGATGAAATAACAAAATATAAAATATCTTTGCTTGCTACTGCTTTTTTAGATTCAAAAAAATATTATATTGCTAAAAATATGTTTTTACATTCTTTATACTATGAGGGAACTGATTTGGCTCCAAATGTAAAAGAAATGATTGTTAAAGCAGCTCTAATATATCCAAATTTTATTAGTACAATTATTAAAAATGCTAAGCATAATACATTTTGTATAGACTTTGAATTTACAACTGGAGATTTGTATTATTCTTTACAACATGTATTAGTTTCTAGCACATGGGGTAAAAATCATAATGGAAAATATTTGCAAATAAAAATTTATGATAAATATGATTTCACGCAATGGAGAAAACTAAATAGCTTTGGAAATATAGCTAATGATTTCGGATATATTTTAACAAAGATTGGTTATTTATCAGAATATATTGTAAATGTTAGTTTTACTTATTATGTTTAATATCAAAAGGAGTAATTTTTATGAAAAAGTTTTTATGTATACTATATTTAATGATAGCACTCTTTTCTTTTTCCTCCTGTACATATACAGATAGTGTTATTAAAACACTACCGGAATATACTTACAGTGAAGAATATTATTCTGACGGTGCAAGAGATTATACTGATTACTGTAAATATTATTATTCAAATAATGATATTTTAGAAAGTATAGAAACAAATGATAGATTTCAAAAGGTCACATTTGAAAATATTGATACAGTTAAAAACTATATAAGAAATTATAACAATAGAATAAAAGACAGTAAAAATAATGATAAATATGATTTTTCAATAAATCAAATAAGTGAGGACAATTACTTTTATTTTATATCTAAAAACGAAAGTAATCCACTTAACGATTATGACCTGTATTATTTTGATAAGGATAAGCAAGTTCTGTATTATTTTCATAGCAATATTTAAAATACAGAAATAGTATAATTTATCTATGTTAAAATAGGAGAAAGCTATGAAGAAAATATCACAATCTTTTATATTTACTTTTATATGTATTATATTTGTTTTTATGGCAGGATGTAAATCTAATGATTTTTTTCGTCCATATTATGATAATGAAAAATTGCAAATAATATATTCAATCGATGCAACTATATATACCTTTGATAATAAAGCTGTTTTTAAAATTATCCATAATAGGGATGAATCTAACAGTAGTTCACGAGATGAGTTATATATTTCATCAACAGAAGTTGACAATGTAATAAATAATGGTTCGAAAATATTAAGCGGTTATTTTAATTCTTTTGCTTATAGCAATAATTTAGTATATCTGAAAATGGATAACACTTACTATGTTATTGATATAATTAATGAAGAAAAAAATGCATATAGTAATGATGATTTTTTGCAATTTTTCCCTGACTATGATTATCTTAATTGGTATAATACTTAATTATATTTTTATCGTGTTTTAGATTATTAGATATAAAAGAGTATTATGTTTGATTGTTGTCTAAAAAAGCACAACTTAAAATTAATAATTTAGCTAAAGGCTGTTACTAAATAAGTAGCAGCCTTTAATACTATGCAA
>NZ_JBGVJL010000019.1:0-6218 GCF_045129435.1 Ruminococcus sp. | reverse complement strand
ATGCCAAAAGCTAATAAATCAAATCCAGCCATTCCCAATGATATTCCGCCAAATATTTTGGAAACTATTGGGATTGCTTTTGCTGTTGAACCAAGGAAACTCAAAACTTTGCATGAACTTCCAAGAACTTGTCCTACACCGCCAATTCCTCCGAACAAGGCTCCTGTCACAGCTCCGCTTAATGCTCCGTCTGCAAAGCCTTCTAAGAATGAGCCTCCGCTTATTACACTGGTGATGCCTCCTATTATACCACCAAATGCTCCTCCTATCAAGGCTCCCCAGAATGCTCCCGCAAGAATTACTGCTAAAGTTCCTCCTGTCAAAACTGTTGCAATTCCTAATGCCACTACTATTAAAACTGCTACAACAATTTTTACTATTGACTTCCAGTTATCTTTGCACCATTCACTAACCGATTTTACACCATCACAGATTTTTTCCCAACCATTTTTTTCACTCTCCGGCTTCAGATAATTGTATTTATTGTAAAAATCATCTTTTCTCTGATTTATAATTTCTGCTACTTCATTATCTATTCGTTCTGTTTCAGTGATAAACTGCTCACTGTTGTTTTGAAAAGTTTCAAGTGACGCTACTTTAGTATCCTGCGTTTGTGTGGAAGTTGATATTGCACTTATAGCTTCATCAAGATTGCAAATACTTTTATTTACCTGCAATGTTTTATTTTTTAGGTTAGCAAGCTCTGACTTATAATCTGTTACTTTACTTTTCACATCTTTTATTAGTCCGGGCATACTATTGATTTTACTTGCATACAACTTTATTGTTGCCATTTTTTCACCTCAATAATAAAAATTAAATATGATCTATTCTCATACCTCCTGCATCATTTTCCTTCTGTAATATTCCATATTATAATTATTACTGTTTTTTTGTTGTTTCCAGTATGATATATCTGAATTTGCTTTTCTTATACCAGAATCAATACCTTGTAAATCACTATTAGCACAACTCAAATTACTTCGCAACTCATTGAGTCTTGTGCTAAGATTGTACTTCTTTGTTTTAAAAATTGAAAGTATGTTATTTAATTTATTTTTTGTTTGTGTCGTTTCTTCACTATATATTTCAGATAAATTTTTGCTTTTTACATTACTTGAGTTTACCATTCCCGTAAAATTCACAGAAGCATCTCTTGTTTTATTTTCTACTGCAACAAGCTTTGTGTTCAAACTCGTTTCACTCTTTAAAATTTCCTCTAAATTTTCAAGTGCAGTCTGTGTATTATTTATATCGACATTAAGCTTATTAATTGTATTAACTTTTTGCTGTCTTTGATTTTTCAGGTTATAAATTCTGTTATTACAATTATTTATTTCATAACAGGAATCATAATATTTTTGACGATAATATTTGTACCAATATTCATTATCAGACATACTAAAACCTCCTAATAAAAATTTTATATATATTTATTTATTGTGTGTGATATTATATCACATTGATTTATGAAATAAAATACAATGTGACAATAATATACTAAATTTTAACATTTTACATATTATATGTCAATGACAATTTAATGTTCTTGTTTCAATAAAAACAAAAACCGCCTTGAGTAATAAAACCCAAAGCGGTAAGATTATAGATTAATTATTCTCTTTTGGCTTTCTGCGTTTATGCTTTTTCTCTGTAAGCGGAGTCATACTCCTTGCACAGATCAGCATTGTCGAAGAATTGTGCAGTAATGCGGACATTGACGGAGAGATGAGCCCTAAAAATCCTGATGCCATTAATGCTGAATTAAAGCCGACTATAAATCTGTAGTTACGATTAATTCTATCCATTAAAGCCTTACTTATTGTTCTGATTCGAGCAAGCTCGGTAAGGTCAGCACCCTTGATTGTAATATCTGCGGTTTCCCTTGCAATATCGGAGGCATCTCTCATAGCAACAGACACATTTGCCGCTGCAAGAGCAGGTGTATCATTAATGCCGTCACCGACCATAATTACACCCTTGCCGATCTTCTTGAGTTCTTCAACATATTTATGCTTATCCTCAGGGAGTACCTGACATCTGTATTCGGTAATACCGAGCATCTCGGCGGTCATCTGAGCAGCTTTCTGACTGTCACCTGTCAGCATAATAACTCTTTCAATACCCTGATTTCTGAGCATTTCAATAGCCTTTCCCGCTTCTGCTCGTGGCGGATCACTGATGCACAACGCACCGACAAGCTCTCCGCCAATGGCAAGGTAAAGCACAGAACAAGCACCTGACTTTTCATCAATAATGCTCTGCTGTTCTTCTGTTACAGTTATCTGCTCGTCCTCAACAACAAAATGCTTACTGCCTATTACAGTCTTTTTGCCGTGAAGTGTAGTTGCTATGCCATGAGCAACTATATATTCAACATCGGTATGTTCTTCTATATGAGAAAGTCCTCTTTCGTTTGCCGCATTCACAACAGCATTTGCTACGCTGTGCGGGAAATGCTCTTCAAGGCAAGCGGCAATTTTAAGGATTTCGTCCTCTGAATAATCGCAGAAAGAAATCACCTTTTCAAGCTTCGGCTCTGCATTTGTGAGTGTACCTGTCTTATCAAAAACAATGGTATCTGCCTGTGCATATGCCTCAAGGTACTTGCCGCCCTTTACGGTAATATCGTGGTCGGCAGCCTCTTTGATTGCAGAAATAACGGCAATCGGAGTTGAGAGCTTGATAGCACAGGAATAGTCAACCATAAGCAGAGATACCGCCTTAGTAATATTCCTTGTCAGAACTAAAGTAGCCAAAAAGCCTAAAAAGCTGAACGGAACAATTCTGTCCGCCAAAGTTTCGGCACGGCTCTGCACGCCTGCTTTCAGATTCTCTGAATTATCAATAAGCTCAATAATTCTGCTGATTTTGGTATTTGATGAAAGAGCCTTTACATTAACTACAATGTTGCCCTCTTCAACTACAGTACCTGCAAATACAGTTATGCCCTCTCTCTTTGCTACCGGAAGAGGTTCACCTGTCATGGAAGCCTCATTGACAGTAGCTTCACCGGAAACTACTACACCGTCAACAGGGATAACATTGCCTGTCTGAACTCTGATGTTGTCACCCTCTGTAAGGTCAGACATAGGAATAAGCACATCTGCACCGTCATCGGTTACAAGCCATACCTTGTCAGCTTTGATTGCAAGGCTATCGGTAAGCACAGCCTTTGTACGAGCGTGAGTGTAGTCCTCAAGCATACCGGATACGGAAAGCAGGAACATTATTGTACCTGCGGTTTTAAAGTTTTTCTGCAACATACAAGTAACAATAGACGCACCGTCAAGCACATCAACATTAAGCTTGCAGTTCCAAAGTGCTTTTAAAGCTTTCTTTATGTAGCGAATACTTCTGTATATTGTAATCACAGTTCTGATTGGTGCAGGCAAAATTAAATTCTGCAAAAATCGTTTTGCCACACAAGAAATCAGACTGCGTTTAAAGTTGTTGTCAATATCCTCTACGCTGATAGTTTTCTTAGCTTCCACAGCAACAAGCGAGCTACGCTTAATTGACGCTACTGTATCAATTACGCTTTGGCGACAGCCGTTATCGTACATAACAAGAATACCGCCGTTTTCAGAATTGACCTCAACCTTTTTTACATAATCTTTTTCAATTAATAAATTATAAATATAACCCTCATACGCCTTATCAAAAGCATATGCACCGCAGCGAAATCTAATTCGCTGCGGCTTATCATACACAATAGAATATTTCATTATTCTTCAACTTCTGCCTGTACTTCTTCTGAAATGCCTGCCTCAGTCTTTGCGTCATAGCAAAGGTCAGCTGCCTCGTCCTTCATGCTCTGGAACTTTGCCTTAGCGTCCTTCTGGAGCTTCATACCTTTAGCAAGACCTGTTACTGCAGCACTACGAGTTTTTGGTGAGGTAAATACTTTTTTACCAACAATAACTGCTGCTGCACCTGCAACAACGCACCATAATTTTTCATTTTTTAAAAAATTCTTCATAACTGTTCCTCCTAAGATTTAAGATAATTATATTATACTCATTTGTCACAATTTGTCAATACTGTTAGAAAAACCTAACTGAAATTTGTAGATTATCACAAACTAACATCTAAAATCATCATAATTACAAAGCCAACGGCAACTCCTACTGTACCGATATTTGAGTGATTTCCGCTTTGTGATTCGGGTATAAGCTCCTCTGTAACTACATAGATCATAGCTCCGGCAGCAAAGGATAAAAGATACGGCAAAATTTGAGTAACAAGTCCTGCAAATATTAATGTAAGCATTGCTCCTATAGGCTCTACCACTCCCGAAATTACTCCGTAGTAAAATGATTTTGCTTTGCCACAGCCGCCGTCCTTTAATGGCAATGAAATAATTGCACCCTCGGGAAAATTCTGAATTGCTATTCCTACGGCAAGCGAAACTGCTCCTGCAACCGTTATTCCTGTGTTTTCGGTAATTGCACCGGCAAGTGTTACACCCACTGCCATACCCTCGGGTATATTGTGCAAGGTAACGGCAAGCACAAGCATTGTGTTTTTAGAAAGCCTTGACTTTACACCTTCCGGCTTGTCACTGTTCATATGCAAGTGTGGAATTACGCTGTCGAGCAAAAGCAAAAATCCTATGCCAAGCAAAAAGCCGACAGTTGCAGGCAGCCAAGCAATTACATTTTGCCTTTCCGACATTTCAATAGACGGAATAATCAGCGACCATACAGACGCCGCTACCATTACTCCCGAGGCAAAACCGAGCAAAAATTTCTGGAATTTTTCGTTGATTTTATTTCTTGTAAAAAACACCATTGCCGAACCTAATGATGTTCCCAAAAAAGGGATTAATAATATTGATATTTCTTGTAAAAGCATTTGCCACCTCCCTTAGTTACTGTTTTATAGTATGCAAAACAGTCGTTCTGTATATTATATTTTCTGTTATGTTCTGCTTTCAATAAATAAAGTTAGTTGAAACTAACCTTTATTAAAAATTATACTTATTCTATATGAATTTGTCAAGAAGTTATTACCAATAAAATCACATAAAGCAAGGCATTGCAACATACATTGCTGCAACGCCCTATTTTTTATGACAACAAAAATGAATACTGAATTAAGCTTAGAAAAATCAAAGCACATCTTTTATTTCAAACGCTAAGATTAGTTTAAAGCGTTCTTCAAAGGTTTTTAAATTATTACCGAGAATTTTTTTAATTTTAGCAAGCTGATAATTAATGGTGTTGCGGTGCACAAAGGTTTCTTCCGCTACCCTCTGCACACTGCCGTCATACTTCAGATACAACCTTAAAAAATTGAGATAATCTGTTCCGTTGTCCCTGTCGTAAACCTCAAGCTTCTTTAGATTTTCGTTGTAAATGCTTTCAAGCAATGAGTTATCATCTACCGCAAGAATCAGCTTTTTTATTTCGAGCTTATCGTAAAAAATCGGTGTAAGCTCTCTTCGTTGTGAAAGCTTTAACATTTTAAGCACAATCTGGTATGCCTTTGACAGCGACTTGATTTTGCAATCACCCTTGCTCACTGCAATGTAGAGTCTGTTTACACTCATAAACTTTTCCTGCTCTGCTTGCAATTTTCCCGCAAGGCTTTCGATTTCTTCGTTTGTAAAATCACTCAGTACATAAAAAAGACTGTTGTCAACCTTAAAACCACCCCAATGCTTTTTGTAGGAATAAATAATTCTTTCAAATGCTGTTTCAGGTTTGAGTGTTGAAATATTGTCTGCCATATCAACTTTTATGCCAATAATCGCATAGCTTGCATCGGCAGAAAAATCGTTACATTCAAGCACAGGTATGTACTTCTCGTAATCACCCGGAAAGAAGATGAAATTCTTGAGTGCGTCACCAATGCTCTCTTCCTTACGCTCATTGAGAATAATCTGATTGCAAAAATCTCGTGAAATATCCACAATTCTCGTTTTCCAAGGAATATCAAGAAGAGGAAACTGATTTTCATTGCAATAGCTTATAACCTCCTGCGGAATACTTTTAATGTATGGGCCGATATTAAGAACCAGTCCGCTGACTTGATTTTCAATGAGGTTTTTTACAAATGGCAACATCCAATCCTGTCCCTTATTTGCTATACCTGTTGAAAAAATTAACTCACCGCCATGCAAAAAGTCGCTGACCTCAATGTCCTCTACCGAATGTACCCATTGAACAATGTTTGTCATTCCCTCTTTGCCGGCTATTACTCTCATTCCGTAA
>NZ_JBGVJL010000018.1:0-2589 GCF_045129435.1 Ruminococcus sp. | reverse complement strand
CTTTGCATTGCCCGTGCTCTTGCGGTGGAGCCTGAAGTTCTACTTATGGATGAGCCGACATCGGCTCTTGACCCGATTTCTACTTCACGAATTGAAGAACTTGCATTGCAATTAAAAGAAAAATATACTATAATCATAGTAACTCATAATATGCAGCAGGCAGTTCGTATTTCTGATAATACAGCGTTCTTCCTTCTTGGTGAATTAGTTGAGATGGGTGAAACTGAGAAGCTATTCTCGCAACCTAAAGATAAACGCACAGAAGACTACATTACAGGAAGGTTTGGATGATATGAGAAGCAGATTTGATGAACAGCTTATACTGCTGAATAAAAAAATGACACAAATGGGTGCACTCTGTGAGGAGCTAATTGCTTTTGTTGCAAAAGCTCTTTTGAACGGAGATATTGAAGGCGCAAGGGAAGTAAAGTCACGCGGACAAGAAATTGACCACATGGAAAGAGAAATCGAAGCTATTTGTTTAAGACTTCTGCTTCAGCAACAGCCTGTAGCACGTGACCTTCGTGTTGTTTCGGCGGCTCTTAAAATGATAACCGATATGGAACGAATCGGAGATCAGGCAGAAGATATTGCGGATATAATTCCTGTTCTTAACGGCAGAACAGGCGCTGAATTTGTTGATTTAAAGCTTATGGCTGAAGCAACATGCAAAATGGTAACAGACAGCATTGATGCTTATGTAAGACAAGATGTAAAGCTCGCCCGAATGGTTCTTGAGCACGACGATATAGTTGATGATGCTTTCAGAAAAATGAAAGATACTTTAATAAAAATGATTACCGATAACAATGCAGACGGTGAATATGCCGTTGACCTGCTTATGATAGCAAAATACTTTGAACGCATCGGAGACCACGCAACAAATATTGCTGAGTGGGTAGAATTCTCTGTTACAGGCATTCACAAAGGAGGATAAATTATGGTTTGGTGTGTAGATGATGACAGCACAATACGTGAGATTGAGGTTTACACATTAGAGCAAACGGGCTTTACTGCCCGTGGCTTTGCTGACGGCGTTTCTATGCTTGAAGCTCTAAAGGATGAGATTCCCGAGCTTATTATTCTTGATATTATGATGCCTGAGCTTGACGGTATTGAGGTGCTCAAAAGGCTTCGTTCAGAGCCTTTATATAAAGATATTCCTGTTATTATGGCAACAGCAAAGGGTACGGAGATGGACAAAATTGGCGGATTGAATATGGGCGCGGATGATTATCTTGTAAAACCCTTTGGTGTTATGGAAATGGTTGCCCGTGTAAAGGCAGTCCTTCGCCGTTCGGTAAAGACAGTTGAGTCTGACAGTATAACTGTCGGTTCAATCACTCTGAAAGAGAAAGAGCATAAGGTTATTTCTGACGGTGAAAAGGTTGAGCTTACTCATAAAGAATTTGAGATACTCAAGCTGTTTATGCAGAATCCGAACATGGTATTTTCAAGAGACAAGCTGATGAGTGAAATTTGGGGTATGGATTACATAGGTGAAACCCGTACTGTTGATATGCACATTAAAACTCTTCGCCATAAGCTCGGTAGCGCCGGTGGTCAGATAAAAACAGTAATCGGTGTCGGCTACAGATTGGAGGATGAGGCATGACCAAAAAAATATTCCGCTCCATTTTTACAGTAGCGTTCGTTGTGCTTCTTGCAAGTATAGGTATTGCAACAAGCTTTCTTTATGACTATTTCAACGACTCTCAGCAAAGCCGGTTAAAGGCAGAGCTTTTGCTTGTTGCAGATACAGTAAATGAGGTCGGTGTTGAATATTTTGATAATTTTGACTCTACGGTATTTCGTTTTACTATTGTTGATGCTGACGGCACTGTGCTTTATGATACACAGGCAAAAGCAAACGAAATGGAAAATCACGCCGGAAGAGAAGAAATTATTGAGGCTTTTGAAACAGGTGAAGGCAGTTCGGCAAGAAATTCCGAAACTCTGACAGAGAAAACATTTTATGAAGCTGTTTTACTTGAAAACGGCGATGTTCTTCGCATTTCAGTCAGTCAGCTTACATTAGGAGCCCTTATTTTAGGAATGATTCCTGCAATTTTTGCAATTATTCTTGTTGCTACCGTTGTTGCTATCGTACTTTCTCTTGCAATGGCGAAACAGATTACTGAACCGCTTATGAAGCTTGACCTTGAGCATCCTGCCGACAATGTCGCTTATGAAGAGCTTACGCCGATACTCACAAAGCTTCACAAGCAACACAAACAAATCAAAAAACAAATGAACTCTATAAGACGTAAATCTGATGAATTTGAACAGCTCGTTTCATCTATGAATGAAGGTCTTGTTCTGCTTGATGAACACGCTATGGTTCTGAGTATGAATCAGGCTGCAAAGAAAATTTTTGGAGTCAGCAAAGATGTTAAAGGTGACGATTTCCTTTTATACGACCGCACAACCAGAATGAGTAAAGCTATATGGGATGCACTTGAAGGTAATCATACTGAATATACTGAGCAGAGAAACGGTTCAGAATATCAGTTAACCATTAATCCGATTGAGTCATCAGGTAAAACTAAAGGTGCAATTATCCTTATTTTTGATATTACTGACCGAGCA
>NZ_JBGVJL010000017.1:0-4558 GCF_045129435.1 Ruminococcus sp. | reverse complement strand
ATATCGTGCTGATACTGTCCTACACCGATTGCCTTAGGCTCGATTTTTACAAGCTCGGCAAGTGGGTCTTGTAATCGTCTTGCAATGGAAACCGCACTTCTGAGTGTAAGGTCAAGCTGTGGCAATTCCTTTGCGGCAAGCTTTGATGCGGAATAAACGGACGCACCCGCCTCGCTGACTACCATATAATAAACCTTGTGGTCAGCCTCCTTGATTGCATCGGCGGCGAACATTTCGGTTTCTTTGCTCGCTGTGCCGTTGCCGATTGAAATTATATCTACATTGTGCTTTTTAATAAGCTGTAAAAGCTTTTGCTTTGACTCCTTTACCTTTGCCTCTGAATGTGTAGGATAAATTACCGCTGTGTCGAGCACCTTGCCCGTGCCGTCAACTACTGCTACCTTACAGCCTGTGCGGTAGCCCGGGTCAAGTCCGAGTACGGTTTTGCCTTTTACAGGCGGCTGCATAAGCAACTGACGAAGATTTACGCCAAATACTTTCATTGAATTTTCGCAGGCATTTTCTGTGAGGTCGTTGCGAATTTCTCTTTCAATAGATGGGAAAATAAGTCTGTCGTATGCGTCTTCACATGCGGTTTTAACTATGTCTGCACATGCACAAGCAGGATTTTTAATCATAACCTTTGCTATTGAATTGAGCGGCTTTTCGCTGTCCATTTCAACGCTGACTTTTAAAAATCCCTCTTTTTCACCTCTGTTTATGGCAAGCAAACGGTGGTCGGCAATCTTCTTGACCGGCTCTTTGTAGTCATAGTACTGTCTGTAAACGCTGTCTTTTTCTGCGTCAACGGCTGTTGATGAGATTACACCGTACATATTTGTGAGGTTTCGCACACGCTTACGGATTTCGGCATTGTCTGAAACCTGCTCGGCAATGATGTCCATTGCACCCTGCAAGGCATCTTCCACGCTTGCAACGCCCTTTTCCTCGTCAATGTACTCCTCTGCCGATTTTGCAGGGTCGCACTTGCTTTCCTGCTTTAAGATGAGTTCTGCAAGCGGTTCAAGTCCTTTTTCTTTTGCTACAGATGCCCTTGTTTTACGCTTTGGTCGGTAAGGTCTGTAAATATCCTCAAGTTCGCTTAAAGTTTCTGCCTTGTCAAGTGCAAGGCTTATTTCGTCTGTAAGCTTTTCCTGTCCGTCAATGAGTGTGCGGATTTCTTCCCTACGCTTATCAAGCGAACGCAGATACTCAAGCTTTTCGCTAAATTCACGAATGAGCTGGTCGTCCATTGAGCCGTGCATTTCCTTACGGTAGCGGGCGATGAACGGAATTGTGTTGCCGTCATCAAGCAAGGAAATTATGTTCTGAGCGTACTCCTCTTTGATTTGAAACTGTTGTGATAATATTTTTGAATAGTCCATAATTACTCCATTATACCTTTGATTTTATTGCTTTGTTGCTTTTTATAAGTAAAATTACGCTTATAATTGCCACTGCTGCCTCTGTTATCGGGATTGCAAACCAGATTGCAAATCCTCCGAAGAACATTGGTAAGGTGATAAGCAGAAGTGAGCTGATGATTATATTTCTCAGCATTGATACGGCAAGCGAGTAACCGCCTTTCATCAATGACTGGAAGTAGTAGGTTGAAAGCACATTTACACCCATTGTAAGGAATGCGATAAAGTAAATGGGCATTGCTGATTTTGTGACTGCTCTTGTTGCATCTGTAAGGTCGATAAAGCAAGAAGCGACAAATTCAGGGAAAAGTATGCCTGTTGCCGAAAAAATTACGCCCATAATAAGTACGGTTGTGTATGCGTATTTACGCAGGCTTGCAATTCTTTTATGCTGTCTTGCACCGAAGTTGAACGCTGATACCGGTTGAACTGCCTGTCCTACACCGACAAACAGAGCATTGAAAAGGATTGCACAGTTTGCAAGCACGCCATATACCGCAAGCTCGGTGTTTGTGCAATAATTTAAAAGCTGTAAGTTGAATACAAAAATAATAATTGCGTTGGAAAGTTCGGTGATAAAGCCGGAGAGTCCGCCTTTTACAATTTGGAAAATATTTTTAAATACATTTACAGGTTTTGATATGCGAATTGTATTTTTCTTTGAAAGAAAATGAGTGAGGCACACCAAAAGCTGAATTGTAATGCCGGAAACCGAGGCGATTGCTGCACCTGCCATTCCCATTTGAACAGGATATACAAGCACGATGTCGAGCACTACATTTACAATTCCGCCTGCCGTAACGGCTATCATTGCTCGGTTAGGGTCTTTGTCGCTTCGTACAAAGGCAGAGCAAAAATTAACCAAAACGCTTGGAATTGACAAGTAATAGTAAAATCGCACATAATCATATGCAAGGTCGAACAGTTCGCCTTTTGCACCCATTAACGCTAAAATTTCCTTGCTGAAAATGTTGCAGACAAGGCAAATTATAACCGCAGCACTCAGCACTCCGAAAAGTGCCGTAGTAAAGCATTTGTTTGCTTTTTCGTCATCGCCTGTTCCCTTATGTACGCTGAAAAGCACTGAACCGCCAATGCCGAACAATATGCCGATTGAGAGCATAAAGCTGATAATCGGAGTTGTCATATTGAGGGCGGCAAGAGCGTTGTCACCGATTCCCTTGCCGATTACTACAGCATCGGTCATCAGATAAACAGAAGCTACAACCGCACTTCCCATTGACGGAAACAGATAGCGAAAGTAAAGCTTTTTTACACTATCCTTTAATAAATCCACAAAATACCTCCATAAAATTTAGGTTTTGTTATAAATGTTGGGTAAAATTTATAAATTATGGTTTATACTACAAAATTATCGGAAAATTCCAAGCCTTCCCCTCAAAGGGGAAGCCTGAATCTGCTAAACCATAATTTACTCCAAGCTATTGAAAAAGAACCTAAAATTATGACTTGCCAGCAGTCAAAAATCGGCTTTTGGCAAGTCACCTAAAATTATAATGCAAATGAATATTACTCAAAATCTATATAGCCGTCATACTGAGCCTTGAAAAGCTCAAATACTTTATTAAGAAGTTCTTCGTCCTCAACGCTGACAAATTCTTCGTTTTCATCGTCAAGGGACTGAATTTTAAAAATAACTACCTCGTCAGCGTCAGCTCTGTTTTCAATAAGAACTGCAAACTCATCATTGTCATAATCAACAACGCCGAGAATTTCAAAAACAACCTCTTTGCCGTTTTCGTCAGTCAATGCAATTAATGCACCGTCTTCGTTGATTTCATTCTGATTAGACTTATTCTTATCAGCCAAAATAATCACCCTGTCTTTATTTCATTTACTAAAAGTATAGCCTAAAATTGCGATAAAATCAAGTAAAATATAAAAAAACATAGCTGCAGTTGCGACAGCTATGCTTAGAATTTATCAGTTGTTTGGATTTAAAGGACCATAGTAATAGCTTGCGGTTGCACCGCCGTCACACATAAAGTCTGTACCGGTGATAAATGCACCCTTATTGCTCATTAAAAGCTCGGCAACATTTGCAACCTCATCGGCTGTGCCGGGTCTGCCGGCAGGGCATTTTGCAAACATATTTTTATAAAAATCACCACGAGGACCATTAAATTCGTCCTGTGCGAGCGGAGTAACTATAATACCAGGTGAAATCGAATTGATTCTTGCACCCTTTTCGCCCCAGCGTACCGATTCAAACATAACTCTTTTTTCGTTGCAACGCTTTGCAAGCTGATACGCATGCAGAGTATCTTTGATATTTTTCGGCTGTAGCATTTCAAGCGAGAGCAACTCCTCTGTAGGGGTGCAGGCAAGTAATGCGTCTTCCTTTGGTGTAAGCTGTGGCATACGCTTGCCGGACTGACTTGAAATTGTAACACCGACTCCGCCCTTGACAATTACCTTGCCGACTTCTTCAAGTAAGACTGCTGTGCCGTATAAGTCAACCTTGAGTATGGTTTCTATAGATGCCTGACTTGGTGAAACTCCTGCGGCATTTACAAGCATTGTGATGTCGCCGTACTTCATTGCAACGGCAATCATATTTTGAATTGACTCTCTGCTTGACAAATCCATTTCCA
This sequence comes from Ruminococcus sp., assembly GCF_045129435.1. Lineage (GTDB taxonomy): Bacteria > Bacillota > Clostridia > Oscillospirales > Acutalibacteraceae > Ruminococcoides. Next base: position 519 of record NZ_JBGVJL010000017.1, on the reverse strand, counting down.
ATGCAAGCGTGTCAAAGCCTGCATTTTTCATTGTTGCAGCAATTTCTTCTGCGTTTTTAAGGCTTTTGTCGCCGATAATGATTTTCATTCCATAGCCCATTCTTCGTGCAATAGCCATACCAATCTGACCTGCACCCACTAAAAGCATTACATTTTGCATACTATTACCTCCTTATGATTATATAGATTTCTTTGCCCAGTCAGTAACTTTATTTTCTGAATTTTCTGCTTCTGCACCGTGAATTGACAAACCTTTTTTGATGACAGCACCATTACAAATGTTTTTAAGGTCGCTTTCACTTCTGCCCATTCCACTGCCTTCGTTGGTGCAAAACGGAATAATTGTTTTGCCTGAAAGATTATAATGCTCAAGGAAAGTAAACATTACCATTGGCATTGTACCCCACCAGTTTGGGTAGCCGACAAAGATTGTATCGTAATCTTCAAGATTTTCTAAATAAGATTTTACGGCAACTCTCTCTTTGCTTTGAAGTTCTGCTTTTGCCTCTTGAATACATT
>NZ_JBGVJL010000016.1:0-2372 GCF_045129435.1 Ruminococcus sp. | reverse complement strand
TTAATTGGCTTCCGGGTATTCTGAATTCTTTTTCGGCTGATATCACCACCGGTTTTACCGAAGGCTGCAACAACAAGATTAAGGTACTTAAGCGTAATGCTTATGGTTACAGAAATTTTAAGCGTTTCCGTAACCGTATTTTACATATGTTTTCTCACCAAATGCAAAAACAATCGATAGCTTGATTTACTATCGCTTGTTCATTTCAATTCTTCTTTTTCGGGTTTATCCCAACTATTGACATTGAGCCTGAAAAAATTAATTATTTGTTTTATAAAAGACTACCTCCGGTTTTATCAAACCTTGCTTTAGCACACAAACAGCAACGCTGTTTGTGCCTTATAAATTGCAATATTGGAAGATTTTATGGGCTCTGCCCATACCCGCAAGCCTTTAAAAAGGCTTGACCTAAATTTTATGTTAATTATCCAAAGCTCTCTGCTAAACCATAATTTATCAATATTACCCCAACTTTTAAAACAAAACCTAAAGCAAAAGCCTGCTCAGCATTAACTGAACAGGCTTTAATTTACATCTATTAATTACATCTATTAATAATTAGCAAGAAGTTCCTTAAATGATTCCTTAACAATGTTAAGGCCCTTTAAGAGAAGCTCATCTTCAATAACAAGAGCAGGCATAATCTTAAATACACTGCCCTCTCTGCCTGCAACTTCACAAATCAAGTTCTTTGTAAAGCAGAGGTCAGAAAGCTTTGATGCAAGAGCAGGGTCAACCTTTGAGCAGTCAATACCCCACATAAGACCGATACCTCTTAACTCAAGCTTATCGTTGAGTGGGAGAATTTCCTTTTCAACAAAGTTCTTTACAATCTCACCCTTACGCTTAGTTTCAGCCTCAACATTGTTCTCAAGGAGGTACTCAATAGCAGCCTTACCGGCAACAAACGAAAGCTGGTTGCCTCTAAATGTGCCGTTATGCTCGCCCGGCTTCCAAACATCAATCTCCGGCTTATGAAGTACGAGTGACATTGGCATACCGATACCGCCGATTGACTTTGACATTACAACGATGTCAGGCTGAATATCTGCACGCTCAAATGAGAAGAATGAACCGCTGCGGCAGCAACCGATCTGAATATCGTCAACAATCATAAGAATATCATTCTTTGTACAGAACTCTCTCACTGCCTTTAAGAAGTCAACATCAAATACTCTGATGCCACCCTCAGCCTGTACAGTTTCCATAATAACCGCTGCCGGCTTTTCTGTTGCCGAATGGTCGTCATCAATGAGCATCTGCATATATTTAACAACATCAAGTCCCTCTACCATATAAGGAGCAGGAATATGTGTGCAGTCTGTGAGAGATGCAATAGCACCGTTTCTTGCAAACATTTCAGATGTTGCAGAAAGTGCACCGAGTGTCATACCGTGGAAACAACCCATAAATGCAAAGATGTTTCTTCTGCCTGTGTACTTTCTTGCAAGCTTTAATGCAGCCTCTACTGCGTTTGTACCTGTAGGACCCGGGAACTGGATTCTGTAGTCAAAGCCTCTTGGCTCAAGAATTTTAGTTTCAAAGGTTTCAATGAATTCACGCTTCGGTACTGTGTACATATCAAGTGCATGAATAATGCCGTCTGTTGAAAAATACTCAAGAGTCTTTTGCTTGATGTAGTCGTTGTTATGACCGTAGTTTACTGCACCTGCACCGCAGAAAAAGTCTATATATTCGTTGCCCTCTTCATCTTTGATGATTGAGCCCTTTGCAGTTGTAAAAACTGTCGGAAAATGGCGACAATAAGAGCGTACTGATGACTCGTATTTTTCAAATGCTTCTGTTTTCATAAATTACTGTTCCTTTCCTCTTTGCTGCATTAAGCAATAAGTTTGTTTTCCCTATACCTTTTTAGAAATCCTCTTAAAGCACCGTTCATTATGCTTTCAATCTGCTCAGGCTCATCAGGCAAAAGTACTATTGCCTGCAAGTCTGACGCAAAAACATAGCCGTCACTTCCGGAGGGATTTTTTAACCTTTTCATTTCCTTTGGCGGATTATCTGCAAATACTCTTGCAAAAATACTTGAGCTGTCATTATCTCCGCCTATATCTAAGCCACCCGTTACAAATACTATGTCATTTGTTTTGAGTGAACTTGTTACAAGCTGTCCGAGTGCTTTGCTGTTTAATGCAAACTTTGCTTCGTCTGCAATCAAGTCAAGCTCTGAAAAGCTTTTTCTGAGCGACCTTTCACAAAGCGAGGTTTTGCGGGCAGCGTAAAAAATCAGTTCACCTGTCACTCTGCCGCTACCTCCTCTGCCTGCGTTTCTGCTGGCTGTTCTTTTCGCACAGCTTCAAAGTTCGGTGCAATGGTCATATCACTGTAAACCTTGCTAAAGTCGAGCTGCC
>NZ_JBGVJL010000015.1:0-2261 GCF_045129435.1 Ruminococcus sp. | reverse complement strand
TGGAGATTTTATGTAAAAATAATCTTGCTACATGCAGTTCTGTTGCTACCGCTGACGGTGAGATTTATTCGTATATGTTTCATCAAGAAAGCTCGGTTATTCCTTTGCTTTGTTTTGCCGATGAAATTGCAAAGAAAGATTATCACGATTTTGTAGGTTCTTTTGACCGCACAAAGCCATTGCTTTAATCAACTGTCGGTTTATAACTCTTTTGCTAAGTTTAATGATTCAATAATCGGTTGCTTGTAAATAATCATCCTGTGGTTTATACTTAAAGAGAAGAGAAATCAAGGAGGTTTATTGTTAATGAAAAAGTTATTTGCAGTAATTATAAGTCTTGTGCTTGCTTTTTCGGTTACCGCCTGCTCGTCAGGTAATTCAGAGGAAAGTCAAGCTGTTGAAACTACAGATAAACAACAGTTCCGTTTTGAGTAAGATAAACAATTCCCTCAAAATCCTTGTGTTTAAGCACAGAATCCATACTTTCTTTTATATCGTATGTGCTTTCTGTAGCGTTGCTCTCAGAAGTTGTAGGTAAGCGGAAAAGATGAAAAAGGACAGGATTTAACAGTTGATTCGACAATGTACATTGGCTCAATATCAAAGCAGTTTTGTGCTGCAGCTGTTTTAATGCTTAGTGAGCAGGAAAAGCTTAGCTTAGATAATACTTTAGATACATATTATCCTGACTATTCCGCCGGTAAGGAAGTTACACTGAAAAATTTACTTTCTATGCGTTCAGGTATTCCTGATATGGTTGTTAAAACACCTGAAGCTGCACTTCAAGTAAAAGATGTTTCTTCTGACAAAACCGAAGAAGAAAATGTTGCGGCAATCAAAGAGTGGATTTTTAACCAACCGCTTCAAACCGAGCCTGATACAACATTTGAATATTGCAACGCAAATTATTTCTTGCTCAGCGACATTATAGAACAGGTGTCGGGAGAAAATTACTATGATTTTATTTGCAAAAATATTTTTGAACCGCTTAATATGACAAATTCAGGCTTTATAAGCGATGTAAAAAACAATCCGGAGTGGGGTTTAACTTACGATACTTTTACTGTAGGTGAAGATGCTATAGGTCTTACTAAAGGTGCAGGTGATATGGTATCAAATGCAGAAGATATGGATAAATGGATGACAGCACTCAGCAGTGGAAAGATTATATCGAAAGAAAGTTATCAGGCAATGACTACTGATTATTCACCTGAAATTTCTAATAAATACGGTTATGGAATGAGTGGTTCATATGACGGTGGATGGGGGCATTCCGGTTTTATTGGCAGTTACACTTCTTTTGATTATATCAACACTGAGTATGGCTACAATCTCTTTATAGCTGACAATACCGGTTATATGAATATAGAAAGTTTACCATCAGATTTGCTTACAGATTTATTTGCTACATTGAAAAAATAAATTGTATAATACAAAAATAAAGCTTCTTTTAGACGGGAAGCTTTATTTATTGAAGTTGGATAATATTGAAAGGTGAGGATTATATGCCGATTATTAATGATTTAAACAACAGCGTAAAAGAAGAACTCGAATACTTTGGCATTAGGCGAGGAAACGAAGAACAAGCCGCTATAGAAAAGGCGGTTTACAATACTAAATTTGATATGAATTATGATTTTAACGCATTTTTTGTTATTATTCCAATTATAATTATAGGTTTAATACCTGTCGCAAAAATTTTGATACAAGAGGCAATTACTTCTTCTGTAACTCATACACCGTTTACATTGAATGCTGTGCAGATTTTAATAATCAGTATTGTAAGCGTGGCAATACTTTTTGCAACCGTATTACTTATTTGTTTAAAAGTAAAAAAATGCCCAAGTGTGCAAACAAGTTATCTTTATTATAAAGGTGAAGCATATCATTTTGATCAGATTAATTACATAAGAGTGAGTGGCATAAAAACCGCTAAAGTATATGTCAACGGCAAAAAGCTTGTCAGTGTGTCGAATTGGTGTGATAACTATAATTCACTGATTGTATGGGCGAAAAAATGTCATATTCCTGTGCTTGAACCTAATAGAACGGCTAATTCAGGCAATGGTTATGATTTGAACGCAATGAGTAATAACATTGCTATTATCGTGGCGGTTGCTGTATTTGCAATTATGATGATTGGTGCGGCAGTTGTATTTTTTAATTCTATTAAATAAATTTAGACCGAACCATTTTAAAGGTTCGTGGGTTTGGGCAACGCCCAAGAAAAGCTATTTCTATATCAGTTTACAAGACACAAA
>NZ_JBGVJL010000014.1:0-19675 GCF_045129435.1 Ruminococcus sp. | reverse complement strand
CCGTATTGGTATTGATTGCGTGTGAAATTATAGCAAGCATTATAATGATGAAAAACCGTAAATTTCGAGGTCTTATCTGCGGCTCTCCGATTACTGTAATTGAGGACGGCAAACTGATGCAAAATGAAATGAAACGGTTGAGAATGTCAACTGAGGATTTGTGCATTCAGCTTAGACAGCAGGATATTTTCTCGCTTGACGAGGTGCAGTATTGCATTGTGGAAACCAACGGAAAAATCAGCGTGCTGCAAAAGCCCGAAAAGCGAACCGTAACGCTTGAAAACCTTGACATTACCGTTCCCGACACAAAGCTAGAAACTGTGGTTATAAGTGACGGAGAACTTTTGCAAAATTCACTCCGTCTTTGCAAAAGTGATAAACAGACTGTTGATAAAATTCTTTACAAAGAAAATGTGAGTATAGACGATATTTTTATTATGACTCTTGACGGTGGCGGCAACTACAAAATTATTACAAAGGAAAATTAATATGAAAAGAATTTATATAGCGTTAGCGTTTTTGATTATAGCCGTAACAGTCGGCATTTTTGAAACGTTTTATGTCACAAATAAAATTGATGAGCTTAACGAGGAAATCATATCTGCCGACAACCTTGTAAAAAACGAGAATTACGAAGGTGCAAAAGATGTGCTTGCCTCGGCGGAATCAAAATGGCAAAAAAATTTAAGTATATTTGACATTCTGCTTATCCACGATTATGTAGATGAAATCAGCGTAAATCTCTCCTCTATGCGGTCATATGTTGCCACACAAAGCAATGAAAATTATCTTGCCGAAAGTGAGGGCATAAAAAAACAGCTCACCTCCATAAAGGATAGTGAGCTTGTTCAGATTGAAAATATTCTTTAATTACGCTTTCTGACTTTGGTATTAATCATTTCAATAAGCCAGAAAATTACAAACACAACGGCGTTTACAATTACTACGCTTGCACCTGTTGGGGTGTCCATTGTGTAGGACGCATACATTCCAACAAAAAAGCAAATAAGTGAAAGTACACCTGAGCAAACGATTACCGCCTTAAACTTTTTGCACACTCTCATTGAGGAAAGTGCCGGAAAAATTATAAGTGCAGAAATCAGCAGTGTACCCATAATTCTCATACCAATTACAATGGTAAGTGCTGTAAGCAAGGCAATTACTGTGTTATACACACCCGTTTTAAGTCCTGTAGCCTTTGAAAAGGTTTCATCAAAGGTAACCGCAAAAATTTTATTGTAAAACAAAACAAAAATTACAATTACAATCAATGCAAGTATTGCACACATAATTGCATCTGCGTTAGTTGTTGCAAGAATACTGCCAAATAAATACGAATTAAGGTCGGTATTAACACCCGAAATACTTACACACACAACACCGATTGCAAGTGCTGTACTTGAAATAATAGCAATGGCGGCATCTCCACGAATTTTGCTTTTTTCCGAAAGTCTTAAAAGCAAAAAGGCGGCAATTATAATAACCGGCACAGCCACCTGAAGCGGTGCAAGGTTTAACGATGCGGCAATAGCCAATGCACCAAAGCCGACATGCGACAGTCCGTCACCTATCATTGAGTATCGTTTGAGCACAAGCGTTACACCGAGCAAAGCGGCACAAAGCGATACAAGCGTACCGACAATAAAGGCTCTCACAATAAAGCCATATGAAAACATCTCTGCAATAGTTTCAAACATCTTACCGCCTCCTTACGCTAAATTATGAATATGATGATGTTGGCAGTCATCACATGGGCAATCTGTAATTAAAAATTTCTTGCCCACATCAGAATGAAGATACTGATGTGTACTGCCGAAAAAGTAGTTATCCTTTGAAAGGTGAAGTATTTTAGTGGAATTGTTCACCGCAGCGGTAATGTCATGGGATACCATAATTACGGTAATACCCTCTTTGTACAAATTCTTTACGAGGCTGTACATATCAGCACTTGCCACAGGGTCAAGTCCTGTAACAGGTTCGTCAAGAATTAAAAGCTTGGTTGTGGCACACAAGGCTCTTGCCAGCAACGCCCTTTGCTGTTGACCACCCGAAAGTTCTCGGAAACAGTTTTTACGAATATCGGTAATGCCTGTAAGCTCCATATTTTTCTGAGCCGTTTTTTTCTGCTCTTTTGAATAGAATAAGGTATGCTTCTTATTAAGGCAGCCTGAAAGCACAACCTCCTCAACAGAAGCAGGAAAATCCTTTTGCAAAACTGTCTTTTGCGGGAGATAACCGATTTCATTCTGAGTTAAACCGTCACCAAAGGTAATCTTACCCGCAAGTGGCGGAATGAGTCCGAGCAGGCACTTCATAAGAGTAGTTTTTCCTGAGCCGTTTTCGCCCACAATACAAACATATTCATTCGGCTTTATCTGGAAATTAAGGTCAGAAATAACGCTCTTTCCGTCATAGCCAATAGTAACATTTTTAAAATCAATCAAAGCCATTAAGACAAAGCCTCCTTTAACGCCTTGCAATTTTGTTCCATAATAGAAATATAATCTTCACCATTATTAAATTCGTCCTTAGTAATATTGTGGCAGGACGAAAATTGCAAAATTTTTGCTCCTGTATCGTCAGCAATCAGCTGTGCAATTTTTCCGTTTGACATTTCAAGGTGAAATACCACCGGAATATTGTTATCCCTCACATAATCTACAAGTCTTGTCACAACTTCAAGGCTCGGCTCGGTTTCGCTGCTGCAACCTGGAAACGCACATTCATAATTAAGACCGTAGTCTGTCATAAAATACAGGAATGGGAATCTGTCGCCAAACACAACAGTGTCACGCTTTTTATTATTAACTGCCTCAGTAAAATCATTGTCAAGCTGTGTAAGCTTTTCAAGGTACTGAGCAGTATTGTTTTCATATTCGGTTTTATTCTTAGAATCCTTTTCCACAATGTTTGTTGAAATTGCAGATACAAGCTGCTTTGCATTTCTCACAGAAGTCCAGATATGCTCGTCTGCCTCATCGCCGTCTGTGTGGTCAGGATTTTTTTCATTCAAAAGTGACACATAGTCAGTCATTTTAAGCACTGTAATATTTTTATTTTCAAGCGAGTCAAGCACATTTTCAACCCACTCATCACTCTCTCCACCGTTATAGATAAATATATCACATTCCTCAATAGCAACTATGTCAGCAGGTGACGGCTCATAATGATGAGGTTCGTTACCCGGAGAAAGCAAAAGCTTTACATCTGCCTTATCTCCTACAATATTTCTCGAAAAATCATAGTATGGAAAAATCGAAGTTACTATACTAAGCTTATCAGACTGCCTGCTTGTTTGTCCTTTTGAAGAACAACCGCACAGTACAACCGAAAAAACAGATATAATCACAAGTAACAGCGAAAAAACTTTCTTCATAAAACGCTCCTATAACCTACAATAATATTACCCTAAATTAGTTTTACCAAAAACTACAAATAAATTTACATTACTATATAAATTCAGGGCTGCGAAAAATATTCATATCGCAGCCCTAAAATGTTAAATAAAATTCAAAGCAAAAGCATTATTTCTTGCAGCTGTTCTTTTTCTTTCTCTGCCAGAGTACCCAAAGAGGACCTGCAATGCAGATTGAAGAATAACAACCTGAAACGATACCAATAATCATTGGAAGTGCAAAAGCCTGTACAGAAGAGATGTTATAAACTACAGCAACAATATATACAATAAGAATTGCAGAGAGTGTTGTTACAGAAGTAATAATTGTTCTCTTGAGTGACTTGGTAGCACTAAGGTTAAATACCATACCGGCATCTGTCTTTCTGCCGAGTGCTTTTCTCTCCTCACGAACACGGTCATAAATAACGATTGTATCGTTAAGCGAGTAACCAAGAATCATAAGAACAACGGCAATGAAGTTTGAGTCGATTGGCATACGGAAGATTACATACATAAAGTAAATCATAGCAACATCGTGGAAAAGTGCTATAAGAGCTGTAACACCGGCTGAAAGACCGCCGATCTTCTTAAATCTGAGTGTTACATAGATAACCATAAGTATGCTTGCAATAGCAACAGCTGTAAGACACTTTAAGAGGAAGTTAAAGCCCATTGAAGCATCAATAGAACCTGACTCAAGAATCTTGAAGTTTGCGTCAGGATACTGCTTGTTAAGATCCTCAAGAAGTGTTGACTGAATGTTTGTGTCAATAGCTTTGTTGCCTGAGAACTGAACAGCAACATTATGGCCTGAATTACCAACCATATCAGTTGAGTAAGATGTAGAAATTCTTGCCTCAGTGTGTGACTGAATGAAGTCTGTAAGCTCTGACTCAGAAATGTCTGTTGTGTAGCTGTACTTTACAGACGCACCGCCTGAAAACTGAATGTCAAGTGTTGTGCCAAAAATGATGTTGCAAATAATACCGATTACAATAATTGCAATGGAAATGCCAAAGAATATTTTGCTGTGACCTGTAAAGTCAATGATTTTTCTGCCACCGTTGAATTTTTCGCTAACTTCTTCAACAGAAAGCTGACCATTAACCTTAGCTGATTTTGTGTTTTCATTAGCCATTCTTAGCACCTCCATACAAGCTCTTTTTACGGAATACCTTAAAGCCGGAGATGCTTCTGAGCATTACACGAGTAAGGAATACACCCATAATGAAGTTAGCAATTACACCAACAAGGAGTGTGTAACCGAATGAATAGATTGTACCGGTTGTTGACTCACCAAAGATGATTGAGAGAATATTTGAAGGACCGAATACAAGCATAAGGATAACAGATACGATAATAACTGTCATATTACCGTCGATGATAGCAGAAAGTGAGTTCTTTGTACCACGCTCAAGAGCACCGTCCAAAGTTCTGCCCTGCTTTAATTCTTCCTTGATACGTTCAGCTGTAATTACGTTACAGTCAACACCCATACCGATAGAAAGAATAAGACCGGCAATACCGGGGAGTGTCATTGTGAATGACGAAATAGTTGTGAAGTAACCTGATACCGCAGCAATGGCAAGTCCCATCTGACCTGCAAGTGAAATAACAGCAATAACACCTGTGAGTCTGTACATTGCAATCATAATAACTGCAATTACCACAAATGCAATAATGCCTGCATAAGCCATAGCTGTAAGTGAGTTCTCACCAAGTGTTGGGCTGATGTTGCTTGAGCTTACGGTTTCAAGCTTAAACGGAAGAGCACCTGCGTTAATCTTGTTTGCAAGGTCTGTGGCAGACTCTGCGTCAAAGTTACCTGTAATCTGTGCCTTGCCGTCTGTGATTGCTGCATTTACTGTAGGTGCAGAAATCATAACATCATCCATCCAGATTGAAATTGTCTGGTTAAGATACTTTGTTGTAATATCGCCAAAGAGCTGTTTACCCTCATCGTTAAACTCAATGCTTACCGCATATGAGTTATCCTCCTGATTTACAACTGCCTGAGCTGATTTTATGTAAGAACCGTTCATGAGAACCTCAGTTGTATCGTCTTTTGGAGTTCTGTAAACAGGGTTGCCGTCTGAACCTACTTCGGTAGTTTCATAGCTTTTACCCGGTCTGAAGGTAAGTTCTGCTGTTGATGAAATTTCCTCAATAGCAGTTGCTGGGTCGAAATCCTTTTCGTCAGATTTCCATGGGAAACGAACAATAATTCTGTCGTTTGATGAGTCAGCGTAAAGCTCATAGTCGGTAATACCGTCTGATACCATACGAAGCTCAATGATTGCTTTAGCAGATTCTAACTGCTCATCAGTAGCGTCAACATCGCCTGCAGGCTTAAATGTTGCTTCAACACCGCCTCTGATGTCTATTCCCCATCGTATATCGCTAATGCCCTTAACGACAGTGTTTTTGTTGTCACCTGTATAGTAGGATACTCCGAAAACTGCTGTAAATGTAAAAGCAAGCACCAGCAAGGCTACAATGAAGAATACAGGCTTTGGTATTCTTTTCATGCCTTTGGAACCTCCATTTTTTAATTGTCTGTAGTTGCTTTCATAAAAATAACTCTGTTACGAAAGACACACGTACAGACATAACAGAGTTATTATATAATTTTTTTGCTAAAAAGTCAACGGATAAGGGAATTTTTGATAAAAAAATTCTTTTTAATTGGAAATTTTACATTGCATTTAGATAAATAAACAATTATCATTGTGTTATATTGCTTATTTATTGAGAATTTTTGCACAAGCTGCAAGCTTTGCACAAATGCAGAATACATCCATTGCTTCCTTTAATTCATCATTTGGCGGGAATGACGGAGCAATTCTGATGTTGCTGTCTTTAGGGTCATTTCCGTAAGGATATGTTGCACCTGCACCGGTAAGAACTACGCCTGCCTCTTTACAAAGACGAACTACTTCTTTAGCTGTGCCGTCAAGTACATCTACACTTACAAAGTAACCGCCGTTTGGATTTGTCCAGTTGGCTGTGCCGGTTTCCTTGAGCTGTGACTCAAGTGCATTCAATACAATTTCAAACTTTGGCTTCAATACAGCCTTATGCAGCTTCATATGCTCCTTAACACCGTTTAAGTCACCAAAGAAACGAGCATGACGAAGCATATTCATCTTGTCATAGCTGATTACCTGATACTGGTATCTGTTCTTAATAACCTTCATATTATTGTCAGAAGCAGCCATTGCAGCTACACCTGAACCGGGGAAGGTAATCTTTGAAGTAGATGTAAACATAATCGGAAGGTCAACATTGCCTGTCTTTCTGCACTCAGCCATAAGGCTTAAAAGCTCATCAGGAGTGTCTGTTACATCGTGTACGCAGTAAGCGTTATCCCACATAATTCTGAAATCCTTTGCAGCCGGCTTTAAAGCAGCAAAACGCTTTACAGTTTCGTCGCTAAAAGTTACGCCGAGTGGGTTTGAATACTTAGGAACACACCAAATACCCTTGATTGAATCGTCGTTTTCAACGAGTTTTTCAACAATATCCATATCAGGGCCGTTTTCTGTCATTGGTACAGGAATCATATCAAAATCAAAGTACTCTGTAATAGCAAAGTGGCGGTCATAGCCGGGAGCCGGACAGAGGAACTTTCTGTTCTTTACTTCATACCAAGGCTTGCAGCCCTCAACAACAGGTTTTGTCATAAAGCCTGCGATTGTATCAAACATCATATTAAGGCTTGAGTTACCACCAACCATTACATCTGATGGATCTACATCAAAAATTTCAGCAAAAAAGTTTTTACATTCATCAATACCGGCGAGTTCGCCATAGTTACGGCAGTCTGCACCGTGAGCAGTAATGCAGTCTGTGCTGCTGTTAATAACATCAAGCAATGGTCTTGAAAGGTTGAGCTGATCTTCACCCGGCTTACCTCTTGCCATATTAAGCTTGAGTCCCTTACCCTTTACCTCTTCATATTTTGCAGCGAGTGCTGCGTATTCCTTTTCGAGGTCTGCTTTGTTACAATTCACATAATTCATTTTGCTTTCTCCTTAAAATTAAATTGCAAAAAATACAATATATTACTGTTATATTGTACTCCATAAGGAATAAAAATGCAAGTGTTTTTTCGACATCTTGCATTTTATTTTAAAAAACTTAATTTTATGCCATAAAACAACAGCTTACGAAAAGCTTTTGCAGTTTTTCATAAGCTGTAAAATAATTAATAATAATTATTATAATAGTATTTGTAGTAATACTTGCCTTTTCTTCTCTCAGACTGTGAACAACCAACCTTAACAATTCCGAGAACCTTTGAATCGGCAAGCTTAATGCTTTCAGTAAGATTCTGTAAGTCACCATGTGTTGTGGCTCTCTCTCTTACAACAACGATAAAGCCTGCGATAAGCTCCTTAAGAAGAAGTGCATCGGCAACCACACCAACAGGCGGAGTATCAAAAATGATGTAATCATACTCATTTTTAAGCTGCTCCACAAGTGAAGTAAAGGTTGAAGAACACATAAGCTCAGATGGGTTTGGCGGAATTGTACCTGACACAAGAATATCAAGTCCCGGAATTACATCTTTCTGAACCGCCTGATCAAAGTTAACCATCTTGCCCATTACATCAGACAAACCCTTTGTGTTCTCTATTTTAAAAATGTTGTGAACATTTGGGCGGCGAAGGTCGCAGTCAATAAGCAACACTTTGCTTTCCATTTTAGAGAATGAAATAGCAAGGTTAGACGCTACCGTACTCTTGCCCTCACCCTTTGAATAACTTGTTACCGCAAAGGCTTTTTTATCTGATGCTGAAAGTGAGAACATAATATTAGTTCTTGCAATTTTATAAGACTCAACAATAGCAAATTTATTTTTATTGCTGACAGCAGTCTGAGATTTTTTCTTTTTACTTAAATCCTTTTTAAAAGGTAATCTTAATTTCATCAGCTATGCCCTCCTTAATTTCCGAAATCAGGAATTTCAGCAAATATAGGAATATCGTACATTTCCTGAAGGTCATCATCCGGCTTAACAGTAAGGTCAATAAGCTCAAGTAATATCGAAATAAGAACAGAAGCAACAAGACCAATAATCAAACCAATCAAAGCATTTTTAAGGTTGTTTGGCTCATAAGGTGCACCCGGCACTTTTGCAGCTCTTACCACGCCAATCTGACCATATGCAAAACGCTCGGCAAATACATCACCGGCTGCCTCGCAAATCTGGTTAGCCACATTGGCACAGGTCTGAGGATCTGCACCCGAAACACTTACTGTAATAAAGAAAGAATTGTTTGTAATAGAAACATTACAACCATTGTAAAGAGAAGTAATGCTGTCTGAGTTATTAAGGAAAACTATGTAAGCCTCAGCAAGTGAAGATGAACCTGTAATATCAGAGCTATAGATTTTTCCGCCTTCTCTGTTACTCTGGCTCTTTGAGTTATAGTTCTGTACATAAAGCATAGCAGATGTGCTATACATTGGAGTTATAAAAAACTTTGAATACAGAAAAAATGAAAGCATACACACAAGTGACAAAAGAACAATAAATTTAATTCTCTGCAAGAGTATTGCTAAAATTTTCTGGATAGTAATATTATTTGGCATTGCCTAACCTCCCAAATTCAGCATAAAAGTCCAATATAATATATTATAATTCATTTATTATACTCATTAATTCCATTATAGAATATTGATGCATAAAAATAAAGGAAGCCATAACGACTTCCTTTATTGAAAATACACATATTAATTTTTAGCCAACAACATTGAGCAATACACCTGCTGCAACTGCTGAACCGATAACACCTGCTACGTTAGGACCCATAGCGTGCATAAGGAGGAAGTTGCCAGGATTTTCCTGCTGACCAACCTTCTGAGCTACACGAGCAGCCATTGGAACAGCTGATACACCGGCTGAACCGATAAGTGGGTTTACCTTACCACCTGTTGCAACATACATAATCTTACCAAAGAGCACACCAAATGCAGTACCCAGGCAGAATGCGAAAAGACCAAGAACGATAATCTTGATTGTATCGAATGTAAGGAAGGTCTGACCTGATGCTGTAGCACCAACTGTTGTACCAAGGAAGATTGTGATGATGTTCATAAGCTCATTCTGAGCAGTCTTGTTAATTCTTTCAACAACGCCTGACTCCTTAAAGAGGTTACCAAGCATAAGCATACCAACAAGCGGAGCAGCGTCAGGAAGGAAGATTGCAATGATGATAACAACGATTACAGGGAACATAATCTTCTCAAGCTTAGAAACCGGACGAAGCTGTTCCATAACTACCGCACGCTCTTTCTTTGTTGTGAGAGCCTTCATAATAGGTGGCTGAATGATAGGAACAAGAGCCATATAAGAGTAAGCCGCAATAGCGATTGAACCTAAAAGATGCGGTGCAAGCTTTGTGGTTACGAAAATAGCCGTAGGACCGTCAGCACCACCGATAATACCGATAGCACCTGCCTCTTTAGCTGTAAAGCCAAAGAAGATAGCACCTGTAAATGTTACGAAAATACCAATCTGTGCAGCAGCACCGAGGATAAGGCTCTTTGGGTTTGAAATGAGCGGACCGAAATCTGTCATACAACCGATGCCAAGGAAGATAAGTGGTGGGTAAATACCAAGCTTAACGCCTTGATAGAGGTACCAGAGTAAGCCGCCGTTAGTTGGGTAGTTTACATACTCTGCACCGTTTAATTCTGTAATCGGATACTGTATTGTTCCCGGATGATCCTTCATATAATCAGCAAGAGGAATCATATCTGTTGAAGGAGCACTCATAATATCCGGATAAAGGTTTACAAGAAGCATACCAAAAGCGATAGGAAGAAGCAAAAGTGGTTCATACTGCTTTTTGATAGCGAGGTAAAGCAAAACGATTGAAATGCCGATCATTACATAGTTTTGCCAGTTAAGAGCTGTAAGACCTGAGCTGTTAAAGATACCTACAACGGCATCTACAAAGCCTTGTAAAATTTCCATTTAGATAACATCCTTTCCCTTAAAAATATGCCTTAAAATGGGCGGGTATTATCAAGTACACCGGCTTTTGCCCAAGCAGAACGACCACTATCAGATGACTTTTTAATACTCTTGATTTTTGCTTTTTCAGATGAACCGTACATGGTTGCCACAGCAGCAGAAATAACAGCTACTACTTCGTCTGAAATTCCGTCTGTTGAAGCACTTGCAGTAACTACAGGAGCAGGTGCAACAACCGGCTTTTCAGCAGGTTTTTCGTCTTTGCTCTTCTTATTCTTTTTGCTGTTGCTGCCGGCATTCTGTGCCTTTTGAACAATAGCACTGTAGATTTTAATAATGAAAATCAACAGAATAAGCATAGCAAATACAACAACAAAGCCTGTGAGAACAACCTTTGCAGATGTTATACCTTTTTCAGCAAGTGTAAGACCTTCTGTCTGTGCTGCCAAAGCTACACTGGAAAGATTCATAAAATAACCCCCATATTTATTATTTTCATACAGGATTATTATACTTTATTCCTGTAAAATTTTCAATAATAAATATGAGGGGAATATTTTTTTGGCGGTTTATCTAATCAGCGTAAATTTTTTATCAATAATTTGTTGATTTTTTAAGCAATATATTTCTTTTATAGAATTATACATATAAGTCCATTGCAGCCGTCATTAATTATTTTTTCAATAGTTTCACCGATTTTGGCTCTTGCGTCAGACGGCATTCTATACAACTTGTTATGCAAGCCTTCATTTACAAGCTCATGTACAGACTTGCCAAAAATATTGCTCTCCCAGATTTTCTCAGGATTTTCCTCAAATTCCTTTAAAAGGTAAGAAACAAGCTCCTCTGACTGCTGTTCCGAACCGACAATCGGAGTAACCTCGGTTTTAGTGTATATCTTCATCATATGAATACTCGGTGCACTCGCCTTCAGCCTTATACCATACTTGCCGCTCTGCTTGATAATCTCAGGTTCTTCAAGCGAAAGCTCATCAATGGTCGGCATAACGATTCCGTAGCCACTCTCCTGCACCTGCTCATATGCCTGAGCCAGTTTATCAAACTCTTTTTGCTTTTTGGATAGATCCTTTACACAGCCAAACAATGCACATTCATCGGTAATATCAATTCCCGATTCCTCAGTGAGCACCTTATAAAACAGCTTATTATCTATATTTATGCCAATCGTTGCAAATCCTCTGCCAAGGTCAAGGCTCTTGATTTCAGTTGACTCAATATACTCACAGCCGTCAAGCTCCTGCATTGTGTCCTGCACCTGTCGGATTTTTTCAATTTTGCCCGCACTTTTCTTTATAGCATCAAAAATATTTGTCTTAAGCCAATGGTCCTTATCAAGCATTACAAGCCACTTTGGAATATCGACCTTGATTTCCTTAATGTGAAACTCGAACAAAAGCTGTGCCAAAATACGCTTGATTTCAAATTCATCAAGTTCCATACAGCTTACAGGAATTACAGGCACGCCGTAATTGCCTGCCATCTGAGCGGCAAGTGACTTAGCCCTCTCACTTTCAGGCTCGGTTGAATTGAGCAAAACAATAAACGGCTTATTTATTTCTTTCAGCTCATTAATTACCCTCTGTTCGCTGTCAATGTAGTCTTCCCTATCAATGTCGCTTATAGTACCGTCAGTTGTAATCACCAAACCTATAGTGGAATGGTCGGTAATTACTTTTTTAGTACCGATTTCTGCCGCATCGTCAAACGGAATTTCCTTGTCAAACCACGGTGTTTTCACCATTCTCGGCTGTTCGTCCTCGCTGTAGCCGATTGCACTGTCCACAATATATCCAACACAGTCAATCATTCGCACTCTGAACGAAGTATTGTTGCCAAGGTCAACCTCAACCGACTCCTCAGGAATGAATTTCGGTTCAGTTGTCATAATTGTTCTGCCCGATGCCGACTGCGGAAGTTCATCAAGAGTTCTGCGATATACCGCCTCATCTGAAATATTCGGCAGCACAAGAGTATCCATAAACTTTTTAATAAATGTTGATTTACCCGTTCTTACAGGGCCGACAACACCGATATAAACATCTCCGTCTGTTCGGCGTGAAATGTCACGATACACATTTCTTTCTTCCATTTTTATACCTCCTAAACTCTCGGAATAAGCAGCATACGGGAAATATCTTCATTCTGAGCCGCTGCCGAATTTTCTTCAATCAGCTTATCAAGTGCGGTGTTGTGCGACTTTGCAATCTCCCACAGGCTCTCGCCGGGCTGAGCAAAGTAAAGAGTTAGGGCACATTCTTCAGGCTTAACAGGTCTGTCATCAAAAATTTCGACATCTGACACAGCTCTGATATTTTCTTTTGCAATAGCCGACACAGCAAGCTTAATTTCACATCTGATTTCAACCGTACTGTCATCTGCCAGACGGTAGCTGATACTTGCCACTCGTGGCTCAACATTTAAAGCACCGTTAAACTCACTGCTTGAGGTCATCGGGTGGGTATAGTCGATACTGCGTTCAATGAACACAGGCATTTCGTCTTCATTCTCGGCAAGAATACAGATATTCACCTTGCCCGACACTGTAATTCCCTTGTCGTCACAGGTGTAGTCG
Organism: Ruminococcus sp.; assembly: GCF_045129435.1. GTDB lineage: Bacteria > Bacillota > Clostridia > Oscillospirales > Acutalibacteraceae > Ruminococcoides. The sequence goes on along the minus strand of NZ_JBGVJL010000014.1, from coordinate 6,700 downwards.
GCAGTTATCTGATTGGAAGATATATTAATCACCTTGCTGATTTTGCTGTTATCCACAGCAATCGAGGCTTTTTCAATGTGAGAATCGTTAAGTCTTGCAAGGTCTGTAACCACATTAAGCTGTTCAAATTTCGGCTGGGTGGCACATTTTACCGAATATGCGTCAGTAACCACATCTTCGTCAGCTATCATATAGCCCTCTTCCGTAAGGCAAAGCTTTAAGTCAAGTACAAGCAACGGCTTTTCGGAAAGCACATCATTTTTTAATCTTATATCGTATGACATAATGTCGCAAGATACACAATTCACAGTATTTTCGCTTATACCCTCGCAGTCAATAATCTGGTTAAACGGAAGCAGGTAGTCAAGCTTGCCGGTTTCGCCGCTTTCCACATCGGTTATATAAAGAAGTTTAAGATTGATTTCACCGTTCACCATAAGCTTACCAGTTACCGCCTTGGTGTCAGTGATATTCACACTCACCTCCGAGGAAAGCACAGCCTCAATCACAGGCTTATCACCCACAGATACCTCTTCAACCACGCTGAACTGCTCCTGACAAAGAGAACAAAGGCTTGCACATTTTGTGTTCATAACTCTGGTTTCAAGACAGTTTTCCGAAGCAGGCGAATAAATCGGAGTTTTAGCTGACGAAAGCACCTTTGCATACAAAGAAAACGCACCATGCATTACAAGTCTGCGTGGACTCAGAGCCCTGCAGTTTATGTACTCTGGCTTTGTTTTGGTTAGAATTACCGGATTGTCGGGTGCCTCCTTGACAGAAAAACTCTGAGAAAAATTAACCGACTGTTCACAGCAGCGAATACTCTTTTTTATGCTGTCAACATAAAGGACATTCACCACACAGCTTCCGTCAATCTGTAATTGACCACCCGAAAGAGTTCTTGTCTGAATTTTTGGGATAAGTGTGCACTTTAAAATTTTTTCAATATCCGGACAGTAATCGGGCAATGTCAAATCAACATCGGCAAGCTGTTCGGCAACCGTATCAAGCACCGCAACAGTTGTGCAAAACGATCGGTTATCCTGATTAAACTCCATATTTTATCTCTCCTTTTTTATTTATACTCAAAATATATTAAAGAGAGGTTTAAAATATTACATAAAAAAGCATCGGACTGAATTTAATCAATCCGATGCCATAATAGATTTATTTAATTATTAGCCAAGCTTAGAAATCTTGCCTGCGAGATACATCTGAATGTCTGTGCAGTCGATTACATCAACAACACCGTCATTGTTTACATCTGCTCTCTTAAGAATTTCAGAAGAAAGTGTCTTCTGACCTGATACATAAAGCTGAAGAGCTGTTACATCATCTACAGTAATCTTACCGTCATCGTTAATATCGCCGTAGAGAATGCTTGCTGTACCTGCACTGAGCTCAATTCTGCCTGAGAATGTTTCCTTGTAGAATATAGGATCACTGCTCAAGTCAACCTTTGTGCCATTCTGAACAATACTCTTATAAACAGTCTGGTTGTTAGCTGTATTCTTGTAGCCAACTGCCATATCCTTTACATAAAGGTTTACATCCGCTGTACCTGTGCCGATAACATCAAACTTAACTGTAATAAGATCCTTTTCTGCCTTAAAGTTATACATATCAAGGCTTGAAGCAACTACCTTGATTGTACCCGGATTAGAAATGTTGAATACTGTTGTATGAAGATTTGGTGCAATACCTAAAGCACCTGTGCTGTCAAGGTTGTTTGAAGCATTGAACTGAAGCTTTGTAGAATCATATGTAAGTGCGAGGTCGCAGTTTACAAGGTCCATATATGATTTAACTTTGTAAGATACTGTTACCTGCTTTGTATCCTTGTTGTACTCCTGTGAAACAGCCTTGAAGTCGCTGATATTTGAAGTAGCGTTTACCTTGAGTTTGTTTGAAGCAGGCTGTGTTGTTGGCTGTGTTACAGGCTGAGTAGCTGTAGTTGGCTGAGTTGTTGGCTTAACAGTAGTTGGCTGTGTAGCTGCTGTTGTAGCAACACCCTCAAAAATTGTTGTTGTAAACTTAGGGGTAGCATTTGCAAAGCTGGGCTGTGAAGTAATATTCTGATATACACTGTTCTTTACTACATTGCCGTACTTTGTGCTGCCGTTCTGACTGTAACCAACTGAAAGCTCCTGAAGCTCAAGATTTACATTTACTGTCTTGTCAATCTTCTTCTTGATGTCAAATGTAACGCTTACCATTGGCTTCTTGCTTGTGAAATCGTACATATCAGATACATTAGAGAATGCACCGTAAACTGTACCGTTTGAGCTATTAATCATAGAGCCGTTTGTGATGTTTGGCATAATGCTGTTTACATCTTTAATGCTTAAATACTCATCATCATAAGTAAGCTTCCACTGACCGTTTACAATCTTCATTGCAGACTCAAGATCGAAGTCAACTGTAAATGTGTTGTTGCCCTTATATGTCTGTGTGCCGGTAAAGATATTTGACTTAACCTCAACCTTTGCCTCACTTGCAGGCTGTGTAGTAGTTGGCTGTGTTGCTGCTGTTGTAGGCTGAACTGTAGTTGGCTGTGTTGGTCTTACAGTTGTTGGCTGAGTTGGGTTTACACTGCCACCCTTACCAATGCGTGCAAACTCAGAAGTAATTACATCGACATCGTCCTTCTCGGCTGATGTACTTGGGTCATTTGAATAATTGCCTGTTGCGTTGTCAAGCATTGTATCGTCATATGGGATACAGTCAAGACCTGACTCACCTCTTGTAGCAACGAGCATTGCACCAATGCCGTTATTCTCAAGGTAGTTCTTGTCAATACCAAGAGCTGAGAAAGGAATCTTCATCTCATAGAATGAATCGTATTTAGTATCGTGAGCACCTGATGAGCCTTTGAATGTCTTGTAATCTACCCAGTCAGCGTCATCAGAATAAACATCAGAAGTATCGTCTGATGCGTTAAGACCCCAGATTGATGAGCAGATGTTTGTTTCAGCCATCTTGTACTCAATGCCTGCTGTCTTATATGTAGTACAACCTGTTGTGTAGTCTGTGTTACCGTTTGCGTCAACAGCTGTGAACATTGCAGGAGTACCAAGACCCGGCTTACCACTCATATAGAAGAGGTGATCAACATGCTGGTTGAACTCAAGACCCATTTTCTGACCCCAGATTGGGTTGCCGCTTGTGTTTTTGTTTGACATAGAAGTGCTTGATGGGTCAACACTTAATGCAAGGATAAGCGGAACATCAAGTACACGACCGCCGTCTGAGAGAGGACCATCACCTGAACGAGCCCATGTGTCGGTGGTGTTTACCATCTGCCAACCAACATAAAGGTTGTCGTTGTCCCATGTTGCAAAAAGAGCATATGTATCGAGCACGCAGTTTTCGTGACCGCCCTTGTAGTGGTTAGCCACATCCCAAGCTGCACCCTGTGCTATGAGCATATCCTCCGACCAGTCGCTTGCATCACCATCAATAGTAATGGTTTTCTGCACACCGACCTTACCGTTTGGGTTTGTAGCGTACTTGCTGCAAAGCTGTCCGCCGGTTGAAGCGTTGGCTGTAAGAGCCACTGCACTACCACCCATAAGCATCATTGCTGAAAGCAAAATGCTTACACTTTTCTTGATTAGTTTCATGTTTATTCAAAACCTCCATAAAAAAATTACTCTTATATTATAATATTTAATCTAAAAAAACTCAATAAAAAATTAAGATGTGCATATCTTTTTGTAGAAATGCACATCTTTTGTTTATTATTGTTATTAATAATAACCAATAAATTTTTGCTTTTTATTGCAAATAAGAAATTTTATTGAGTTGTTATTGAAGCGGATTTATCTTTTTTATTCCATAAATTTTTCTTAATATTGCAGAAAAGAATTTTGGCCTTTCAATAAGTACAACTTTCATAATAAATCTCCTCTCAAATTATCTTCGTATGCAGGTCAGGCTGACCACGATAAGTGCCACAGCTGCCACCACAAGCACACAATCGGAGGGCAGCAAACTCGCAGTCAGAAGTCCAAGCCCGAAAAATACAGCCGACCTAAGCCTGTGTGAGTAGCAATTCACTTTATCACCCTGTATCAGTTTACACAGGTTTTTAAAAAGTGTGAAAAATCGGTTGAAAAAATTTTTATAATAATATAAAATTAAATTGATTTTGTTTTAAGGAGAAAACAATGAGAACTATTGATATAAAGAAAAATGACGCAAACCAAAGGCTTGACAAGTTTCTTTCCAAAAGATTTAAAACTATGCCAAAGTCGCTTATGTATAAATATATCCGCACAAAATACATTAAACTAAACGGCAAAAAGTGTGATATTAAAGATATGCTCAAGGAAGGCGATGTGCTCACTCTCTACATTAAAGATGAATTTTTTGAAGAAAGCGAACAGGAAAACTATGAGTTTCTCAAAGCTCCCGACAAGCTCGACATTGTTTATGAGGATGAAAACATTATCCTTATTGACAAAAAGCCAGGTGTCATCGTTCATCAGGACAAAAGCTACCACTTTGATTCGCTTGTGGCAAGGGTTCAGCACTACCTTTACAATAAGGGTGAATACAACCCTAAGGAAGAAAAGGCCTTCTCTCCTGCCCTTGCAAACCGAATTGACCGCAACACAGGCGGAATTGTAATTGCCGCAAAAAACGCCGAAAGTCTGCGAGTACTCAACGCTAAAATCAAAACAAGAGAACTTGAGAAATACTACCTTTGCCTGCTGCATGGAAAGCCAAAAAAGGACTGTGACATTCTGCACGATTATCTTATTAAGAATGAGGCTCAGAACAAGGTAAAGGTGTTCAGCAAACCTGTTGAAGGCTCAAAAGAAATTATTACAAAGTATGAAATTCTCGATTACAACGGTAAATACAGCCTTGCAGAGGTTGAACTGCTCACAGGCAGAACTCACCAGATAAGGGCACATATGGCATACATAGGTCATCCGCTTGTGGGCGACACCAAATACGGCAAAAACAAAAAAGCACCTGACAACATTAAATATCAGGCACTTTACAGCTATAAGCTTAAATTTTCATTTGATACCGACGCAGGTATTCTCAACTACCTCAACGGCAAAGAATTTTCCGTAAAAGAAGTATGGTTTGCTAAAAATAACCATATTTCAATTTAAAAATTATTTTAAACACATAAATGCACACATTGTTCCCCTGTGCCCCTTGGTTGCCCTGTGACTCCACAAAAGGTCGCTGTTGCAGTTTGTGCAAACATCGGAAATTGTGATATTTTCAGGCTTTACACCTGCAGCAACAAGAATCTGACGGTTGGTTTCGAGCAAATCCACCATATATTTTCCGTCTGCCTTTGGGTGAACAAAGTCGCTTGGATTAACATTTTCAAGTGCAAGGAAGTGCTCTGCACAAGGTTTGTCAACCTCATAACAGCATACAGAAATAGCAGGTCCTACCGCACATTTCAAATCGGCAGGATTAGTTCCGTAAAGCTCTGTCATCTTCTGCACAACCTTTTCACCGATTCTGCCCACAGTACCTCTCCAGCCTGCGTGTGCAAGGCCGATTGCCTTTTTAGCGGTATCAACAAAGAAAAGCGGAGTACAGTCGGCATAATAGGTCACAAGGGTTACACCTTTTTCGTTAGTAATAAGAGCGTCCACACTCTCAATATCTCTTGGCTTGTAAATACCTGTGCCGATATTTTCGGCAGTCACCGCACGAACAAAGGTATTATGGTCCTGAGCAGAGGCGGTAAGTGTGTTGTAGTCAAAGCCCGCACTTTTGCAAAAGCGTTTGTAGTTTTCGGTAACGCTGTCAGGGTTATCTCCCCTGTTGAACGCAAAATTCATAGAGGTGAACTCACCCTTTGACACACCGCCAAGCTTGGTTGAAAATGCGTGATTTATAAAATCAATTTCCGATAAAGAATTATATGTGAGATACGGCACGCTGTCCGCATTGTGAATAGTCATAGTTTTTGAATTAAATTTCATTATACTTCTCCTTATTCGCCGTTTCGCTTGAAAATGACATTTATTAATGCTATAATGTTTAAAAAATGAGGTGATATTATGTTGAAGAAAAAGCTTTTTGGCAAGAACATTAAGCCAAGCTGTAGCTACTGCTTGAACTCGGTTTTTGAGAATAATACTTGCCACTGCATAAAAAACAAAACAATTATTGACGATAAATGCAAAAGCTTTAAATATGATCCGCTTATGCGTGTTCCGCATTCAGCACCAACTCTTCACGAGTACACCTTAGATGACTTCAAACTATAATTATTTTAATATCTTTACATAAAAATATCAAGGCTTTCTTAAAAATCAAGAAAGCCTGAAACTTTTGAAAAAAAGATTGAGAAAAAGAAATTCCAAAGGATACTAAGGTGGAAAAATCTCCGCAGTGGCAAGCAAAAGTCAAAAAATTAAAACCGATACCGGCATTGAAATCACCGTCCCAGTGGAATATTTTGAGGACGACCGCTATATTGAGTTTATCAATAATAATGACGGCACAATCTCAATCGCACTCAAAAATATAGGAAAGCTGATTAACAGATAGGGAATGTGTTGTACTCAGAGTGTGACAGTATGTATGTTTTTTTCCGCAAACTTTAAATAAAAATAAAAAATAAAAAAATAAAATTAATATGTATGTAATATTATACTACTATATATTATTATATAAATTATTTTTTTTATTTTTATTTTTTCAAAAATAGTTT
>NZ_JBGVJL010000013.1:0-21140 GCF_045129435.1 Ruminococcus sp. | reverse complement strand
GTACATAACACAGGTCAATCGTCACCGACCTGCAAGAACATTTTCATTCTGTTTGTATTATAAACAATATCCGCCACAATTACAACACCACCCATAATGCGAATTATAATATTTTTGCATTATGTTATGCGATATGTGCATAATTGCATTATATAAAAAGACCACTCACTACGAGTGGTCTTAAAAGTTTAAGTATAATTATTTGTTGAAGATTGACATAATGTCATAGAAAGTATCGTCATCATCGTCTGTAACATCTTTCTTTGACTTTTCAACAGGAGCAGCCGGAGCGGCAGGCTTTTTCTCCTCTGTAAGGAAGCCCTGCTCAATTTTCTTCTTAGCAACCTGGCTGTCAGCATTGAAACCTGTAGCAATAACAGTTACGCTGATAGCATCCTCCATCTTGTCATCAATAACAGCACCCCAGATGATGTTTGCATCCTCAGATACCTTATCCTTAATCATTGTAGAAGCAGCGTCAATATCGTCAAGGCTTACATCAGCAGAAGCTGTAATGTTGATGATAAGACCCTTAGCACCGTCAATAGAAGTTTCGAGAAGTGGGCTTGAAATAGCCATATCAGCAGCAACAGTAGCCTTATCCTTGCCTGTAGCACTACCCATACCCATATGAGCATAGCCTGCGTCTTTCATCACAGATGTAACATCGGCAAAGTCGAGGTTTACAAGACCAGGAAGGAGAATAAGGTCAGAAATACTCTGAACACCCTGTCTTAAAACATCATCTGCAATAGCAAATGCGTTCTGAAGTGTGATGCTTGTTTCTGAGACATACTTTAATCTCTCGTTAGGAACGATAATAAGTGAGTCAACGCAAGCAGAAAGCTCTGCAATACCCTGCTCAGCCTGTGTCATTCTTCTCTTGCCCTCAAAAGCGAAAGGCTTTGTAACAACACCTACTGTAAGGATACCCATATCCTTAGCAATCTTAGCAACTACAGGAGCAGCACCAGTACCTGTGCCACCGCCCATACCGGCAGTAACGAATACCATATCTGTATCCTTGAGAAGAGCAGCAATTTCGTCATTGCTTTCCTCAGCGGCACTCTTGCCAATATCAGGCTTAGAACCTGCACCCTTACCCTTTGTAAGCTTTTCACCGATCTGTACCTTCTGTGAAGCCTTTGAAAGTCTGAGAACATGTTCATCTGTATTTACAGCGATAAATTCTACATTTTTAACACCCATATCAACCATGCGGTTTACGGCGTTTCCGCCGCCGCCGCCAACACCGATTACTTTAATTTTAGGCATATACTCATTTTCCAATTCAAGCTCAAAAGACATTTAAACTTCCTCCTTGTTATCTATGTTAATCCCGTCTAAAATCATAATATCACATTTAAGGCGATTATAATTCATATATTAACACACTTTTGTAAAAATATCAATCCTTTTGCGTGTTTTTTTTGATTAACACTTATCGTTTTTTGCGTATTTGTCCACACAAATATATTTTATCAAAAATTACATTTTATTATAGCAAATATTTACATATACGAATTATAAATATGAATTATCCGCACTGTCGTACTCAGTAGATACATTATCTGTATTTTCAGATGGTGCTCCGCCATTGTAGCTGTCAGAATATCCGTCCGAGTAGCTGTCTGAGTAGCTATCCGAACCCGTATCGGTTGAGCCTGAACCTGAAGAACTGCTAAGCGAACCAAACACATCTGCATAGCCGTCACCGTCGGTATCAAAGCAATCCGCAATGCCATCGCCGTTAGTATCAAAAGCAAGTATTCCGTTGCCGATATCCAAACCTGTATCAGGGAAATTGCCTATATACTCACCGTTGCTGTTTGTTGCAACGGTTGAGCCCGGTGAAGTAGTAGCCGGAACAGTACCGTCCGACACGCTCTGCGTAGCAGAATTAGTTGCTGCCTGAGGTGCTGTTGTAATTGCTATGGTTTCATTTGGATTGAAACGAGATGTCTTTGTTGTACTGCAAGATGACACATCAAGAGTGCCGTAGATTGCACCTGTTTTGTTCGGGTCAAGCTTTTCTGTTATTATTGCCATTGCTGTTCTGATTTTATAATCAATATCATCGGGCAAGCCAAGAATAATAGCAATTCTGTTGTCATATACAAGCTTTACCGAAGCTGTATTTGTCACATCAATAGCAGTAATGCCTGTAAACTCGTTTTTGCTTAAAGAATCTGAAATTTCCTCAAGAATTACCGGAACATTCTCATCGCTGTAAGACACATATTCGCCTACTGTGGTGGTTTCAAGTGCCGAGCTTGAAAGAACAGGGTAATTTGCTGAATTATCAGCCATTACATCAAGTATTCTGCCCTTTGAGCTGATAAGTAAAAACTTGCCGTCATTAATGATTACATAAGACGGTACGGCGTCCTTTACCGTAATTTTTATTGTATCAGGCACAACAAAATCAACTCTTGCCGACTCCACATATGGAAGTTTTTCGGAAATTCTGTCCGGAGTTGACATAAATTTTCCCATAAAAATGTTGTTCTGCAAGGCAACATTTGCAAAAGAAACTATCTGGTCTTTGCTGTAGTAGCTGTCGCCCTCGACCTCAATTTTTTCGGTTTTGAAAAGTACGGTAAGCGACAATATTATTCCCACCAAAAGAACTACACCGCAGGTAATGACTGAGGCTAAAATTCTGCGTTTTTTAATCTGCGAAGAGGTCATCGGCTTTTTAAGACGCTTAACCTTTTCATTCTCCTGCTCTCTTATATTCTGAGCCACACGCTGTTGCTTCTGGCGTTCACCAAATTCATCTATATAAAATCCGTCATCGTAAGCCTTTGGCTTTAAATTCTTGATTTTCTTCTCACTTTTTCTGATATAACGCTCTTCCTGAGATATATCATCTCTCTGCTTTTTCATTTGCTCATTGAGCTTTTGCTCGATTTTGCTGTGAGATTTTTTCTCTGCTTTTGCGTTGGTTTTTGGCTTATGTGAATTTGCATTTTTCTTAGACGGTGCAGTTTCAGGCTTTTTCTTTTCAGCCTGTTTTTTAGGTTCTGTCTGCTTTTTGGCAGTACTTTTTGCACTGTCTTTCTCTTTATTTTCCTGCTTTGCGGAGGACTTTGCTGCCTTTCCTTGATTTTTGTGGTACTTCTGTGCCTCTTTGGCAGCCTGCTTTCTTTGCTTCTGAATTTTTCTTCGTTCTTCTGCCGAAAGTTCCTTCCTTTTATCTTCTGCCATATTATCCTCCTTCCAATATACCCTTCCTAAAGCTTAACAATATTTGCCCCAAGTGAGCCAAGCATAAGCTCTATATTTTCATATCCTCGCTCCAAATACTCGGCATTGCTAATGTCAGTAATGCCGTCTGCCGAAAGTGCCGCAATAACAAGGGCAGCACCGCCACGCAGATCCGGAGCTTCTACCTTTGCTCCATATAATGACCTTACACCCTCTACAACAGCAACCTTTCCCTCGGTTTTAATCTTTGCACCCATTCGAGAAAGCTCACTTGTATGTCGGTATCTGTTTTCAAAAATATTTTCAACAAAAACCGTTGTTCCCTCAGCCACGCTTGCTACTGCCATCAGCGGTGCTTGTGCGTCTGTAGGAAAACCCGGATACGGCATTGTGCGAATTGTTCTGAAAGCCGAAAGCCTTTGCGGTGCTGATACAGTCAGAGTTCCGCCCTTTGTGCGAATATCACACCCTGCCTCCTCAAGAACAGGAATTACTGTACCAAGGTGGCTCTGCACGATGCCTTTCAGCGTAATTTTTGACCGAGTAACCGCCGCAGCTGCCATAAGCGTTGCCGCAACAATTCTATCGGGAATTATTGTGTGCTGAACAGAATTTAAAGAAGAAACTCCGTCGATCACCACAACACCCTCGCCTGCTCCGCATATTTTTGCACCGCAGCTGTTAAGATAATCTGCAAGGTCGCAAATTTCAGGTTCACAGGCCGCATTAATAATTGTAGTTGTGCCTTCAGCCGTGCTTGCAGCAATCATAATGTCCTCGGTTGCACCCACACTTGGGAACGAAAGTGCAATTTTCGTGCCTTTTAGTCCCTTTGGTGCTGTACAATCAATAACACCATGCTTTTCTACAATTTCCGCACCCATTTGTCTGAGTGCATTAAGGTGCATATCTATTGGACGAGGGCCAAGCTCGCAGCCACCTGGGAAGCTAAGTTTTGCCGCACCCGTACGGGCAAGAACCGCACCTAAAAATATTATTGAACTTCTTGTTTTTCGCATAAGGACATCCGGAATGTCGTTTCTGCACAATCCGTCAGCTGTCACAAGCATAGTTGTGTGAAAACGCTTTACATCACAGCCAAGATAATGAAGTATCTGTGACAACGCATCAATATCCGAAAGGTCAGGGCAATTATAAAATACATTTTCACCCTTTGTCAGAACCGACGCCGCAATGATTGGCAAAGCACTGTTTTTAGCACCCTGCACATTCACTTCACCGCTGAGCTTTTCCCGTCCGGTAACAAGAAGTCTTGACACAATAACACCCTCCTACATAAAATACCTTTACATTCTATGTATCAAGGGCGGTATTTGTTACACAAGTCCAAGCACACCTTTTATTACGGAATAAATTCTTTCGTTAGCGTCTGTAATAGCTGTTTTTCTTGCATTTTTTGCGTATTCCGCAAGTTTTTCGGGATTTGAAAGCATATTGTCTGCCTTTTCCATAAGCAGACTGCCTGTGAGATCCTTTTCCTCAATAATGTCGGCAGCACCGGCATTTACAAGTGCCATTGCATTGTGATACTGATGATTTTCTGCAACATTTGGTGACGGAATAAGGATTGCAGGCTTGCCAAGTGCCTGAATTTCGCTCAATGTGATTGCACCTGCACGGCAGATTACCAAATCAGCCGCCGCCATACAAACATCCATATCATTTATAAACTCTCGAATATCAAGATTTGTTGCTTTTTCAAGGTCACAGCCTTTTTCCTTCAAAAGGTCAGGGAACCATTTGCCGAATTTGCCATAAGCGTGAATATGCTGATATTTACCGTCAATTCCGCTTCTTGCAATCAGATCTGCAACACCCTCATTGATTTTTCTTGCACCAAGGCTTCCGCCGAATGAAAGCACTACAGGTCTTTCATCAACACCAAGCTTTGCTCTTGCCTCTTCCCTGTTTGCTGTAAGAATTTTTCCTCTTACAGGGTTGCCTGTAACGGCAAAGTCAGCTTTCGGGTCAAAATGCTTTTTAGCGTCCGGCACAGCAAGCATTACCTTGTCAACCTCTTTTGCAAGCATTTTGTTTGTAATTCCAGGGTAAGCGTTCTGCTCGTGAATTACAGTTTTAACACCAAGCTTTGCAGCTGCTCTGATAACAGGGCCTGAAACATATCCGCCTGTGCCGATGCAAATATCGGGCTTAAATTCTTTTATAATTTTCTTAGCGTCAATAGACGAAGTAATTGTTCTTTTAACAGTTTTTACATTATCGACAACTGCCTTTGGAGAAAGCTTACGATTAAAACCGCTGATTACAATAAATTTCATATTGTAGCCTGCCTGTGGCACAAGAGTTTCCTCCATACCGCCCTTGTTGCCTACAAAAAGAATTTCTGTGTCAGGCTTTTTCTGCTTTATAAAGCCTGCTATAGCAAGTGCAGGATTAATGTGTCCTGCTGTGCCGCCGCCTGCAAGTAAAACTCTCATTTATATACCTCCAAACGCTTACTGCTTTTCAATGTTTGCGGTTCTTGAAACTGAAAGCACAAGTCCCATCTGAGCAAGCAACATAATAAGTGAACTACCGCCGTAGCTGAAGAACGGCAAGCTGATACCTGTGTTTGGCAGCCAGTCGGTAATTACAAGAATATTAAGAATTACCTGCAAACCAATCTGTGAGGTAAGGCCAATACCTAAAAGCTTACCAAAGTTATCCTTTGCACGAAGTGAAAGTGTAATTCCTCTCCATACAAGGAGTGCAAATATAAGAAGTATGAGGATAGCACCTACAAGGCCAAGCTCCTCTACTACAATAGCAAAGATAAAGTCATTCTGTGGCTCCGGCAAATACAGGAACTTCTGTCTTGACTGACCGAGTCCGAGTCCCCAAAGTCCGCCCGAACCGATAGCATAAAGTGAGTTTCTTGTCTGCCAAGTTGTCTGCCACATATCTTCAGTTGTGTATTCAAGTGACTGTCCCCAACCGTCCATACGGCTCATTGCATAAGTAAGTCCGCCTGTCATAGCGAGTACAACTATCAAAATTCCGAGAATTACACCGCCGATTGCAAGGTATCTTGTTTTCATTCCGCCAATGTAGAGCATAAGCACTGTGAGCACACCTATAATTACAATACCTGAGTAGTGAGGCTCTAAAAAGAGCAGTGCCGCTGTTGTACCGAATACAATAATACCGGGAAGTACGCTGTATTTTGGAAGCTGCATTTTGTCGTAATATTTACTGCACCAATGTGCAAAGAAAATAATAATTGAGAATTTAGCAATCTCTGACGGCTGAATATTAAATGGGCCTAAAGGAATCCAACGATGTACGCCTGCTTCGCCTGAAGGAACGATAAGAACTATAATCAAAGCAAGGTACGAAATACCCATAATCAAAGGAATAAATCTGTGGAGCTTGTTATAGTTAAAAAACGAAAGTCCAAACATACATCCTACGCCGATTGCGGCAAAAATCAGCTGTCTTACAAGGTAATAGTAGCTGTTTCCAAGTGTGTAATACGCAACAGGATAGCTTGCTGAAAACATCATAATCAAACCGATTGTGAGCAGCACAAGAATAATAATGCAGAACGGCAAATCTATGCCCATACCTGTTGTAATCCAACCCGGCTTTTTTCTGCGTTTTTTACCGGTAGATTTATCAGTACTCTTTTTGGGGCGTGTAAAGAATTTTTCATTCTTTGCCTGCTCAGCTTCAAGGTACTTTTCATCGTATATTCTGTTTATATCAGCCTTGAGTATCATATTCATATACGGAGCCATTCGCAAAACCTCCCGTCTGTCTTAAAAGACAAATTAAGCAACCACGCCAAAGTAAGCAATAATTGCGGCAATAGCACCGAAAATTGCTGTTACAATGCTGAATACAGTTACTATCTTAACCTCGCTCCAGCCACACATCTCAAAGTGATGGTGGATAGGGCTCATCTTAAATAATCTTTTACCGTGAGTAGCCTTAAAATATGTAACCTGTAAAATAACAGAGAACATCTCGCAAAGATATACAATACCAACAGGAAGAAGAAGAATCGGCATATCTACACCAAAGGCTAATGCACACACAAGACCGCCAAGAAAAAGTGAACCTGTGTCGCCCATAAATACCTTTGCAGGGTGGAAGTTCCAAACGAGGAATCCAAGACAAGCACCTGCTGCAGCCGCACACATAGCAGTAAGTCCGAGTGCACTCATCATACAAGCAATAATCATAAAGCTGATACATGCAAAGAATGTAATTGAACCGTCAAGACCGTCAACACCGTCTGTAAGGTTTACAGCATTTACAATACCAACAATTACAATCGCTGAAATAATGTAGTAGAAAAAGCCGAGGTCAACTCTGCCGACAAAAGGAATAGTAGTAGCTGTGCCGCAGCCTGCAACTGCAAGAATAACAATGTAGGCAATAGCGGCAGCAAACTGCAAAACGAGCTTCTGCTTTGCGGTAAGTCCGAGATTACGCTTTTTTACTACCTTTGTATAGTCATCAATGAAACCGATCGCACCATTTGCAAGAGCAAGGAAAAGTCCCGCAAATATCATTACAGTTTCCTTATTAATATCCGCAAAATAAAGGTTTATGAAATTCTTACCGATGCAGAGGTAAACTATTGTGCTGATTATTGTAACTACAGTAATTGCAATAATAAACATAAAGCCGCCCATAATCGGTGTGCCCTGCTTTTTCTTGTGCCACTTTGGGCCGTCCTCAAGAATAGTCTGACCAAAGTGAAGCTTGCGAAGCATTGGAATTAAAAACGCACCCGCAACTGCTGAAATTATAAATGCAACGATAGCCGCTACAAAAGTCCAGATTCCATATACCATTAATTATCGTTCCTTTCATACGGGCAAAGGGCTTGAATAATCAAAGCCCTGCCCAATGTTTATATTTAACCTTGCAATCCCCTCGAATTGCACATTTTAATCGTTTACACTTACAGATGAACTGAAGGTTACTGTAACCAATGAACCCTCGCTAACCATAGTACCCTCTGCAATATCCTGTGATGTACTTACCACACCGCTGCCCGATGCCGCACCCACAAGGCTTACATTAAGTCCGTAAGAGCTTGCAACTGCATTTACCTCAGATACTGAATATCCAATAAGATTTGGCACTGTTACCTTTTCGGCTGTGCTTGCCTCATCTGTGTAAAGCACAACATTACCACCGCTTGGTATCTGTGATGATGCGGCAGGAATCTGAGAGATTACATTGCTGCCCTCACCCTTTACTGTAACGGTAAAGCCGTCATTTTCAGCGTTTGTAGTTGCCTCTGATACTGAAAGTCCAACATAAGAGCCTGCTATAACATCAATATATTCAAGCTCATCATCAGAGTAGCTTGTTTTTATGTCGAGATAAGGAAGAACCTCTGACATAATGTTTATGAATACAGGTGAAGCAACCTGTGAACCATAGTAAGAAGCACCGTTTGGTGTATCAAAGAATACAAGCATTGCTACCTGCGGATCATCAGCCGGAGCATAACCGCAGAATGATGCAATATAGTCTTCTTTGTAGTTACTTATAATTTCAACGCCCTTTTTCTCAGAAGTACCGGTTTTACCTGCTACACGATAACCTGCAACATAACCTGAGGTTGAACCAGCTGTTGAAGTGTTGTACTCAAGAATTTCGTTCATCTTGTCAGATGTAGCCTTTGAAATAGCCTGACGCTTAACGGTTTTTTCAACATTCTTAACTACATTGCCGTCAGAATCGGTGATTTTAGAAACTACATACGGCTGAAGAACATAACCGCCGTTTGCTACAGCCGCACAGGCTGTAATCATCTGAATAGGTGTGATTTTGAAGTTCTGACCGAACGAACCTACCGCAAGGTCAACTTCGTCCATATCTGTAAAGAACTGGTCATCAGCCTCACCCGGAAGGTCAATGCCTGTTTTGTCTGCAAAGCCAAAAGCCTTGTAATACTGAGTATATTTGCTGATGCCGAGCAACTGACCCATCTGCATAAAAGCAGGGTTACATGAATTTACAATAGCATCTGTAAAGCTCTGTGTGCCATGACCGGCAAGGTTATGACAATGGATTGGATCAGCGTCTGCGATTGTCATTGAACCTGAACAATAGAATGTGCTTGTGTCGGGATCTACAAGACCTTCCTCAAGTACCATTGATGCAGTACACATTTTAAATACAGAACCCGGCTCATAAGTATCGGCAACTGCCTTGTTACGCCACATTGCCGAAAGTGCCGCACTCTCTGCCGCATCCTGCTCCTTTTCAGGAAGTGCATCAATTTTCTTCTGATCATCTTCGGAAAGCTGATAAGGATTGTTAAGGTCATAGCCGTTTGCTGTAACCATAGCAAGAATAGCACCTGTGTTTACATCCATAAGAATACAAACACCCTTGTTGAGTACATCGTTATCAATAATACCCTGTGCCATATATTTTTCACAAATTGACTGAATTGTTGAATCAATGGTAAGGTAAAGATTGTTACCGTCCTGAGCCGCTACATTCTGCTCGTACTGAAAAGGCATTTCTGTACCGACTGAGTTTTTAGCTGTTACAATTCTGCCTGCTGTACCTTTAAGATATGTATCGTACTCATACTCAATACCTTCAAGTCCCTGCTCATCGCTGCCTGTAAAGCCTATTACATTGGAAGCAAGGTCGTTGTTCGGATAATATCTTTTATAATCGTCCTGAAGCTGAACAGCATAATCACTGCAATCATAGTCCTTCTTAAGCTTATCGATAAGCTCAAGAATTTTTGTTCTTGCGTCCGATTCAATTTTACGCTTAACTACAACATAGTAACTGTTCTGCTTTGTCTTTTCAAGCAAGTCTGCCTTGTCAAGTCCAAGAATTTCCGAAAGACCCGAGGCAATGGCCTCTCTCTGCTTATCGGTATCTATATTTGCAGGCGACATTACTACCTGCCATACAGAAGCACTCTCTGCAAGCACCTTGCCGTTAGAATCATAGATAGTACCACGCTTTGCCGGAAGCTTTCTGTCCATAAGCTGCTGCTCAACTGCCGCCTGCTGAAGCTCTCCGCTCTGAATTGTGGTCAGGTAACCGAGTCTTGCGATAATTGCACCAAAACCAATTACAAGGATCAGCACAATAAGTACCGCTGTTCTGTGTCTTAAACGCTGATTAGGACCTTTTGCGGCCTTCTTTTTTTTATCTTTTTTCTCAAAAATATTTTTCACCAACAAAATTTCTCCTTTCAACCGCAATATCCTTATAAAAATGTAAATAATTTACAATAATTGTTCAATACCGAAAAAAGAGCCAAGACACAGTCTTAACTCTTATTCCTCCATAACATTTGTATTAAGTTTGCCGTTATGTTATGACCAAAGATTTGCTATTGAGCTGATAAACTGAGTAAAGAGGTTTTCACTCTCCGGAGAAGTAACCTCTGCTTTATCTCCGCCTGATAGTGAAACAAATTCCTGCTGAGAACTTGATGCTTTGGTCAAACCAAGCTGGTTTTCGGCATATTTTTCAATGTCTGATGAGCTAAGCTTTCCTTGCAAGCTCATTTCTGTTTGTGTGTAAACACTCTGTGCGTTTGAAAGTGTTTCCTTTGCGGTAATAATCTGCTGGTTAAGCTCTGTGATTCTTACCTGTCCGATAATGATTGTTGCAATAATCATTGCAACTGCCGCTCCGCCCAATGCACCGAAAGTAACCTTGAGTGGATTGTGTCTGCGTTTTCTGATTTTATGTATTTCCTCTTCCGGTAAGGAAATAACCTTTTTGCCGACCTTTTTCTTAGGTGCTTTTACCTCTTCTACTTCTTCGTCATGTTTTGGCAAAGGAGCTGCTGATGAAGTCTGGTCAAAAAGACTTAAATCATACGCTGCGTTTCTGTTTTCATATGCCATATTTCTGCACCCTGTGCCTTTCCGATTTATCATTTAATAAAACACACAATATACTCATTTTTCTAAACGAGCAAAATATTTCACAATTTTAATAATTAAATAAGAATTATATGTATTTTAGGGACGAAAAATCGTCCTTAAAACCTAATATTATGCGTATATATAGTAATTACAGTTCATAAAGCTACCACTAATTGTACTTGTAACCTTATTTACAGCTTTGTTATATTTTACTACAATTTCGTTCATTTGTCTATAGCTGTAAAGGAAAAAACTATATTTTTTCGCATATTCTCAACTTTGCACTTCTTGCTCTGGGATTTAATTCCAATTCTGTCCCATTTGCACAAACAGGCTTTCTGGTAACAAGCTTTGCCTTAGGCTTATTGCCGCAAACACAAACCGGGAAATCCTTTGGACAAGTACAACCCTTGCACCAAGAAGCCATTTTTTGCTTTACGATTCTGTCCTCAAGCGAATGGAAAGTAATAACCGCCAATCTTCCGCCTGAACCAAGCATTTCAAAAGCTCCGTCAAGTCCTTTGTTCAAAGCACCAAGTTCGTCATTTACCGCAATTCTTATTGCCTGAAATGTCTTTCTTGCCGGATGTCCCTCTCTCCTTACCTTCTGAGGAACATTCTGCTTGATGATTTCCGCAAGCTGCAATGTTGTTTCAATTCTCTGTTCTTCCCTTGCTTTCACAATTCCCTTTGCAATGGAATCCGCAAATTTTTCCTCACCGTAGGTGTAGATAATTCTGCGTAACTCCTCAAAAGGAAGCGAGTTTACAAGGTCGGCGGCTGTAGTACCGCTCTGACTCATTCTCATATCAAGAGGAGCGTCCTCATGAAAAGAAAAACCACGCTCAGCAGTATCAAGCTGATGAGAAGAAACACCGATGTCAAGCATAACTCCGTCAAGTCTGCCAACGCCTCTTTGCTTTAAAAGCTCGGCAATGTCTGCAAAGTTACCTTTGATGATTATTGAATTTTCATTTTTGCTGAAACGCTTTGTAAGCGTTTGGATTGCGTCCGGGTCACGGTCAATAGAAATAAGCTTTCCTGTGGTAAGGTGCTTTAAAATTTCGCTGCTGTGACCACCACCGCCTGCAGTACCATCGGCATAAATGCCGTTTTCTTTAATATTTAACCCTTCGATGGTTTCATTGAGCAGGACGGGAATATGATTAAATTCCATAGCTTGCTCCTTATCCGAATGAAAGGCTGCCAACTGCATCGGCAAGCTGTTCCTTCTGTGAATTTACATAATCCTCAAATACCGACTTGCTCCAGATCTCAATACGGTTATTAAGACCAATCACAAGTGCGTCGCTTTCAAGCTTTGCATTCTCCCTAAGAGTCTGCGGAAGCAAAACTCTGCCCTGTGAGTTGGGCGATACCTCAACAGCAGTTGCGGTAAAAGTATATTGGAGAATCATTGCCTTGTTAGCCGGCAGCTGCATTATCTGTGAACAGAAATGCTCAAAAACCTCCTTTGACATAACCTGAATACAAGGAGTGCCAAATCCCTGTGCTACATAAAAGGTTTCTCCAAGCTCGTCACGGAATTTTGCAGGCAAAACAACTCTTCCCTTTGCATCTATTGAATGATTAGACATTCCGGAAAACATTTTGCCCACCTCCAAACGAACTGAATTTCGGTTTTTTGAGTACCATTCAGCCACCAAATGACACCTTCTGCCACCGTTTGCTATCATTATACCCCATTAGCCTTTAAAAATCAAGATAAATATAGCACAAAATGAAATAAAATTTACAAATGACACCCATATTTTTCAAATTTGAAATTATTTTAATCGTTTTTTAATTTATTATTCTTTTGCATAATTATTCAAAAGAAAAGAGCCGCAAAACCGCCATAAATCTGGGGTTTTTGCGACTCATAAAAAATCATTTGTAATATTTTTACATAAAACGGTTACAAAGTTAAAACATTTGTTCTGAATATTCGGCTGTATTTAGCTGATAATATATAGCTTTTTTATAAAAGTGTCACTCTGTGACACCAATTACTTTGCAAACTGGCTTTCGTAAAGGTTTTTATAAAAACCGCCCTTTGCAAGTAATTCATCGTGAGTGCCCTGCTCAATGATGTTGCCGTCACGCATAACAAGGATAACATCGCTTTCCTTGATAGTGGAAAGTCTGTGGGCAACAACAAAGCTTGTTCTGCCCTGCATAATCTTTGCAAATGCCTTCTGTACACGAATTTCTGTAAGCGTATCAATAGAAGATGTAGCCTCGTCAAGAATAAGCATAGTAGGGTTTGAGAGCATTGCTCTGGCAATACAAAGCAACTGCTTTTGTCCCTGAGAAAGGTTACCGCCGCCCTCGGAAATCATAGTGTCATAGCCCTCAGGCATTCTTCTGATAAAGCTATGTGCATAAGCAGCCTTTGAAGCCTCTATTACCTGTTCATCGGTAGCATCAGGATTACCGTATTTGAGGTTTTCCATAATTGTACCACAGAACAGCCAGCTATCCTGCAATACCATTCCGTACAGCTTTCTCAGCTCGTCACGCTCCATATCCTTGATGTCAACACCGTCAATAGAAATCTTGCCGCTGTCGGTATCATAGAATCTCATAAGCAGGTTAATGAATGTTGTTTTGCCACAGCCTGTAGGGCCTACAATAGCAATGTGGCTGCCACTCTTTACATCAAGTGAAAAATCTGTGATAAGCGGCTTATCCTTTACATAAGAGAAATTGACATTCTCAATTTTTACATTACCCTTGCAATTCTCAATCTTAACCGAATCCGGCTTATCCTCCGGCTCGTCCTCAGCGTCAAGCACATCAAAAACTCTGCCTGCCGCTGCAATAGCTGTCTGCAACTGTGTAAGCACACCTGTTACCTCGTTGAAAGGCTTTGTATATTGGTTAGCATAGGTAAGGAAGCATGAAAGCTGACCTACTGAAAGTGTGCCTGAAATTGCGGTAATCGCTCCGAAAATACCAACTGCCGCATATACCATAGCGTTTACAAATCGTGTGCTTGGGTTTGCAAGAGCACCTGCAAACTGAGCCTTAAATCCGACTGTATAAAGCTCCTGATTGTAGTTTTCAAAATTCTCAAATGCTCTGTCCTCATATGAAAAAGCCTTTACAATTCTCTGATTGCCTACATATTCCTCAACATATGAAGAAATATCGCCCTGCAGCTGCTGCTGTCTTGCAAAACGGTTGTGTGTCATTTTGCCGATAAAGGCAGCCACAAACAATGAAAGCGGAGTAAGAATAATTACCGCAAGGGCAATTCTCCAGTCAATCATAAACATAAACACCATTGTACCGAGGATTGTCACAATACCTGAGAAAAGCTGTAAAAACATCTGTGAAAGGCCGTCGCCTACAGCATCAACATCGTTGATTACTCGGCTGATGAGGTCACCGTGCGAATGTGTGTCAATGTACGAAAGCGGCACATCATTAAATTTGCAGAAAACATCTCTTCTCAAATCTCTTACAGTCTTGTATGAAATCACATTTGTAAAATATGTCATAGTCCATTGGAAAATTGCAACACCTGCAACACCGACAGCTATATAAATTATAATTTGAAGAACATTTTCAAAATTAACATTGCCCTTGTCAATGATATTATCGATTGCATTACCTGTGAGTACAGGAATGTAAAGTGTAAGTGATACGCTGATAATTGCACTGAGAATCGCAAGTGCAAGCAAGCCCTTGTACGGCTTTATATATTTTAATACTCTTCTTACTACAGATTTTTTCATACTTCCACCTCCGATTCGCTGAGCTGTGAAAGGCAGATTTCCTTGTAGGTTTCACAATTTTTAAGCAGCTCCTTGTGAGTACCCTTGCCCGCAAGCATACCGTCGTCAAGCACAAGGATTAAATCTGAATTCATAATTGTTGAGCAACGCTGTGTTACAATAATAACTGTCATTTCGTGAGTATATTGGCTAAGTGCCTTTCTGAGTGCCGCATCTGTGGCAAAGTCGAGAGCAGAAAAGCTGTCGTCAAGAATAAGCACCTTTGGCTTTGCCGCAATGGCTCTTGCTATGCAGAGTCGCTGTCTTTGACCGCCGCTGAAGTTTTTGCCGCCCTGCTCAACATGGCTGTCAAGTCCCATAGGAAGCTTTGAAACGAACTCATAAGCCTGTGCATTTTTGAGTGCTGTAATAATTTCTTCGTCAGTAATATCAGGATTTTCCCACTTCATATTGTCACGAATAGTGCCCTTAAAAAGTATTGACTGCTGTGGTACTATACCGATCTGCTTTCTGAGCTGTTTGAAGGAATAGTCCTTTACATCTCTGCCGTCAACCTCAACGCTGCCGCCTGTTACATCGTAGAAACGAGGTATAAGGTTGATAAGCGTACTCTTACCTGAGCCTGTACCGCCGATTATGCCGACTGTTGAGCCACGCTTAATTTCAAAGCTTATCTTGCTAAGCTCATCATCACCGCCGCCATAGCTGAATGATACATCTTTAAAGGCAATCTTCGGTGTGCTTTCGTCTGTATTTACAGAAATAATCTCCTGTGTCTTTTCCTTAACGCTCGGCTCGGTTTCAAGCACCTCGTTAATTCTTGCCGCAGATGCACTGCCCTTTGTCATTAAAAGCACAAGGTTTGCAACAACTATCATAGCAAGCAAAATCTGTGTCATATAGCTTACAAGGGCAATAATGTCGCCTGTCTGCATATTGCCTGCATTTACATTCAAACCGCCAAACCAGATAATTGCTATAATTGCAATGTCTGTTACAACATAGGTTGCGGGATTCAGTAACGCTGAAAGCTTGCTGATGCGAATTGAAGTTACCGCTAAGTCTTCTGTGGAATTGTCAATTCTCTCTTTTTCACTCTTCTGCTTTGAAAAAGCTCTGATTACTCGGTTGCCGGAAAGATTTTCTCTTGAAATAAGTCCGATTTTATCAAGCTTTTTCTGCATAAGGCTGAATATCGGAATACTCTTTGTCATTACAAAGTATAAAATCAAGCCAATGATTATTGCGGCGATTATAAATATAATTGACATTCTCACGCTGATTGTCATTGCCATAATAATTGAACCTATAACAATAAACGGTGCTCTTGTGAGCAGTCTTATTGTCATAGCTACCATCTGCTGTGACTGGTTTACATCATTTGTAATTCTTGTAATAAGTGACGGTGTACCAAGCTTGTCAAGCTCTGCGTGTGAAAGCGAGTTGATGTGCGAGAACAACGCTCTTCTCACCTTTGTGCCAAATCCCTGTGAAGCCTTTGACGCAAAATACTGACACACAAGGGCACTAAGCAAGCCTGTTGCCGCAAGTGCAACCATTACAAGTCCCATTCGCAGTACATATCCTTTGTCACCATTGGCAACGCCGTTGTCTATTATATCCGCCATAACAAGCGGAACAATAAGCTCAAGTATTGCCTCAAAAAGCTTACATAAAGGGCCAATGATACATTCTTTTTTGTAGTCCTTTAAAAATCTTCTGAGTTTAATCATAATTTTCCTCTCAATTTTTCCTTTCTGTAATTTCCTCTAATAGTATAACATTACTATTTTACATCAATTTATTTTATATATCAATATAAGAAGATAAATTTGGCAGTTTGCGTGATTTTATCAATCACAGCACAAAAGAATTATTGAGCTTTATAAGTATTTGTGCTATAATATTGTGCAAAATAAAATATGTTTTAAAGGAGGCATAATTATGGATATATTATCCGGTGGCAAAACGAAAAACATCAGCAAATCACAGGTGCTTACATTAAAAGATGAAGTTTCATATCAGGACGGAATGGTTGTAAGCAAAACTCTTGTGCAGAATGACGCTGTAAGCGTAACACTTTTTGCGTTTGACAAGGGCGAAGAAATCAGCACTCACGAATCCGGCGGTGACGCATTTGTTACCTGTCTTGACGGTGTGGGCAAAATCACTATTGACGGTGTTGAGTATATTCTCAAGGAAGGCGAGTCAATCGTAATGCCGGCAAAGCACCCTCATGCTGTATTTGGTGAGGAATGTTTTAAGATGCTCCTTGTAGTAGTATTCTGATTTAACAAAATAGCAGTTGTACCGACTAACGATACAACTGCTATTTGCTTTTAAGCACAGACTTTTTTATTTCAGTTTTAAGACGCTCAAGCGGAGTGTCTTTTTTGTTTATAATTTCTTTTGCGGAAAGCACTTTTGGAGCAAGATTTGAAGCACCCGGTTGTGAATGCATTTGCAAAGTAATATTCTCATGCTGAATAAGTGCAAAAAGCTGACTCAGCGATATGCAGTCATCAATAGCTTTAATAAGCTCTTTTTTTGACTTTTTGGCATATCCGGTTACCTTTGCAGCATTCATAATCCACGCTCCTTTCTTTGTTGTGAGCTTTATTGTTGCATTATACTGTTCTATTATACTTAATTTTCACAATATTTTCAATATAAATTTTGACTTATTTTATTTACAGAAATTTATTTTTGTGTTATCCTGTCTTTAATAAATACAAAATAGGAGTTAATACGATGAAAAAGATAAAATACATACTTATTTCGGCACTCCTTGTAAGTACAGTTGCATTGACAGGCTGTGGCGGTAAAAGCGAAAGCAAAACCGAGCAAAGCTCATACACCCCCACTCCTACCGATACAACAGTAAAAACTACAGGAGAAAAAATATTGATTAACGATTCCACACTTGGTCAAATCTGGATAACAGAGCTTGAAGGTGTGGCGAAAAACACCCTTGATAAGAATAATTTTTCTGCTGACGCTAATTTTAAGTATTACAACGAAAACGGAAAGGCAGCCTCCACAGAGGGTATTGATGTGTCGGACTATAACGGCAATATTGACTGGAAAAAGGTAAAGGACTCAGGCATTGACTTTGCTATGATAAGAATCGGCGGCAGAGGCTATGGCACAGAGGGCACTTTATATCAAGACGAAAGTGCTATTAAAAACATTACCGAAGCTAAGGAAAACGGCATTAAGGTTGGTGTTTACTTCTTCTCTCAGGCAATTAACACCGATGAAGCCATTGAAGAAGCTAATTATGTAAAAGAAATTCTCGGTGACATCAAGCTTGATTATCCTGTTGCCTATGACTGGGAAATTGTTAAGGACGATGACGCAAGAACAGACAGCGTTTCGGCTTACGAAGCCACAGAATGTGCAAGAGCATTTTGCCAGACCGTTGAGGCTAACGGCTACACAGCGTCAATTTACTCTCCAAGCCGAGAGCTTTACTTTAAATATGACCTTTCAAGGCTTAAGGATTTCGACATTTGGTACTGCGAATACAGCGACACACCGGAATTTTACTATCAGTTTTCAATGTGGCAATACACAACAGCAGGTCAGGTTGACGGCATTGACGGCGAGGTTGACCTCAACATCTGCTTTACAAACATTGCCGACTACGCATAATTTTATTTGGAAAGAGGACATTATAATGGAAAGAATTGCAAGCTTTCAGGTAAACCACGATACACTTGAGCCGGGCGTGTATGTATCACGCATTGACGGCGACATCACAACTTATGATATGAGATTTATCAAGCCAAACACACCACCGTTTTTGCCAAACCCTGTTATGCACACTATAGAGCATCTTTTTGCTACCTATGCAAGAAACAGTGAAAGTGCCGACAAGGTAATTTACTTTGGCCCAATGGGCTGCAGAACCGGCTTTTATTTTCTTGTAAGAGATATGTCGCAGGAGGACGCACTTGCACTTATTAAAGAAACTATTTATAAATGTAAAAATCACACCGGCGAAATTCCCGGAAATACTGCGGCAGAATGTGGAAATTACAAGGAACACGACTTTAACGGTGCTATTGAGGCATTGAATAAATATTACGATAAGTTAAAAGATTTAACTGTCGATAACTTAAAGTATAATTAATTTTGAGAATTATTGTATCTGTTGCATAATTTTGCTGTCTGTATTTGTGCTAAATACTGGGTAAGGTTACGGTTTTTAATTCTTCTATTGCAATTTTGTTACTATTTGTTATAATAGTACTTGTAAGTTTGTTACAGAAATGTAACAGTTAATGAGATAGGAGAATTTATTTGAGTACAAAGTTCATTGGTAAGGACGGCTACAAAGAAATTGAAAGCCTTCCTTTTACAAGGCGTAAACCTCAACAACTTAATACCGCTCAGAAAACTGTTCGCTTTATAAAGAGAGCAGCTGCACTCGCAGTGAAAAAGTTTAAGATTAAATCAACAAGAAAGGTTACTGTGACAAAGAAAGCTGCACAGCCTGTTGTAAGAAAACAGACAAGACCTGTAGTAATGCCAAAGCTTGAACAGACAAGCTCAAAAAGAGCTGAAATCTGCTACTTCGACAAACGCTACAGTGCTGCAAGACAGGGCGTAAGCTTTAACTCTGACACAAACACCTTAAAGCTTGTTACAACAACCAGAAATACAACCGACAGAAAATATGCTCACGCTGCACCTGTTTCAAAAGCAAGTGTGTATAAGTCAATTAAGAAAAAGGCTATGCTTGCCTCTGTTGCCTGCTTTACAGCAGTAATGATCGGGTTTGCATCAGGAGCAAGTGCGGTGTCTGTACCTGTAGAAAACAAGGCAACAGTACAGAGTGCCAAGTCTTCAAACTATTCATATGTTGACTACACTTCTGATGAATTTTCAAGCGTAGCTACAGCAGATGAAGCAACCGACACAGTAGAAAAGACTGTTACAAATGCAGTGCTGAACAATAACATTGGTGCTCAGCTTTCTGCACTTTACATCAACGGCAAAAAAATTGGTGTAACCGGTGAAACTACACTTCTTGGCAATGCACTTAACAAGATTTTGTCAGACGCTAAAGAGGGTTATGACGATGCAACAACCGCAGATTTTGCGAACACAGTAAAGATTATCAACGGCAAATTTCCAAACGAAACTGTGCTTACGGCAGATGAAGTTTTAAAGCTTGCAAAGGATTACCTTTATGTGGCAGTTACTACAGATGTTACCGATACAATAGCCCTTGATTACGGAACTCAGTATGAGTATGACGATTCAAAGAGCAATACATTCAACGAAACCAAGCAAGAGGGCGAAAACGGCGAGGCCGAGGTAACATACAAGGTAACCTATGTAAACGGCGAACAGACAAACTCTGTGGAAACCGCAAGAAAGGTTATTAAAGAGCCTAAGAACGAAATTATTCTTCAAGGCACAAGCGACGCTCCGTCATATGAGGCTACAGGCTCATTTATGTGGCCTGTTCCCTACACTCACGAAATTGTAAGCTACTACGGCTATCGTTGGGGCAGACTTCATTCAGGTATTGATATTTCAGATGACGGCATTGGCGGTCAGGATATTGTAGCGTCAGACGGCGGTACAGTAACTTGGGCAGGCTATGATGATTCAGGCTACGGCAATTATGTAATAATTGACCATGGCAACGGCTACTACTCACTTTACGGACATTGCAGTTCACTTGCAGTAAGCCAGGGTGATAAAGTATATAAGGGACAAACTATAGCATATGTCGGCTCAACAGGCGACTCAACGGGCGAGCATTTACACTTTGAAATCAGAAAAAGTGAAACCGACCGCCTCGACCCTATGGATTTTCTTTAAAAATTAAGGCAGTATCATTGATGTGATATTGCCTTTTGTTTTGCAATAGTTTGGGTAATTATGTTTTGTATTGGTCGGGAAATTTTTGCCTGAATTATTACAGACTTTATACTCGGACATAAAAATTTGGTCAACCTTTTTCAAAGGTTGTGGGGGTGGGCAAAGCCCACAAATACTTTCGGCTTACGCAAATTTCCGATAGCCAAACAGCAAGCTGTTTGGTGGCTTGAACACAATAGCAAAAGCCTTTTAATTGCGATAGCAAAAAGAAAAAAGCCGTTTGTTATATAATGAAAAAAGGCTCTATAATAAATGTTGGGGTAACAAATAGAGCCTACAAAAATAATTTTAAAAAAAGTAGAGCATATTTGTCTAAAATCCGTTAAAATGGAATTGACTAGAAACCTGAAACGGAGGAACAAATATGCTCTACAAATATTTTACCGAAAAACTCTTA
>NZ_JBGVJL010000012.1:0-17538 GCF_045129435.1 Ruminococcus sp. | reverse complement strand
TGAACAGAAAGACCTTTTATTATCATTTTGAGGATATTTACGCCTTGCTAAAATGGACTCTTGAACAAGAGGCTATTGAGGTTGTCAAAAATTTTGACCTACTGATTGACTACGAGGAAGCACTTCAGTTTGTAATTGATTATGTAAAGAAAAACACACATATTCTTAACTGTGCCTATGACAGCATGGGCAGAGATGAACTGAAACGATTCTTTTACAACGATTTCATATATATAATCAGAAAAGAAGTGGATAATTGCGAACAGCAAAACAACTTAGAAGTTACTGATGATTTTAAAGCATTTATATGCGACTTTTTTACAGAAGCGGCGGCAGGTATGCTTATAAACGGATTTAAAAACAATCATTGTCTTGATGAGAAAAAAACAATTCTTAATATTACAGTTATAATTGACTCTTTGCCCGATATTTTAAAAAGAGCACCTCAAAAATAACTAATTCTTTGCCCATTGTAAATTTTTGCAATGGGCATTCTGAATTTTTTGTGAAAAATATTGCTTTTATTACATTATATATGTTAAAATTTGGTATCACATATGGAGGTGGGTTATGAACAATCTTGCTAATTACATAAAATGGCGTGGTGATTTAAGCTTTGAAATATCACCATTAAATGAGGTTGACGCTCTTATTTTTTCAGAAATTGTATATCTTGATTTTTCGGGCTATACTGAAAAGTCACCTCTTCCTCTTTCTGATGTAAGTAAGCTTTATGCTAAAGATAAACGAGAAGAATATTTTTCTAATATAGCCGCAAATGAAATTGTAAAGCTTTTGGCACAGACGGGCAAATGCAGCAGATTTAAAAATGTGTATGTGTCTGACTACGAAGAATCGGATTGCGAAAACACACCTATGCAGTTTGGTGCTTGCACATTTCATTTTGATACTGACAAGATTTTTGTTGCCTTTCGTGGCACAGACAATACACTCAACGGCTGGAAAGAGGATTGTATGATTGCAGTTACCGACAATATTCCCTCTCAGCTAAAGGCTGGTGCGTACCTTAGCAGAGTGGCTGATAAATATCCAAACTGTCAAATCTACCTTGGCGGTCACTCAAAAGGCGGTAACCTTGCAATATATGCCGCTGTCAACGCTTTTTCTGAAATAAAAAACAGAATTGAGCGTGTATATAATAATGATGGTCCCGGATTTTCAAAGGAATTTATAGAAAGCGAGCAATACAAAGAAATTTCAGACAAAATTTCAACTTTTGTTCCACAATCATCATTTGTTGGAATGTTACTTGAGCACGATGAGGATTATATCATTGTAAAAAGCGGAAGTCATTCTTTTTGGCAGCACAACGCATTCAGTTGGAATGTTGTGGGCAAAAGCTTTGTTCATCTTGACGAGGATACAAAAAGTATTCGCTTTGCTGAAAAGAATATGAAAGAACTGATTGACGGACTAAATACAGAGCAGAAAAAGCAAATTATTGATTCAGTATTTCAGATTATGGCAGAGGGAGGAAACATCACCTTTGACGATATTCGGAAGGCAGGCATAAAGAATATTCCTACTATGATTAAAGCTTTTAATAAAATTGATAACGAATCTAAAAAATCACTTACCGAGGGTATCAGATTACTTGCAAAGCTTTCTATTAAAAACGGATATGAAGTAAACAAACCTGAACCTAAGGAAAAATCAAACGATAAAAGCATTGTTTAAAGCTATTTTAATGCTAATACAGAATTAAAATAGACCGTTGTACAAATAAATTTAATTGTTTATAAATTAAAGGTCAAATTTAGTCAAATTTCTCTTGACATTTCAAAAAAATGGTATAAAATATAATTAGCACTCAAGGATATAGAGTGCTAACCAAACTAACATTTAAACTTTTAGGAGGATTTATATTATGAGTATCAAACCATTACTTGACAGAGTAGTATTACAGGTTGAAGAAGCCGAAGAAAAAACTAAGAGTGGTATCATTCTTTCATCAGCAGCACAGGAAAAGCCACAGTTTGCAAGAGTAGTTGCAGTTGGCCCGGGCGGAGTTGTTGACGGCAATGAAGTAAAGATGTATGTAAATGTTGGCGACAAGGTAATCGCAAGCAAGTACGCAGGCACAGAAGTTAAGATTGACGGTGAAGAGTACACAATCGTTCGCCAGTCAGATATTCTCGCTACAGTAGAATAATTAATTATATTTGATATATTTTTGGAGGTAATTTATTATGGCTAAACAGATTGCTTATGGTGAAGAAGCAAGAAAATCTCTTATGAGAGGTATTGACCAGCTTGCTGATACAGTTAAAATTACACTTGGCCCTAAGGGCAGAAATGTTGTACTTGACAAAAAGTACGGTGCTCCGCTTATCACAAACGACGGTGTAACAATCGCAAAGGAAATCGAGCTTGACGATCCATTTGAGAATATGGGTGCTCAGCTTGTTAAGGAAGTTTCAATCAAGACAAACGATGTTGCCGGTGACGGTACAACAACAGCTACACTTCTTGCTCAGGCTCTTATCAGAGAGGGTATGAAGAATGTAACAGCAGGTGCAAACCCAATGGTTCTTAAAAAGGGTATTGCAGACGCTATCAATGTTGCTGTAAAGGCTGTATCAGACAACAGCAAGCAGGTATCAGGCTCAGACGATATTGCAAGAGTTGCTACAGTATCATCACAGGATGAGTTCATCGGTAAGCTCATTGCTGAGGCTATGGAAAAGGTTACAACAGACGGTGTTATCACAGTTGAGGAGTCAAAAACAGCTGAAACCTACAGCGAGGTTGTTGAAGGTATGATGTTTGACAGAGGCTACATTGCTCCTTATATGGTAACAGATACAGACAAAATGGTAGCTGAGCTTGACAACCCATTCATTCTTATTACAGATAAGAAGATTTCAAATACACAGGAAATTCTTCCAATCCTTGAGCAGATTGTTCAGTCAGGCAGAAAGCTCCTTATTATTGCTGAAGATGTTGAGGGCGAGGCTCTTACAACTTTGGTACTTAACAAGTTAAGAGGCACATTCACTTGTGTTGCTGTTAAAGCTCCGGGCTTTGGCGACAGAAGAAAAGAAATGCTTCAGGATATTGCTACACTCACAGGCGGTACAGTAATTACTTCTGACTTAGGTCTCGAGCTTAAAGATACAACTATGGATCAGCTCGGTACTGCTCGTCAGGTTAAGGTTGAAAAGGAAAACACAATCATCGTTGACGGTGCAGGCGACAAGGATGCTATTAAGGGCAGAGTTGCTCAGATTCGTCAGCAGATTGAAACAACAACATCTGACTTCGACCGTGAAAAGCTTCAGGAGCGTCTTGCAAAGCTTGCAGGCGGTGTTGCAGTAATCAAGGTTGGTGCTGCTACTGAAGTTGAAATGAAAGAAAAGAAACTCAGAATTGAGGACGCTCTCGCTGCTACAAAGGCTGCTGTTGAAGAGGGTATCGTAGCAGGCGGCGGTATCGCTTGTATGAACGCTATTCCTGCTGTATCAGCATTTGTTGACACTCTTGAGGGTGACGCTAAAACAGGTGCTAAAATTGTTCTCAAGGCTCTTGAAGAACCACTCCGTCAGATTGCCGCAAACGCAGGTCTTGAGGGCAGCGTAATCTGCGAGAACATTAAGAAAGCTAACAAGGTTGGCTATGGCTTCAACGCTCTTACAGAGGAATACACAGATATGATCGAGGCAGGTATTGTTGACCCAACAAAGGTTACTCGTTCAGCTCTCCAGAACGCTTCTTCTGTTGCTGCAATGGTACTCACAACAGAGTCACTCGTTGCTGACATTAAAGAGCCTGCAGCTCCTGCTGCACCGGCTGCTCCTGATATGGGCGGTATGTACTAATTTAAAACTCCATATAATTTCCCATAAAATATTATCTGCCATACCTAAATTAAGGTGTGGCAGATTTTTTAGGTTCCGTTTTAAATGTTGGGGTAATATGATAAATTATGGTTTAGTAGAAAGCTTCGGATAAATAACAAAAAATTTAGGTCGAGCCTTTTTAAAGGCTCGTGGGTTTGGGCAACGCTCAAAAAAATTGTTTTCATTGCAAATTTTCAGGCACAAACAGCAACGCTGTTTGTGTGCTAAAGCAAAGTTTGATAAAACAGGCGACAGCCATTAAAAAGAAATACTTCATTAATAAATAATAAAGAAGAATGGCTTTTTTGTGTTGCTGTCGCAATTATAAGGCTTTCGCTGTTGTGCTCAAACCACCAAACAGCAAGCTGTTTGGCTATAAAAAATTTGCGTAATCTAAAGTATTGTGGGCTTTGCCCACACCCACAACATTTGAAAAAGGTTGACCAAATTTTTATTTTCGAGTATAAAGTCTGTGCTAATTCAAGCAAAAGTTTCCCGACCGTTGCTAAACCATAATTTACCCCAACTATGAAAAAGAACCATTTTTTATTACAAAAGATAGTTTTGCGTTATATTAAATTGTTCTGTTTTAAATGTTGAGGGAGAGCCTATTAAAGGCTCATGGGTTTGGGCAACGCTCAAAAAAGTTGTTTTCATTGCAATTTGTAAGGCACAAACAGCCTTGACATATCGGTATGTTCAAATTGCAAAAGCTTTTGCTTAATATCCAAACCGCCTGCATAGCCGGTAAGGCTTCCGTTAGAGCCTACCACCCTATGACAAGGCACAATTATTGAAATGGGATTGTTTCCCACAGCACCACCCACAGCTTGGGCAGACATCTTCTCTACTCCCTTTATTTGTGCCATCTTTTTTGCAATCTCTCCATAGGTCATTACTTTGCCATATGGAATGGTGAGAAGAATTTTCCACACCTCATTGCGAAATGGCGTTGATGACAAATAAAGCGGCGGTGTAAAATTCGGTTCTTCTCCGCAAAAATATATATCAAGCCACTTTGCTGTCTGTTCAAAAACAGGCAGATTTTTTTGCTCGTATTCCTTTGTAAGTGTTGATGCAAAATATTTCTGCCCCTCAAACCACAAGCCTGTAAGCTCTGTGCCGTTACTTGCAAGAGTAATCTTGCCAATAGGCGAATTGTAAGTATTTATGTACTGCATAATATTCTCCTTTGCCGATAAACAGTTAATGCTTATCGGCTATTTACTTAACCTTTTCATAAAAGCAAGCACTTTCTTTTCATAGCCTGCTTTGTCAATGTAATGGGATTCGGCGTGTTCGGATTCCTTTACCACCAAAAGTTCTTTATATGCCTTGCAATAGGAATAGTTCTTCATAGTCATCCACAGAGGCACAAACTCGTCATTTTCACCGTGAATAAATAAAATCGGAATGTTTGATTTTGCAATTTCTTCGGTTGTGTTCACATCTTTATACGAATAGCCTGCCCTGAGTTTTGACATTATATTTGTAACATAAATTATCGGAAATTTGGGCAAATGGTAATCTCGTTTCAGCACATAAACAAAGATTTCATACACGCTTGTAAAACCGCAGTCGGCAATAATTCCGACAACATTTTTTGGCATAATACTGCTCGACATAAGCACAGTTGCACCGCCCATTGAAATTCCATGCAAAAAAATCTGCATATTACTGCCAAAGCGGTTTATTACATATTTCACCCAGTTACGCAAATCAAGACGGTCAAGCACACCAAAGCCCACATACTTGCCCTCACTTTGCCCGTGTGCCCTGTTATCTACGAGCAAAACATTGTATCCGTTATTGTAATAAGTATGTGCAAGGCTTGCAAAATCCTTTTTACCACTGCCTGTAAAGCCGTGAACACAGATTACGATTTTATCGGTCGGCTTTGTGTTTTCAAGCAACGCACCGTACAGTTTCAGCCCGTCAAACGACTTTATATACACATTAATGTACGGCATATTTTCAAGCCATCTTCTTCCCTCTTTGGCTATAGGATAATGTCTGTACCAGCTTGCCACAGCGTCAATATCCTTTTGGCAGTTGGTCTTTTTTTGGCGGCAAATAATAATTTTAAACAAATATTCCGATACAAAAGCTGTGCAAACAATGAGCAGCAGTACAAACAACAAAATTCCGATAACTATCTCTCTCACACCACAACCCCATTTCTCAGTACCTAAATATTCTCTTATTAGTATATCCGCAAAAATAGGGTTTTAGTAGTAATTTTAAAAGGATGCACCCGAAAGAGTACATCCTTTTTCAGCAAATTATTAAAGTGCACTATTAAAGATTTTTTCAGCGTTGTTCATCATTTTTCTTACTGTTTGCTCACCGCATTTTGAAGTAATAAAATCTATTGCCTCGGTAAATGTGCGTGGGTCATTGTGATGTAAGGAATGAGCATCACTTCCGATAATATCAATAAAACCGCCCTTTATAAGCTTTATAAGCTTATGCTTTGAGAAAAACGAGGCTTTTTTTGTATAGGAATTAGTGTTGGTTTGAATTACAACACCCATATCCTTTAACTCCGCAATAATAGACGGGTCATTAATAAGCACAGGGTATCTCTCCACATGCGGCAAAATCGGAATCATATTATAATTCTCAATCAGCTTTATAAAATAACTCATTGTGTGACTTGTAAATTTAGCTGTATATGCATGCTCGGTGAGTATGTAGCGAGAATTTCCATAGCAAGCACAGGAAAAATCATCGCCGTTAAACATATATCGGCTCACATACACCTCAGCACCTACCACGACATTCATTCCCTCAGGAATGTGTGGCATAAGTTCTTCAATAGCGTGCTGTCTGTTAGCCGCAAAATCAGCCGCACTTATTTCATTTGTATAAAAATGAGGAGTAAAGCACACATTTGTAACTCCCTGCTTTTTCAGCTCATTTAGAATTACAAGGCTTTTTTCAACGCTTGTTGCTCCGTCATCAATTCCGGGAAGTATATGCGAATGCATATCATAAAGCTGCATTTTACCCCTCCATTCTGTAATAATTAAAGTGCTTCACAAACGAGGTCACCCATCTGCTCGCAAGTAACCTTATTTGTACCCTCCTCATAAATATCAGGAGTACGGTTATTCTCAAGTACCTTTGTAACAGCTGCTTCAATAGCATCTGCTGCCTGTGGCTGGTCAAGTGAATAGCGGAGCATCATTGCAACAGAAAGAATTGTAGCAAGTGGGTTTGCAATGCCAAGTCCTGCAATGTCAGGTGCAGAACCGTGGATTGGCTCATAAAGACCGCTCTTGCTCTCTGAAAGGCTTGCAGATGCGAGCATACCGATTGAACCGCTGATCATTGATGCCTCGTCTGAAAGAATGTCGCCAAAAATATTTGAAGTAACAATAACATCAAACTGACCCGGATTTCTTACAAGCTGCATAGCACAGTTGTCAACATACATATAGTTAAGCTCAACTTCCGGATATTCCTTAGAAATTCTTGTAACAGTTTCTCTCCAAAGTCTTGATGACTCAAGAACATTTGCCTTGTCAACGCTTGTAAGCTTTTTATTTCTCTTCATAGCAAGGTCAAAAGCAACTCTTGCAATTCTCTCTACCTCAGGTACAGAGTACTGCTCAGTATCCCAAGCAGCAGGCTGACCGTCAACCTCTGTTCTGCCTCTTTTACCAAAGTAAATACCGCCTGTAAGCTCACGAACAATCATAATATCAAGTGAACCGCCGATAATTTCATCTTTGATAGGAGAAGCCTTTTTGAGCGGTTCAAAAATAACAGCAGGACGAAGGTTAGCAAAAAGACCAAGAGCACCTCTGATTCCGAGAAGTCCAGCCTCAGGACGATTATTACCCGGCTGATTATCCCACTTAGGACCGCCGACAGCACCTAAAAGTACGCTGTCTGCCGCCTTACACTTTGCAACAGTTTCGTCAGGAAGCGGAACACCTGTTGCGTCAATAGCACAGCCGCCGAGGAGTGCCTCATCATACTCTACCGTAAAATTAAACTTTTCGCTTGCTTTGTCAAGTACCTTAACTGCCTGATTTACGATTTCAGGGCCGATACCGTCACCTTTTAACAAAACAATTTTGTAGTCTGCCATATTAAAAATCTCCTTTGAGTTAATTTGTCAGTATAGGCACAAATAAGTAAAATTATTGTACCTGTATATTACATTATTGCACAATTTTTTATAAAAGATTGTAAACTATGCTACAATTTATATGATTTTAAAAATTAATCTTCAATATCCTTTTTCTCAGGAATTACCGAGAAAACCTCCATAATCTTATCCCTCTGCCAAAGTTGAGGGGTGATTCTTACAGAATATCCAAAGCCGTTGTCCATTACCCATTCAAAGGGCTTCGCCTGCGGCATACCATATACTGCAAGTAAGGTCATAATTACACCGCCGTGAGTGATGATAACGCTCTCGGTTGTGCCTGTTTTGATGAGTCCCTCAACTATGCTTTCAAACATATTGCATATTCTGCGTGTAAAATCAGCGTTGCTTTCTCCTCTTGGCGGTTTAACAGATGGGTCGCCTGCAAGCCATTTCTGGAAATCCTCATCTCCGTTTAAATCATTAGCAGTTTTGCCCTCCCATTCGCCGAAATTGCACTCTGAAAGATTTGCAATGGCAAGCGGATTCTGTTCAGGATAAAGTATTCTACAGGTTTCAGTACAACGCTTTAACGGACTTGTAAAAACAGCCTGTGCACCCGGATATCGGTACTCATAATCAAGCTTTTTCAGTTCCATTTTTCCTTTGTCGGAAAGCGGAACATCGGTTGTGCCTATGTATTTACCCGAAAGAGTTTCGTCAATACTTCCGTGGCGGATAAAATGAATGATATAAGATTTCATAATTGTAACTCCTATGGTATTTACAAATTGTAATTATTATATTATACTGTTCGTATAAAAGAGGTGCTTTTATGAACAGTGATTTTCCTATAATTATTTCAATGCTGAGAAAGGAGCGCAGACTCAGCCAAAAGCAAGTGGCGGCTGACCTCGGAATTTCTCAGGCCTTGCTCTCTCATTACGAAAAAGGAATACGAGAATGTGGCCTTGATTTTTTGGTGAAAACAGCCGAATACTATGATGTATCATGCGACTATCTGCTTGGCAGAACTCCCAACAGAAGCGGCAATCTGGAAAAGCCTATGAATATACCCGACGTCGAAGTGCCAACAGTTGAGCAAGGCAGTAATATGGTGGCTCTGATAAATAAAAAGGTTGTAATGAATACAACTTCAGTAATTTTTGATATTCTCGAAAAACTCGGCAACAAAAAGCTTACAAATGCTGTAAGCAATTACCTTATGAACGCACAATATCAAGCCTTTCGCTCAGTTTATTCCTGTGAGGAAAGCAATCCACAGGATATGTTTACCATCAGTAAAAATAAATACAGAAGTCTGAGCAGTGCCGCAATGACGCTTGACCTTGCAATGATAGATGCAATAATAGAAAGCAAAACCGAAAATACCTCAATGGCACTTTCGCCCGATTTACTTTCAAGATATTTTGAAAAGGGTACTGCATCTCTGTTCACCCTCGTAAGAAATGCAGAAAAAGGCGTTAAAAGCAAGTTTAAATAATCATCTAATAGGTTCTGTTTTAAATGTTGGTGGTAATATTGATGGTTCAGCAGAAAGCTTAGGATAAATAATAAAAAAATTTAGGTCGAGCCTTTTTAAAGGCTCGTGGGTTTGGGCAAAGCCCAAAAAAAGACTGTGTCTATTACAATTTATAAGGCACAAACAGCAACGCTGTTTGTGTGCTAAAGCAAGGTTTGACAAAACAGGCGACAGCCTTTTAATAAGAAATGATTTATAAAAAATTAAAAGAATATTTTTTCTGCTTTGTGTTGCTGTCGCAATTATAAGCCTTTCGCCGTTGTGCTTAATCCTCCAAACAGCAAGCTGTTTGGCTATCAAAGCGTTGTATTAACCAAAAGTATATGTGGGCTTTGCCCACACCCACAACCTTTGAAAAAGGTTGACCAAATTTTTATTTTCGAGTATAAAATCTGTAATAATTCAAACAAAATTTCCCGACCGTAGCTAAACCATAATCATCTAATAAACATAAATGGCTGAGTCAATAGATAATTGATTCAGCCATTAGTTTTAGCTTTAAAATATCAGGAGGTAGCCTGAGTTGTAGAAGGCTGTCTGCCCTTGCTCACGATAATAATAATGTTAGAACCACTCTCAAGGGTATCACCTGCAACATGGTTTTTGTAGCCGATTACTCTGTTTTCTGCTACTGTGTCGCTGTACTGATACTCAGCTGTTGCAAGAAGTCCTGAATCTGCGAGTGACTGCGCAGCCTCATCAACTTTATTGCCCTGAATTGCGGGGAGCTCACGCATCTGAGCACCAAGGCTAACTGTGACAGAAACTGTAATTCCGTCCTCCTGTTCAACCTTTGAACCTGCCGGTGGGTACTGCTGCATAACTACACCCTCAGCATATTTGTCGCTGTAAGCGTCATTGTAATCTCTGTAAACAACAACAGTATCATCGGAAGCGGCTGCCTTTACAACATCTTCATACTTCATACCTACATAGTTTGGTACAACAGGACCGGTCCACTCTGTGCTTGATGTAGAAGCCGCAGTAGCGTCTGTATTGCCTGAGAATACGCCTGCAAGAGGATTCTGCATAAGCCAGAACACACCTGCAATACCAAGTACGAGAACTGTAACCGCAACAGAAATAATAACAATAGAAGCATGTGACATACCGTTTTTCTGGCGTGACTGCTCCTTTGTAATATTCATACTTGCTGTTCTTGAAATTTCGTCTTGAATTGCCTTTGCTGTATGAGCAACAGAAAGCTGAGAACGAAGCTCATCAAAATCTGTAATTCTGTTTTCACGCTGTACCTGCAAACCATTTGCAAGAGCTGATACTACATGAGGAGGCAGGCTCTTAACAGTAGATGTACTCATAAGAAGTCTGCTGTCTTTTAAACGCTCAACTGCATTCTTTGGAAGATGACCTGTGAGTGCATAAAAAAGTGTTGAGCAAAGACCATAAATATCGGTAATATCATCAAGCGGAAAGTTGTCATCATACTGCTCCGGTGCAGCAGCACCTGAAAAGAGCTGTGATTTGAGGGCGGTACCACGCTTACGCTCGTTTTCTGTAGCATAACCAATCATTCTGATTTTGCCTGATGTTGTGATAAATAAGTTCTTAGGTGCAACGGCATAATGACCTACACCACGCTTATGAAGAGCCTCAAGTGCTGAAATAACAGGCATAAAGAGTGGTCTTGCAATGTCCCAATCAAGATGACCGTTGCTACGCTCAATATACTCCTCAAAAGGAATTAAATCTTCCTTTTCTTCAACAACATAAGCAGTATTGTTCTCTTCAAAAATATCTTTTATATCAGCAAGTGCTGAAAGATCCTTTAACTCTGAAATGATGCGGAAATATGAAACAAACTCATCTTTAAGCTTATTATAAGTAAGTCTGTCATCGTAATTAACCTTTAACTCAGTCTGTCCCTCTTCCCTTGAAAAAAGACCGATAGGCAAAAACTCAGTGACAATTACAACATCGCCGGTCTGCTTATCAAAAGCAATATAGCGAGTTGATTCACCGTTGGTGTCAAGTCCTGTACCTGTAACATATCTGCCTGCAAGCTCTGTGCCAAAAGGCAAAAACGGTGCCGACTGAACCTCTGAATTATCAAAATGGCAGTTAGGGCAGATTTTACTGCCGTTTAGTTCCTGCATACAACCCATACATAATGACATATAAATTTCAACTCCAAATAGAATAACACAAATCGAAATGATACTAACATATTATATCATAAGGTTATAATTCTTTTCAAGACTAATGCGTGTCATTATAATTACAGTTTTGTTATTGTAACTGTAACTTCATAATGACAAAATATGTAAAAATACAAGTGGTGGAGATAACGGGGCTCGAACCCGTGACCTTCTGACTGCCAGTCAGACACTCTCCCAGCTGAGCTATACCCCCATATTTGGACTTGTAATTTATTAACATACAATATAGTGATCTGTTAAAAATGCTACTGATTTATACTCTGATTGATTATAAATATTGCATTTCCGTAATTTATTTTTATGCTTGCTTTTTCAGACACAAATATATTTGAAACTCCCATTGCATCCTCTGCTGTCAGGTCAAGCTTATCTGCACAATACTCTGTTCCTATGTAAGATACATTAACCTTGTCACAGGCAAATGGAAATACCGAAAAAGTTTTTCCCTTGCAGTTATCAAAGTTATAATCACCGACTTTTAAAAAGCGGATACTTTCTTTTTCTGAAATTATTTCGCCGCTCGCTCCTTTTTTGTCAAGATACATAAGCGTTGAAATATTTGCAAAAGTGTGGTCAAACCTGCCGCCTGTTGCAGCGAGAATTGCAAAATCATCGTAATCTCGACTGAGTGCAACCTCAATACAATGCAAAAGGTCGGTATCGTCTTTGTGGGAATCAAGCGTTATTATCTCACAATCATTCGGCAACTCTCCGTTATAGGAATCAAAGTCACCAACTATTAGGTCAGGCTTAACTTTTGCTCTTTTAGCATATTCATAGCCTTTGTCTGCACAGATAAGATAATTGCAGTCTTTTACCTGCTTTGCTATAAAATCAACATCAGCTTCAGGCGAACCTGCAATTATCACACAACGCATTAAAATTCTCCTTTACTTTTTAAGCTGCCACTTTTTAATATCTTTTACCTCGTTATACATTGCAACATAGCTTGCGTGGCGAGTTTTTTCAATTTCACCGTCAGCCAAAGCCTCAAGCACTCTACAACCCTTTTCACATGTGTGTGAACAAGAGGTAAACATACATTCACCAAGATATTTTTTGAACTCGGGGAAGCAATATTGAAGCTCGTCCTTGTCAATTATTTCATATCTTTGTAAATCTACTGTTGAAAAGCCGGGCGTGTCAGCAATGTAGCAGCCGTCAAGATTAAACAGCTCAACTGCTCTTGTGGTGTGTCTGCCTCTGCCGAGTTTATCGCTTATCTCACCGGTTGCAAGACTCAAATCAGGAAAAAGCATATTGAGTAATGTTGACTTGCCAACACCGCTGTTACCTGTAAAAGCAGATGTTTTGCCCATAAGCAAGTTTTTAAGCCTTTGCACCTCCTCAGGTTTTTCGGGAGAAGTACAAAATACCTCAAAGCCTGCATTTCTGTATATTGAAGCAACGCTGTCACCGCTTTCAATATCATCCTTAGAAATAACAATTACAGGCTGCATATCGCTGTTAATGGCAGCAGCTGTCATTTTGTCGATAACCGCATAATTTGGATACGGTGAAACTGTAGAGCAAACTATTACAAGAACATCAATATTTGCAAGCGGTGGTCGCTTGAGCTTATTTTTTCTCGGTAAAATTTCATCAAGAGAGGCGTATCCCTCTTTCTGAACATTTATTTTTACTCTGTCGCCAACAAGAGGAGAGTTTCCGCTTTTACGGAAACTTCCTCTTGCCTTACATTCATAAATCTGATTGTCGCACTCAACATAATAAAATCCGCCGAGCACTTTCATTAATAAACCTTCGTTACTACTCATACCAATCAATAAGCCTCAACTGTCGGCTCGGTTGCCTCTGTAGCCGGTACAGTTGGCTCTGTGTAAGCCGGTTCTGTATATGGCGGCTCTGTTTCTGTCGGTGCTGTTGTAGCTACAACGTAATCATGTGCGGCAGTTGTTGTAACAACAAGTGTTGAGTAGTCAATAGTATATTCACGATAAACCTGTCCGTCAAGCTGTACAACAATGTTTGATGTGCCTGAACCTGTAAATTCAAGTGTACAGGTCTTGTTGTACTGCGGTACAAGTGTCTTTGAATACTTAGTATCAACCACACCGTCAACTATTACAGTCATTTCAACTGATTCCGGTGCATTAAGCGGTAAGTCAACAAATACATTTACTGTAGCAGTATCGCCCTTACCGGAGCTTACTGTAAGTGTTACTACTGTGCCTTTGTCAACCTTACCATACTGTAAAGGTGACTGTGAAAGGACTGTATCCTTAGGTTCTTTGCTGTCATCGTCATATACAGTTTCTACTGTAAGACCTGCATCAACGAGCTTTGTCTTTGCCTCAGAAAGAAGTAAGCCTGAAACTGAAGGAATAGTTACCTTTTCATCTCTCTCGCCGTTTGCAATGTAGATATAAACAGTTGAGCCGATATTTGTCTGAACACCTGCTTTTGGGAATACCTCTGCAACATAGCCTTTTGGTGTTTTTGTATTCTCAACATAAATAATCTTCGGAACAAGGCTCTTGCCCTCGATGATTGCGGAAGCGTCCTTTTCAGAATAATTGAGAATATAAGGAACTGAAACATTAGTATCTGTTCCGTTGACTTTAAGTGTAATCTGTGAGCCTGATTTTACAAGCTTTGAGTCAGCCGCAGGTTCCTGCTCAAGAACAACGCCAAGCTCCTTTGAAGCGTCATATTTGCTTTCAATAACGAAATTGAAGTTATCCTTATTATCGGCATTTACCTCTGCAAGAGTTTTGCCAACATAGTTTGGCACTTCAACATCTTTTGCCTGTGATGTTGTACAGCCTCTGAAAATTGCAAGACCGACAAAAATAGCAACCACAATAATTGCAGAAATCACAATACCCTTGATAGCATAATAAGACGGCTTATGTTCTTTCTTCTCTTCCTCGTCAGCAGTTTCAATCTCCTTTTCAGGAGTTTCCTCCGGCTTAGCTTCCTTAGCATTATCAAATTTTGTGCTGTTTGTTTTTGTATCTTTAAGTGAAGTTACAAACTTGGTAGGCTGATTATCTACAAACTTTGAATAATCAAACACTATTGACGGATTAAGTCTGAAACGCTCCATATCGTTGAGCATTTCAGCGGCAGAATTATATCTGTCGGCAGGATTTTTCTCCATTGCTTTCATTGTAATCTGCTCAAGTCCGATTGGAATTGCAGGGTTAAGCTCTCTTGGACGCTTTGGTGTGGACTGAAGCTGCATAAGAGCAACCGATACTGCACTGTCAGCATCAAAAGGAAGCTTGCCTGTGAGCATTTCGTAGAGCATAACACCAACTGAATAGATGTCTGACTTACCGTCAGTTGCTTCTCCTCTTGCCTGCTCAGGTGAAATATAGTGAACAGAACCAATAGCATGTTCTGTCATTGTGCGTGTTGCCTTGTCTGAAAAACGAGCAATACCAAAGTCTGTAACCTTGATTGTGCCGTCCTGTAAAAGCATAATATTCTGTGGCTTGATGTCACGATGAACTATGCCGTGCTCATGAGCATGCTGCAAAGCCTTTAACACCTGACTTGTGAGGTATAAAGCCTCTTTCCACTCAATAATACCCTGTTGGTCAAAATACTCTTTAAGAGTAATACCGTCAATATATTCCATTACAATATACTGAATCATATCGCCAAAGCTTACATCATACACCTTTACAATATTAGGGTGTGAAAGTGTAGCAATGGCCTTTGACTCATTTTTAAATCGGCGAATAAACTCCTCATTATTAAGGTATTCGTCCTTTAAGATCTTAATGGCTACCTCACGGTCATCAAGAGTATCGTTACAGCGATAAACATTAGCCATACCGCCAACGCCGATAAGCTCGTGAATTTCATAGCGGCCGTCAAGTCTTTTGCCGATATACTTATCCAATTTATTTCACTCTCCGTTTCTCAATAAATAACCGTGGCGGTAATATTATCTGTTCCGCCGCCTTCCTTTGCTTTATCAACAAGCTTATTAATAAGTCCTTCGCCCCTGTTTTCGTGGCAAATTTTTACCATATCGCCTGTTGTGATGCAGTTGGAAAGTCCGTCTGTACATATTAAAAGAACATCACCGTAAATAAAGTTTGCCTCAATATAGTCAAGCCTTACAGATGGCTTTATTCCGAGTGCTCTTGTTATAAAATTCTTATTTGGGTGATTCTGTGCCTGCTCATAGGTAAGCTCGCCTCTGCGTACCATTTCCTGCACAACAGAGTGATCCTCGGTAAGCTGTTTTATTTTGCCGCCTCTTATAGCATAGGTACGGCTGTCACCAACATGGACAATATGAACTGTAGTATCCTTCACAAACACAAATTCGCATGTTGTACCCATTCCTGTCAGCTCCGGGTCTTTTAAAGAAAGCTCATATATTTTCATATTAGCGTTTACAACAATTTCAGCAATAAGCTCTCCGATTTGCTCTTTGGTCATATCATCCTTATATAAATCGGTAATTTTGGAGCTTATGTACTCTACCGCTGTTGCACTCGCTATGTTGCCACCGTTGGCACCTCCCATTCCGTCACAGACTACTGCCCAAGCACAGCTGGGAGAAATAACTCCGAAGCGGCAGTCGTCCTGATTTTGTGAACGAACTAAGCCAATGTCACTTTTGCTAAAAACTTCCAAGTTATTTTCCTCCTTCATTAGTATGATTTCGTCTGAGCTGACCGCAGGAAGCGTTTATATCACTTCCCAGAGTCCTCCTGACTGTTGCCGCAATATGTTTTCGGCCAAGTATATTTACAAAAGTCTGTTGCCTTTCAATACTGCTCTTTTTATATCCCGTTCCGTCAACGGTATTAACCGGTATAAGATTCACATGGCAGTTCATATCGGCAAGCTTTTCGGCAAGCTCATATGCGTCCCTGTCAAAATCATTTACACCGCTTATCATAGAATACTCAAATGTCACTCGTCTGCCCGTTATGTCAAAATAATCCTTGCAAGCCTTTAACAGCTCATCCATAGAATATTTTTTCGCAATAGGCATTGTCTTTTGCCTTACGGTATCATTGGGAGCATGGAGCGACAC
Organism: Ruminococcus sp.; assembly: GCF_045129435.1. Taxonomy (GTDB): domain Bacteria; phylum Bacillota; class Clostridia; order Oscillospirales; family Acutalibacteraceae; genus Ruminococcoides. The sequence goes on along the minus strand of NZ_JBGVJL010000012.1, from coordinate 833 downwards.
AGAAAGCGTTATGCCAAAGTGAAGCTTAGCAAGCTCATAAATTTTAGGAACGATACCGCAGGTAGAAATCGTAATGTGACGCATACCAATATTAAGTCCGTTATCATCAGACACAAGCCTTAAAAATTTTACCACATTATCAAAGTTGTCGAGCGGTTCGCCCATTCCCATAAGGACAATATTTGAAATTCTTATGTTTAAATCTTTTTGTGCAGCCTCAATCTGGTTGAGCATTTCCGATGGTGCAAGGCTTCTTGAAAAGCCACTTTTACCAGTTGCACAAAAGGTGCAGCCCATTTTACAGCCCACCTGAGTGGAAATGCAGATTGAATATCCGTGCTTGTAGTTCATCACAACGGATTCCACACATTCACCGTCATTAAACGCAAAAAGATATTTTACTGTCTTATCATACCTTGAAATTAGTTTTTTTTCAATATTTGCAACAGAAATGTAACAACTTCTTTTTAAAAAATCCCTGATTTTTGAAGAAATATTCGTCATTTCATCAAAAGAAGTGACATTTTTGTTAAGCCATAGGTATATTTGCTTTGCTCTGAATTTTTCAAAGCCGTTTTCAGTCATAAGGGTGGTAAGCTCGTTTAAGTCAAGTGATTTTATATCAATTAAGCTCAAAAGATTACCTCCTTGTAAATACTGCTATGTAAAAACCGTCGCCCTCAAAGGTGTGCGGCATAAGTGTTATTTCGTATTTTTCCTCGTCAAAGGCTCTGTTTAACTTTTTTGGAAGCTCAAGTGCAATGCCCTCAAACTCAGGGTGCTCAGCGAGGAACTTTGCAGTATTTTTATTGTTTTCCTCAGGATTCAAAGTG
>NZ_JBGVJL010000011.1:0-2618 GCF_045129435.1 Ruminococcus sp. | reverse complement strand
TATGTAATTTCTCAGACAGGTTGTAGTTGTGCAGTAGCCGACCATTTTGTTAAGCTTATAATAATCATTCTTTTTAATTTTTTCTCGTTGCTCATCGGTAAGCTCATCATTGTCATTATTGTTTTCAATGAAAAACATTTGTGTATGTACATCACCAGGACTATAGAGCAAAATGCAATCAGAATTTTCTCCGTCACGCCCTGCTCTGCCAGCCTCTTGGTAGTAGTTTTCAAGATTTTTCGGCATATTATAATGCACCACAAAGCGAACATCCGGCTTATCTATACCCATTCCAAAGGCATTTGTTGCCACTATAAGATTGCATCTGTCATTGATGAAGTCCTCTTGATTTTTATTTCTTATTTCAGCACTAAGACCTGCGTGATACATGAGCGATTTATAGCCGTTGTCGTTTAAAAAATCACTTACCTTTTCTACATTTTTGCGTGTAGAGCAGTATATAATTCCGCTTTGCTCCTTGTGTTCACTTACAATAGCGAGTAATTCCTTTGGTTTTCTGCTTGGCTGTTTGACTGCAAAAAACAGATTTTTACGGTCAAAGCCTGTAGTTATCTGATACGGATGCTCAAGTCCAAGTAAATCGAGAATGTCACGCTTTACCGCATCGGTTGCAGTTGCTGTAAATGCCGCTACAACAGGTCTTGGAGAAAGCTTTGAAATAAAATCGGCAATTTTAAGATAGCTTGGTCTGAAATCCTGTCCCCATTGCGAAACACAGTGTGCTTCATCAACCGCAATCAGCGAGATTTTTATACTGTTGCACAGATTTAAAAATGCAGGTGCTTCAAGTCTTTCGGGTGCAACATAAATTAGCTTATATTCACCACGCATAGCATTATAGATTGCTTTTGACTGCTGAGAAGGGGAAAGAGTGCTGTTTATAAATGCCGCTCTTATACCGTTCTGATTAAGCGAAGTGACCTGATCTTTCATCAGCGAAATAAGAGGCGAAATTACAATAGCTATTCCGTCAGACATAAGTGCGGGTATCTGATAACAAATAGACTTACCACCGCCTGTCGGCATTATACAGAGAGCATCTCTGCCGCCTGTTATGTTGTCTATTATATTTTCCTGACCGTCACGAAATGTATCGTGACCAAAATATTGTTTTAAAATTTTAAATTTAACCATACTAATAATTATATATAAAATCAAAAATATTTTCAAGCTAAGTGCCGAAAATGTTGATTATTGACCGAAAATATTTTATACTATAGTTGTATTTTATATAGAGGTGATTTTATGTTATTTTTAGAATATCCTAAATGTTCAACCTGTAAAAAAGCTAAGAATTTTTTAGACAGCTGTAATGCAGAGTATGAGGACAGACATATAGTTGAAAACAATCCGACTGCTGAAGAATTGAAAAATTGGCACGAGATGAGCGGACTTGATATTAAAAAGTTTTTCAATACAAGCGGTATGCTCTATAAGTCGATGAATTTAAAGGACAAACTGCCGCAAATGTCACTGGAAGAAAAATATGAGCTGCTTGCAACAAACGGAATGCTTGTAAAGCGACCGATTCTCATTAAAGATAACAAGGTACTTACAGGTTTTAAAGAGGCTGAATGGGCAGAGGTTTTAAAGTAAGGAGAAGAAAAAATGAAGAAATTTATATCATGGAATGTAAACGGTCTGAGAGCTTGCGTTACAAAAGGCTTTCTCGACTTTTTTAATGAAGTTGACGCAGATGTGTTCTGTTTGCAGGAAACAAAGCTACAGGCAGGGCAGATTGATTTACAGCTTGACGGATATCATATGTATTGGAATTACGCAGAAAAAAAAGGTTATTCAGGTACGGCACTTTTTACTAAGGAAGAGCCAATAAGCGTAACTTACGGACTTGGCATTGAAGAACACGACAAAGAGGGCAGAGTGATAACCGCTGAATTTGATGATTATTACTTTGTTACCTGTTATACACCAAATTCCAAAGCTGAACTTTTAAGACTTGATTACAGAATGGTGTGGGAGGACTCTTTCAGAGCTTATCTCAAAAATCTTGAAAAGACAAAGCCTGTTATTGTGTGTGGCGATCTTAATGTTGCCCACAAGGAAATTGACCTTAAAAATCCTAAGACAAACCGCAAAAATGCCGGCTTTACCGATGAAGAAAGAGGCAAAATGACCACACTTTTAGACAGCGGCTTTACCGATACTTTCCGCTATTTTTATCCTGAAAAGGAAGGAATATATTCGTGGTGGTCATATCGTTTTAAGGCAAGAGAGAAGAACGCCGGCTGGCGTATTGACTATTTTCTTACTTCAAAATCTCTTGATTCAAGACTTGTCAGTGCAAATATACACACTGAAGTTTATGGCAGCGACCATTGTCCGGTTGAGCTTGTAATTGAATAAAATAGGTAATTTTATGAATAGACAAACCGTCAAAAGGAAAATCTTTAATTCAAACGCAATAATGATATTGGTTGCACTTGGATTAATGGCTGTTGTAAATATTTTATTTTTAAAACTGTACTGGGAAAATTTAGAAAGAGAATGGCAAAACTCTATGCAGTCTGTAGTAGATACAACCACTATGGAAAATGTGCTTAAGGAATGGACTTTGCACCAACATTCGTTTTACTTTG
>NZ_JBGVJL010000010.1:0-14610 GCF_045129435.1 Ruminococcus sp. | reverse complement strand
AATCAACTTGAAATTGTAATGCTCTTGCACGACCGTGGTATCAGTCACACAAAAATAGCCGAAATGCTCGAAGTATCGACAACAACTGTAAAACGAGCGTGTGCCAGAATTGAAAAAGAACGAAAATCAACATCTGAGAAGTACCCTGTCTGCAAGGAATGTGGCAAAAGAATAGTTTACGAGCGAAAAACACGCCCTCGCCTTTTCTGCTGCAGAAAGTGCGCACAAACGTGGTGGAATAAGCGTCGCTATACATCAGGCAGAGCAAGTGATGAAACAAGGCTCTGCCCCACCTGCGGCAAAAAATTCATAGTAAACAAAAATTCTCCGCAGAAATACTGCTCTAAAGAATGCTATCACAAAGGGAAAATTGGGAAAAATACCCATTAAATCTTCTATGCACTATATAATGCGAACCAAAGCAAAGCTACATTTCTAACCGATGCCTCGTCCAAAAATCAGTTAATTATTTCTTTGCGTTTTCCTCTAATTCCAGTAAATACTTATCAAAATCAGACATAAAAAGCTTGTCCTGAATCACACGGTACTTCTCAAATTCAGTTTCTGCATGAAGCTTTGCAATCTCAGCTGACACCTTACCGGCATCCTTCAAAAGTCCATAATCAAACATTTCAATAAAACTGTTTAAAGTACTTATGCCCGTTAGAGATTAATTTCTCTGACGGGCGTTATTTTTTGCTTTTTTCGGCCATACGCAGATTTTTTGTCCAGATGGGTTATTGAAATAAGCTCGTAAAGGAGAATACCCATTATGACAAAAAGCCAAAAGGAAACAATTCTGACAATGCGTCGGGCATTATGCAGCTATACACAGATTGCCGAAATGACAGGACTCTCAGTCGGTGCAATCAAATCCTATTGTTACCGTCACGGACTCAACACTGAATCTCTTAAAAGCAGCAGAGGTTTTTGCAAAAACTGCGGAAAGCCAATACTTAATCCGTCAAAAACTCGCCCCAGAAAATTTTGCTCCGATGCCTGTAAAACAGCGTGGTGGAATTTTCATCGTTATGACCACAAGAACAGCTCATCAATTAAGCAATTCAAATGTAATGTTTGCGGTAAGGAGTTTGCAGATTTCAGCAGTACGCAAAGAAAATATTGCTCCCGCACCTGCTATCAGAAGAGAGGTAGTCAGAATGATTGACAAGCAATACTCATCTTTGGTTTCATACAAATCGGCTATGTCACAGGCAAAACTGATGTATTCAAAGGGAATAATTACTGCTGAAGAATACGAAATAATAGAAACAAAAATGTGTGAAAAGTTTGGTATCAATTCGTGCAGTATATTTCGGGATAATGAGTGGATAAATACCTTGTTTAGAGGTAATATGTCTGATACAAAGGAGGCGAAATAATGGAAAAACGCATAACAAAACTCACATTTCCAACTATACCCACAGCAAAGAAAAGGGTTGCCGCCTATGCAAGAGTATCAAGCGGAAAGGATGCTATGCTTCATTCTCTTTCTGCACAGGTTAGTTACTACAGCAGTCTTATTCAAACACATAACGACTGGGAATATGTCGGTGTGTACGCTGACGAAGCAATCTCTGGCACAAAAGAAAAGCGCAAGAATTTTCAAAGACTTTTAGACGACTGTCGTGATGGCAGGATTGATTTGATTATTACGAAATCAATTTCAAGATTTGCACGAAATACCGTCACCCTATTGGAAACGGTTCGAGAACTAAAACTGCTCGGTATTGATGTTTTCTTTGAAGAACAGAATATTTACACTATTAGTGTCGACGGTGAGCTTATGATTACCATTCTTGCATCATACGCACAGGAGGAAAGCCGTTCTGCAAGTGAAAATCAGAAGTGGCGAATTAAAAGAAACTTTGAACAGGGAATTCCCTGGGACGGTACGTTGCTCGGTTATCGACTTAAAAACGGAAAATATGAGATTGTTCCGGAAGAGGCTGAAATTGTACGTCGTATATTCTCTGAATATCTCGGCGGCAACGGTTGTGGTAAAATCGCAAAAGATCTGAACAAGGACAAGGTTCCTTCTCGTTTCAAGAAACAATGGCACACAAATGCGATTGCAAAAATCATACGCAACTACTCATACACGGGAAATCTTCTTTTACAAAAGACCTATCGTGAAAACCACATAACAAAGAAAACCTGCATAAACAGCGGTCAGCTCCCGAAGTACCTTGCTGAAAACACCCACGAGGCAATTATCGATATTGAAACCTTTAAAAAGGTTCAGTCCGAGATAAAACGCAGAGCACAGAAATACGACAGGTCATATGACGGCAACAAAACATATCCGTTCACAGGACTTTTAAAGTGTGACAACTGCGGTAAGCACTATCGTCGCAAGATAACTAAAACTCAGGCGGTATGGATGTGTGCCGGTTACCTCACACTCGGTAAGGAATATTGTCCGTCAAAACAAATTCCCGAAACCGTTCTTGAAAATCAAGTTCAGACAGTAACTTCTGATATTACAACTATTAAGGAAATTATAGTTGCAGACAAAAACACGCTGCACTTTGTTATGAAGGACGGACGGACAATCACCCGCAAATGGAAAGACCGTTCAAGATCAGAATCCTGGACACCTGAAATGCGTGAAGCGGCAAGGCAAAGAGCTATTGAGAGGAGAAAAAGTAATGGCTAAATCAGTAAAATACATTCCGGCAACTAAAAACATATTCACAGCTATGCCGACAATGTCAATATCCAAACGGCGTGTGGCGGCATATGCTCGTGTATCAACCGACAGTGATGAGCAATTCACAAGCTATGAAGCACAAATCGACTATTATACACGATACATAACAAAGCGTGACAATTGGGAATTTGTAAAGGTTTATACCGATGAGGGCATTACCGGCACAAGCACAAAGCACCGTGACGGTTTCAACCTTATGGTCAAGGACGCACTTGACGGAAAGATTGACCTCATTATCACAAAATCAGTCAGCCGTTTTGCACGAAATACGGTGGACAGCCTTACCACTGTACGCAAGCTGAAAGATGCCGGTGTTGAGGTTTACTTTGAGAAAGAAAACATTTATACATTTGACAGCAAGGGCGAGCTTCTCATAACAATTATGTCTTCTCTTGCCCAGGAAGAAAGCCGAAGTATTTCGGAGAATGTCACCTGGGGACAGAGAAAGCGTTTTGCTGACGGAAAGGTAACTATGCCCTATAAGAATTTTCTCGGCTATGATAAGGGCCAGGACGGCAAACCGGTCATCAATGAAAAGGAAGCGGCAGTTGTACGGCTGATATACCGATTGTTTCTACAAGGAAAGACCGCATCCGGAATTTGCAAACACCTTGACGGACTTGGAATACCCACGCCAACCGGCAAGAAAGCCTGGAATCAGACAACGATAAACAGTATCCTGCGTAACGAGAAATACAAGGGTGACGCACTTTTGCAAAAGAAATTTACTGTAGATTTTCTGACAAAAAAGCAAAAGGTCAACGAGGGTGAAATTCCTCAATACTATGTTGAGGACAACCACCCGGCAATCATCGACCCTTTGGAGTTTGATATGGTACAAGCAGAAATTGCAAGACGACAAAAGCTCGGTCGTTCCTACAGCGGTGCATCTATTTTTTCAAGCAAGGTAATATGCGGTGAGTGTGGCAGCTTTTACGGTCAGAAAATCTGGCATTCCAACGACCCTTATCGCAAAGTCGTATGGCGCTGCAACAGAAAGTTCAACGGAAAGTATGTGTGCGAAACCCCGACATTGGACGCTGACGAAATCAAAGAAAAGTTTATTATTGCGTATAATCAGCTACTCGGCAACCGCAAAGAGCTGTTGGAAGCCTGCGAGGTTATGTGTGAAGAAGTTGGCGACTGCTCTTCCCTGAACGCAGAAATTGATAAGCTGAATGAAGAAATCGAGGAAGTTACCGAAACGGTAAATCGGTTTGTAAAAGAAAACGCAAGTACAAAGCTTTCACAGGAAAGCTATGACAGGAAATACAATTCTCTTGTCAAAAGGTTTGAAAAAGCCGACAAACGGCTTTCTGAGGTAAAAAAGGAACGTGACGAACAAATAAACCGAGAACGGGAGCTTCGCATCTTCATTTCCGAGTTAGCAGAAAAGCCACTCGTTATTGAAGAATGGGACGAGGAGCTTTGGGTAAGCGTACTGGAAACAGCCACCGTACACAAGGACGGGCGGATAACATTCCTGTTTAAAAATGGAACAAGCATTGAAGTTGTGGATTTTCGATAATTGTTTTTCTATATAGGGTTTCTTTTTTAATTAGTCTTATTAATTCTGAAAAGACTAATTTTAATCAAAACCGCAATATAACAGATAGCTATAATAGTCGCTGAATAGAAATCCGCTTATTCCGATTTCAGCTTTTGCTCAATTTCTTTGTCTGGCCAATAACCCCAAGACTCTGTGATTTTGCCTTTTTCAACCTTGAAGTTTTCCAAAGCCTCAAATGTGATATGCTTTCCTGTAGTCGGAATACCCATACAGGTGCCGGAGTGAATACCATCATAGAGAACACGAGTGGCAACCATTCCACCCTCTGCAAAAACATTCAGCACCTTTACTGTCAGATTGGAGAATTGGTGGGCAACGATTTTCAAAATTCCAACGGCGTCTGCATTACTTCTTGCCGATGCAGGACTGTGGTCAATGTAATTCTCAGCCACACAGGTCATTACAAAATCATAGTTTTGGTTGGTATAGCCGTCCTCAAAGAACTTCACCACAATATCTTTTGGAGAGAGGTAATATACAAATCTGCAGATTTCTCTCTGCTCACCTTGATAATTACCTATTCCTTCGTAAAGCTTTGCAAATCCGCAACGCTCCATAACCTTGACGGATGAAAGGTTCTCTGCAAGGCAGATGCCCGTCATTTCTGTAATGCCGATTTGCTTCATAATCACAGGCAGAAAGGCGTTGACTGCTTCGGTGGCGTAACCCTGCTTGGTGTAATTTTTGCCAATGTGGTAGCCAATTTCCCAAGTGCCGTCATCAAAGGGAACAGCCTGCACATAGCCGATGTATGTACCGTCTTTCAGCGTGACAGGATACACAAGCGGACCGTTGCCGTTTTCATATACACCCATCAGAAATTCTACGGTTTCCGCCGCTTCTTCCACAGTTTCAAACACCTCATCGGGGACAAAACGGCGGTTGTCCTCGTCCAGCGACTCCTTATGTACGGCTTCTGCCATATCCATAGTGAATTCAGTAATTGTCAGTCTTTTGGTTTCGATTTTCATATTTGCATTTTCCTTTCAATGTAAAATATAAACGCAGAGGATGATTGTGATATATTTCTCAGGTTTATCGGCTCTGCGTCTGAGCGTCCGACTCTTTAGTCATAAAGTTTTTTTCAACATATATCATCATCTTGTTGTTTTGATATCCATATTCGATACACACAATTAACGGAGCTAATCCCACAAAATACGGTCTATCAAAAGCAAATGGCAATACAATCGATGCAGCTAAAATTAAAAACAGAATCACATAAAGAAAGATATGTTCTTTTCGCCACTTTTTCTTAAAATACGACTTTCTTTCTTCAAATGAGAATGTGTTTGCTTGCGATGCATCAGCCGTTATCAATTTTTCTTTTGATTCATTCTTTTGCTCTTTCATAAACGACCTCACTTTACTGCGTATGCAGCTTCACCATTTTTCATAGCAGTACAGATGTTTTCCATTTCTGCAATCGCAGCTTCTTCACCGGAATAACTTCCCAAAACGATAGTTCGTCCAACAATACCACGACAATCAATTCCTAAAAGGAAACATTTACTCTCTTTCTTGCCCCTATAATTTTTCGATACCTCGAAAAATTTATATTCTGCAAACTTCTTTTTGTCCTGTGATAATATAAACATATTGTACCTCCAAACTATTTTCTCTTTTTGACAGAAGCGAAAAGACTATCGAAATCAGTTCGAGGTTTCTGAATACACCTTCATTTCTAAGCCGGTGTCTTTAATCAGTATGTCCTTTGGAAATTTACTGAATTTATAGGTAACATACAAATCGCCTGCTGCGCCCGATAAATTCATAATCTGAATGAAATAAACCACCCAAAACCAGCTCTTGGGGACAAAACAGCATACTGCCGCAAGAACAACGCCCCAAACGACAATCGGAGCAAGGGCAATTACTATGTACGGCTTTTTTGAAAAGAATTCATCACAGCCGGCAAAGGCATACAGACCCGTGAAACCGTACTTAACCTTTTTTGCACCGTAATGTTTCATAGTTATGCCGTGCACAAGCTCGTGTAAAATCAAATACACAATCATTCCGGCTAATGCAGCTATCATTTTAATCAATACTGTTGCTATACTTTCGTCATTGTCGAAGGTATATGAAACCGGCACTATAAGAATTCCGATTATAACAAAAATCACCATCAGTATCAGGGCTGCTATATTCACAATCAAAGCTGTTTTTTATCCTTTTGAAGATTAACGGAATAAATCTCCCTGTAGCCTACGGGCAATTCAGAACTACATATCTTATTTTTTATATCCATATTTTAACCTCTCATTATGTAATTTTTCTTCCTGTTTAGATACCAAATCAATGCGGCGGCAAGAGCTAATACAACGGTGGTAATCAGACTTGCTTCAATACCGTATGCACCGCCGTTGCATATATTATTACCTACGGATTGCATATTGAAGATTGCGGTGACAGTTTCATCTTTTCCGCTTAAATTTAGTCCCAGAATACAATACAGAATGGCATTCCAGAAAGAATGTAAGCCGCAAGCCGCCCAGATGCTCTTAAAGCGGATAGTCAGAAGTGAAAAAATTATTGAAATCAGTACAAGGTTAGCAACACCGATAACACCATAAATTGTGCCGCCCTCAAACAGCGATGACCAATGCGGTATAATAAACAAAACAGTGCTTACCGCTATTGCAATCCATACGGGAGTCTTTTCTTTGAGAGTATGTAACACAATTCCTCGGCAAAGGATTTCTTCTGTTGCGCCCTGAACTATAAAGCCGCCGATTAAAAGAATAATCATAAGAATATCGGCATTTTCAAAAAATCCGTGGTATTCAATGTTTCCCGTCAAAACGATTGCAAAGACTGAAACAGCAAGTAAAATAACACCGACGATAATGCCGATAAAATAATTCCCAAACCGTTTTGTCAAGCCCATTTCAGACAGCGGCTTTTTCTCAATCAGTTTCCAATACAGTAACGCTACACCCGACATAATGATATAGCCGTAATAGGTAATCAGCGTTATAGTCTGTGCATCAAACACATCACCTACAAGCATATTCTTACCAAGTGCAAAATGCAATAGTATGACAACGCCCTCGGCAAGAAACAGTCCGACTATGTAACATAACCAGAAAGCAAGAATTTTCTTTACAACAAATAATACCTTCGGCATTTCAGTCCGGTTATTAAACGGGAGTATATTTTTCAAAAACTCTTTCATTGTTCTGTTCCTCCTTGTAAATCACGAATACCATTCAATATAGTTTTTAATGCAAAGTCAAAGGTGTCACTAAGCGGTGTGGGGTTTCCATATCCTCCGTGACTTTCAATAGAAACAAAGCCTTGCAGAAAACCTCTGAGCATACGGACAATATGCACTTTTTGTTCCTCTTCAAGTCCATAGGCTTCAAGCACTTGAAACAGTACAGATATTGTTCCCTGAGTTGCTTCCAAATGTTTCTTAGATTGATACATATTGTACCATTGCATAGCTTCAAACAATCCCTTGTGCTTTGCAACAAAATTCCGATAGGCATAGCAGATTGCTATGATTGCATCGTCTTTTGCCTTACCAATGGCGGCTCTTGTGATTTCGCTTTCCAAAGAACGCCAGCCATACAACATCAGTTCCTTGTTTAGTTCGTCAAGTCCGCCACTGAAATGCTTGTACAGCGACGGGGGTTTTATTCCCAATTCTTCTGCTAAAACCTTCAAGGTTACATTCGCAATGCCTTTTTCATCTGCCATATCAGCCGCAGCTTCAATAATTTTCTTCTTGTCCAATCCGACTTTCATTTTGCTACTCCTTTATTTATTTTAGCTAATTGCGTTAGCCATTGTAGCATATCTCATTCCTGATGTCAATCTATTTGCTCAAATGAGCACAAACAAGTTGTTTTAATAGACAAAAACGCCGGATACTTACCTGCGTTTCACCAATAAAACATTCGCATTATTTGAGTTCGGTTGGATAGGAGTTGGTATTCAAAAAGGAGAAAAGATTTTACAATCCCATCATTCTAAAACAGAGCCAATGAGCTGTGAGGTATTACTCAAGTTTATCGGCTCTGCGTCTGAGCATTTGTTTTATAAATTATTATTTACTAAGCATCAGTCCTGCTTATTTTTACGACCGTCAAGTTTATTTCAACTCATTTATCATTTCATCTACAATCTCTGTTGCACATCTAACCATTTCCGAACAGGTGGTTTTAAACAGATTCAATTCTTTTATCTTCTTCATATCCTCCGGTTCAGACAGATCATATCCTAAAAGCTCCCTGCATACAACAGTGCCGTTTTTTTGAATAAAGCGATTCATAAAGTCCTCTGAAATCTGATAGGCTCTTCCCTTTTCTTCTTCATTTTCCGAATGACAATGACCGTATTTTAATCCTAATACCATTAAGGCACCCGAAACTGCTCCGCACATTTCTCCCTTGCGGGCACCGCCGCCGAATTGCGTCGCAATTTTTAGTGCAAGCTCCTCATCTAAACCCATTTCGGTTGCAAAGGTTGTAAAAACAGCCTGAGAACAGTTGAAATTATTACTGAAATATTTCTGTGCTTTATCTGTATGATTCACAGTTGACATCTCCTTTTTGTATTTTTAATTCTATTCATTTCTGCAAATTACAAGTTCGCTCTTCATTCCGTTAAGCTCGATAACATTTTCTGAATCCGGGGTGCTGAAATCCTCCGCCTTTTTTCCGCCCTTTTCATATGAAATGCTTGTACCGATACCCTTTTTAACAGCGGTAAATTCGGCGTTTTCGGGAACACAGATTCTTGAGGTTGCCGAAATCTGATTAACCTCAACGGATCCGCTTAAGGTGTTGCACACAATGTTCATATCAAGATTGCAGTTAATCTCAAGCGTACCGACAAAGCCGTCAAGCATAACATTATGTGTTTTGGTTTCAAGCTCAAGATTCTCGCAGTTGAGATTCTTGACCTCAACCCTGCCTGCATTTATTGACGCTTCAATTCTGTCGATATACTGACTGGGGAGCTGAACAAAAATTATCACCTGCTCCTTTGCATTTGCCTCGGTCATACCGTTTTTGCGGCTGATGTCAACGTCAATGTGATTTTTGCTGTCGTCAATCTTCACCTTAAAATCACTCTGAAGTGTTGCAAGCGTGTTTGATGCAAGACGCACACGGATTTTTTCCCCCTCATAGCCTGACAGCACGAGCGTATTTGCACCGCCTAAGTTCATATCATAACGCTTTATGTTGTCAATATCGTACTCGGTTACGCTTTCATATAAATAGTCGGTCTGCTTTTTCTCAATCTTTTCGTTTGAAAGCAGCTCATCAACGGAAACATTGAAAAGTGAAGATAAGGCAAGCAAATTTTCAATATCGGGGATTCCAGTATTATTTTCCCACTTGGTTATAGCCTGTCTTGAAACTCCGATATTTTCAGCCAGCTTTTCCTGCGACATACCCGACTGCTTACGCATTGATTTTAATTTTTCTGCAAATGTCATATTGATGACCTCCTTAATTTGTTGACTTAATTTTAGATAATTTTGCTTTACAAAACAAGAAATTACGGTTTACATCATTATATTTTTTCGCTACTTTGCGTAGCATTTGGCTTATTTACTGCGTTTTCATCAGAAAATCATTTTCCCATAAGAATATAATACCTTAAAATCCCATTTTTGCAAGCCATTCTTTTATGTTGCTTTCCAAACCCTTTTTCTGTCTGAACTCATCCTTGATTTTCCCGTCCTCAAGATAAATAATTCTGTCGGCTCTTGACGCTACCTTTGCGTCGTGTGTTACCAATAATATTGTAGTACCGCCAAAATTTATCTCTTCTAAAATATCCATAACCTCTTTTGTAGATGATGAGTCCAGTGCACCCGTAGGCTCGTCACCGAAAAGAATATCGGGACGATTTATCATTGCTCTGCAAATTGCGGCTCTTTGAAGCTGTCCTCCGGACACCTTTCGTATATCGTGGTCTGCAACTGAAATAATACCCATTTTCTTCATTAGGTTTTCGGCATCACAGACAATTTCTTTTCTCGACCTTTTGCTAAGCTGAAAAGCAGGGAACACAATGTTGTCTGCAATGGACAGATTTTTGATAAAGTTCGGTTTCTGAAATATAAATCCCATACGCTCAAGACGGAACTTTTGCATTTGCTTATCGGACATTGCGGACAACTCACGGTTATCGAAGCAGATTTGTCCCTTTGTCGGTCTGACCATACCGCTGACAGAATACAGCAGAGTTGATTTTCCGCATCCCGACTGACCCATAACTGCAACAAATTCTCCCGATTCTATCTGAAAACTGATGTCCTTAAGAACGCTGTCACCGTCAAAGCTTTTGCACAGTCCCTTTACTTCAATTTTTTTCATTTCAATTCACCCTTAATCGTTAAAGTAGTTTTCAATTTTAATCTTCCTGATGCTCCTGCATATACCCCGGGTGACACCGGTCAGGACAGCGAGGAGTAATACCGGAATAACAAGATATTGCAGAAAATTAACACCTGCAAATTCAATCCGCTTAAGTCCCACTCCCAGCATTTCAAATAGTATGCTTATCATATTGTCGCCAAAAAGCTCCGCAAGCACTGCACCTGCAAAAGTACCCAAGCCTCCTGCAATCAGCACAGGGTACAGCTCCTGTCGGCAAATTGCCGTAAACGGAATTCCCATCGTCATTTTCGCCGCCAGAGTACCGCCTTTTCTTGCAATTTTCAGCTTCATAAAGAGGGTTACAATGAGAACCGTCAGTGTTATTCCGATAAAGAACACGGCATATGCAGACTGCCTGACCTGTGCGGACACTCCACCCAAGGTTTGCCCTACAAATTTCTCCATATTCTCAATACTGTAGCCGCCGGTAAGCATAGTTTCCAGGCTGTCAATCAACTGCTCTGGATTTCCGCTTTGCGATAGATTGATATGATAGGTATATTTTTCCGCAGGCTCTTGTGGGAATGAACAAACAGCCTTTGCGGTTTTTCCTCCGCTTGTGACATCCTGGTAAATCCCACAGATGGTAAACTTACGCTGTTCGCCGTTTATTATGAGGATTACCGTATCACCCTTTGATTTTTCCAGATCATCGGCTATAAGGCAGGAAAGGGCAATTTCTGTTTCTGATTTTGGTTTTTCTCCGTCAAGGTACTTTAAATCGTTTCCTGCGCCTTCTCCGCTGTCAATGTGAATACCGACAATCTCACCGTCATTTCTGAGTGCCTGTAAGCGCACTCTACGCAGTGTAGAAAGGCTTTCAATATTACCCTGCTCAGATTCAGCAAGCAATATTTTTTCGGTGGTTGCCTTTCGATCTTCCAAATCTTCACCCTGCTCAACCTCCAACAGCAAGTCGCATATCGGACTGCCCATATAGGTGACAAACTGCCTGCTCTCCATTGTCTGCACTGTTCTGAGCGGAACTATGACTAAGAACGAAACTATCAAGAGCAGTCCGAATACAATGCCGTAGCCTTTTCTGACCTCTTTCAGTGCTATGAGCAGATTTATCGGCAGATGCTTTGATTTGCGCAAGTCGTCCTTAACTTTTCCTGTTTTTCCAAAGCCTTTCTCTGTTACGAGCAAATCTGTTACACTTGATTTTTGCAGTCGTCCGAGAATTTTCCTTGTAAACAGAAGTATAACTGCATAAACGGCAAAACATACAATCCCAGCTAAAATAAAGCTTTTTATATCAAGAGGTTGTTGCCCGAAGGTACGGCTGATATGCTCTGTAAGAAGTGATGATGACAAAAACGCAAGCACATAGCCTGTTACACAGCCTGCCGCCATAAGTATTCTGATTTTGCCGAGGTACAGTCTGCAAATACCCTTTTGCGGAATACCGATTGCTTTCATTGTACCAATTTCACGCATATCGTCCTCAAGCTGTGCAAGCACCACATAACGCAGGCAGACAACGGCAATCGTAATCAGCAAAACACCGGTAAGTACAAATACCATAGCCACCATCAAATCGGTAAGTGCGCTCAACAGAAAAATCATTGTATATGTGATTGCCTGACCATTTTTTGGCAGATTTTTCTCGCTCTGCTCATACGCTGTCTGATAATCATCTGCAAGGGAGCTGTCAGTAAAGTAGGCTTCAATAAGATATTCGGTTTCGCCCACATTTCCAAGCAAAGCATCAAAATCCTCATCACTTATCAGAAATCTTGTAGAGGAACATAGCGTTGAATTCATCTGTCCGTCATAGACATAGGATTTTACAGTAAAGGTTTTAGAAATATCACCGCTGTTAAGCGTGATTTTGTCACCGAGCGCAATATCAAATTCATCAAGCAGAATAACAGGAACGCCGATTTCGCCTGTTTTAATCTCCGATTTATTTCTGTTTTCGTCAAGCAGAACATCATATTTATCGTTTTGCTTTACAAGGCTTATATCAAGCCTGCAATCTGAAAGGCTGAATTTTTCTTTGCTTTTGTCGGATACCGTAAGCTCATTTCCGTTTACCGTTATCATAGTAACAGTCTGCCAATGCTTTATTCCCTCGTAGCTTTCATTAAACTTGTCAATATCCGACTGAACAAGCTCGCCCTTGTGCATTTGCAGAAAGTGCGGAGGATTTGCCGTTTCATACATATCGGTAATTGAGGTAAAAAGCTGAGTGAGCATAAGGGTAACGGTTACTGCAATAGTTACAGACAAGCTCATAAACAGGAACAGAATCAGATTGCTTACGGGATTTTTTCTGAAATCGTTTTTTAAAAGCTTAAAATACATCAGATTACTCCTCCCTTTATTGCAGACTGCGGATACTGCGGCTTCTGCCTATTGCAAATGCGGCAGGTATAATGCAGATACCCGACAAAATAAGCATAAAGCCTATTCCCCTGCCAGTTCCTGTTCCTATTAACGCACCAATGCTATCTGAAAGCACTCCGTTGTCGGAAAGAAGCGGCTCAAACACATAATCCGCCAGCACTCCGCTCAGTGCATAAGCTAATACTGTACCTGTCTGGGACAGCAGACTGATAATTCCCCATACTCTGCCCTGAAGCTCATTGGGAATGTTTTTTCTTATCAGCACATCGGCGCTTGTATTCATAAAGGGCAGAGCAAGAAAAAAGAGAAAAATACCTGCGCCTGTAACAAATATGCTTTTGTTCACTCCTGTAAGAGCAATAAATATTCCGCTTAAAATTCCGGCAACACACAGGACTGTTGAAAAGTTCTTTTTAATGCCAAGTATGCCGATGAACACACTTCCCAAAAGCATTCCCACAGCACACAGTGATTCCATAAATCCGACTGTTTCTGCGTTGCTTACGGCAAGCACCATAGGGGAAGTAAGCGTCTGTAAAATTCCCACAAAAAAGCAGACAAAGGACATCAGTATAATAAGTATGCGGATACCCTTGCTTTTATTGATTTCGGCAAAACCAAGCCTCATTTCTCTGCCGATACTTTGCCTTTCGGTCTTAACAGCCTTGCCAACCGATTTCCTGACGATTGCGACTGTTGTGACAGTAATCAGAAATGTTCCGATATCAATCAGCAGAATCAGACGGATATCAGCCACGGCGAGAAGTATTCCTGCAAGTGCAGGAGAAATCAGGAATTTTGCATTTCCTGCTATCTGCACCATACCGCTTGCCCTTGCATATTCCTCCTCAGTCAGAAGCTCTGTAATCGTAGCCCTAAAGGACGGCTCAAGAAGAGCGACAAAAACTGCATTAAAGGTAACGCCTATACATATTGGGAGCATACTGTCCGAGCCTGTCTGTATATTCCAAAGTACATACGCAAGACCCAGACCCGAGAACAAATCACCGATAATCATCAAAAGCCGTCTGTCATATCTGTCTGCAAGCACACCGCCAAGAGGACTTAACAGGACAGTCGGCAGATAAGCAAGCAGTGTAATCAAAGACACATATGTTGCACTGCCCGTTGTCTGATAAACATATACAGACAGTGCAAAAGCTGTCATACCGCTTCCGATACTTGATATGAGTTCGCCGGACCATATCATCAAAAATTTCTTCATTTTGTTTGCATCTCCTTTTCATTTTACGACCACATTATAGGAAAATGCACCTTACAAAACAAGAAATTCCGGTTTACATTGAGGATTTTTTCCGCTACTCTTGGTAGCAAGCCGCTTATTTTGCGGTTGCATGGCTTACTTACTATCTTTATTTTTTAACACAAGGCTGTCGCCTTGCAAGGACGACAACGCAGTACTCTGGAAATCAGACCACAAAGATTGTCTGCTTTCGCCGTTTTCTGCGGTCTTTACATTGCTCCATCGTCCTTTCGTTTCCAAGACTATTATAAATGCTAAACTGAAAATGCACAAAATCGCCAACTCAAAATGTACAATTTTGGCAGATCAC
>NZ_JBGVJL010000009.1:0-8688 GCF_045129435.1 Ruminococcus sp. | reverse complement strand
ATATTTGTAGAGCATATTTGTTCCTCCGTTTCTGGTTTCTAAGCAATTCTATTTTAACGGATTTTAGACAAATATGCTCTACTTTTTTTAAAATTATTTTTGTAGGCTCTATTTGTTACCCCAACATTTATTATAGAGCCTACATATGAAAATATATGGATTTGGTGACAGAAACAAACCGTCTATTATGTTGTTTCCGGGAACATGCTGTTATTGGAAAACAAACTTTGGTCATGTATTGGAGGGCTTACAGCAATATTTTTATACACTTATTGTTAGTTATAGCGGCTTTGATGAAACAGAAAATACCACTTTTATTTCGGAACTTGATGAAACGGAAAAAATTGAGAGTTATGTAAGGGAAAATTTGGGTGGAAAAATATTTGCGGCTTATGGCTGTTCATTGGGAGGTTCTTTCGTTTCTCTCCTTGTAAGCCGCCAAAATATTCATATTGACCATGCTATTATAGGCTCCAGCGATATGGACCAAGCTCCAAAATGGTTGGCACATTTGGAAACAGCCCTCATAATGCCGATTTTTTATCCGCTTATTTCCGAAAAGGGCGGCGGATTAATGAAAAAGGTTTTTGAGAAGAAAATGAATAGTGGCAACGACAGCTCCGATTATATAAAGAGATTTATGAAAATGATGGGTGCCGGCAGTGAAATTGATTTTTCTTTTATATCAAAAGAGTCTATGAAAAATCAGTTTTGTACGGATTTCTATACAAAAGTAGGCGAACATATTCAAGTGCCGGGGACAACAATCCATGTTTTTTATGCACTGAAGATGGGCGAGAAATATCGAAAGCGTTATTTAAAATATTTTGAGAATCCGGATATTTGTGAATATGATCTTCAGCATGAGGAATTATTGTTGGATGCGGAGCGTTGGATAGACGTGGTAGTGCAGGTATGCGGAATAGTGAAATAATTAAGGAGGACAAAAATGTGGTCAGAATTTGAATTTAATGATCCGTATCAAGGGACAATTCCTGAAATAATGTGCGGTTTGAAATTACCGACAGAATACATTGAATTTATGAAAAGACATAATGGCGGAGAAGGAGATACCGGCGAGTCGTGGCTTGTCATTTTCCCGATTGAAGAGTTGGAAAGTGTAAATAATGATTATAAAGAATACTTGCCTGACGGCAATATTATTATCGGCTCAAACGGCAGCGGTGAATTATTTGGCTTGAATAAAGATGGGCAATATTTTATTGTGCCGATAATCATCGAAGAGGAATATATGGAAATTATCGGCGACAGCATAGAAAATCTTCCTGCCGATATTAACCGCTATTGGCGTGAATTGTAAAATTTAATCGGTATTTTTTATCATATTCTATCAAATCCTTTTTATCATTAGCGGGAGTCGGTATTGCTACGCTTATATTTAGTTAAAGCTATTGAAAAATAGAAAGGATAGTCAAAAGGGCAGACATCAGCGTTATGCAATGTCTGCCCTTTTGCAAATTTTATTGGTTTTGTTTTAAATTTTGGGTAATACTGATAAATTACTGTTTAGCAACGGTCGGGAAACTTTTACTTAAATTATCACAAACTTTATACCCGAAAATAAAAATTTGGTCAACCTTTTTCAAGGGTTGTGGGCGTGGGCAAAGCCCACAATACTTTCCCATTATGCAAAGCTTTGATAGACAAACAGCCTGCTGTTTGTCAGCTTGAACACAGTAGCGTAAGCATTTTAATTGCGATAGCAACACAAAACAGAAAAGATATTCTTTTTCTATTTATAAATTATTTCTTATTTTTAAAGGCTGTCGCCTGTTTTGTCAAACTTTGCTCTATCACGCAAACAGCGTTGCTGTTTGTGCCTGATAAATTGTTATATTGGAAGATTTTATGGGCTCTGCCCATACCCGCAAGCCTTTAAAAAGGCTTGACCTAAATTTCTTTGTTATTTATCCGAAACTTTCCGCTAAACCATAATTTATCAGTGTTACCCCAACTTTTATTATAGAACCATAAAAATGATTGGAAAATTCAAAATAATGAATATATTTAAAAATATGAAAAAATCAGTTTGAATATCTACTGTTGAAATTCGGATCTGAAATATTTATAATTATAAGTATTAAAGGCGTTTGTAAAATTATATAAGGAGGAGTTTGAGTTGGAAAGAGCCGTAAATGATTTATCAATAAAAGAAGAATTTAAAGCTAATTGGTGGTGGCTTGTGCTGCCAATGCTTTATACGCTTGTCACGATTTTGAAATTCAACTTTTACGATGAGAGTATATTGCTTTTGCTGGAATTTATATTCTACGGAGTTTTTCTTGTGGGTATTGTGAAATTGACAAAATACAATTCTCCTATACTCAGATATGTGTACATTGCCCCGTATTTAATTATCGAACTTGCTTTTGATGTGATTTTTTTCATTGATTATTGGTATAAAGAAAGTTTGTTTATAATTATCTTTATAATTTTAAGATGCATATGCGAACTAATCAGTCCTTTTATTGCAATAAAAACCACTGAGATATTCACATTTAAAGTAGGTATTAACTCTACCGCTAATCTGATGCTTTTATGTTGTGTCCTTGTGCTTGTGTTTAATTTTATCAGCAATGCTATTGTATCGGTATGTATATATAATTATTCGGATTTTCTTTCATCATTAATTAGATATTCTATCAAATATTTATTATCATTAGCGGGAGTCGGTATTGCTACGCTTATGTTCAGTTAAAGATATTAAAAAATAGAAATGACAATCAAATGGCAGACATCAGCGTTATGCGATGTCTGCCATTTTGCAAATTTTATGTGAAATTGACTATATTATCGGCAAGAAATCAACGAATTATACACTTGCAAAATCAGTATTTCTTGCCGATAACGGCAAATAAGCTTTGCTTGTATGTAAAAATCCTTTATCAGCAAAATAATGCTTGTTTTGACGGCGAAAGGTGATATAATTTAAAAACAAACTCTATTTTAAGATGTTTTATATAAATAAAGGACAGAGTGTGGAAAAAAGAATTTTTAAAATTGCTTGCTTGCATACAAAAAGAATTGCAAAAATCAAAAAAAGTTTTTATAATTGAAAAAATTAAACTGTAGTTTAGTGTATTTTTACCATCAAATTATGGTAAAAATGTAAAAATGCGAAAAGTATAACGGTAAAATTATATATTTTGCATAAAAAGTACATATAATTTTTGTTTGATAAAATTACTCTCCTTTATTGCTCTTTTGACAAAAATATGATAGAATAATTCAGAGGTAGTATATATTATGGATAATGTTATAGTTGTAGCCTCCGGAAAGGGAGGCACCGGAAAATCAACTGTGTGCATTTGCCTTTCGGTTGCCCTTATCAAGCAGGGCAAAAAGGTTTTGCTTATCGACTGTGACTGCGGTATGCGTGGTCTTGATATTATGCTCGATATGGAAAACGACATTGTTTTTGATGCGGCAGACGCCGTAAGCGGCAACTGCGCTTTTGCAGACGCTGTTTATAAAAGCAAAAACAATGAAAATCTTTATCTCATGGCAGCACCTTTTGATACCGATAATGAGCTTAGTCCGGGTGTGTTTCGTCAGCTTGTTGACACTTTAAAGGTTGATTATGATTTTGTAATAATCGACTCACCGGCAGGCATTGGCTCAGGCTTTGTTACTGCCGCTACACCTGCCGACAGGGCACTTATTGTGGCAAATGCAGAGCCTACAAGTGTGCGAGGCGGATTGAAAGTAAAAAATAAGCTTGATGCCTTGGGAATTAAAAACCAAAGGCTTGTTATCAATCGCTTTGACAGAAAAACTTTTACAGAGCTTGGCTTTTATGCCGACCTTGACGAAGTTATTGATGCGGTGCAAACTCAGCTTATTGCACTTGTACCGTTTGACATAAGAATATCAGTTATTATGCAGCGTGGAGTTGCTGGGCTTAACTGGAGTGCGGCGGCATCGGTTTTTGATTGCCTTGCCCGCAGACTTGAGGGAGAGAGAATACCTCTTGCGTTCAAAGGATAAGCCTTTTAATATATAGGGAGGAATTTGTGTATGAATATTGCTCTTATTGCACATGACGAAAAAAAGGAACTTATGGTACAGTTCTGTATTGCTTATTGCGGTGTTTTGAGCAGAAACAACCTTTGTGCAACAGGTACTACAGGTAAAATGGTTTCAGAGGCAACAGGTCTTACAATTCAGAAGTTTTTGGCAGGCTCACAGGGCGGCAGCCAGCAGATTGCGGCAAGAATTGCTTGTAACGAAATAGATATGCTTCTCTTTTTCAGAGATCCGCTCAATCCAAAGCCAAACGAGCCTAACGATATGAATATGCTCAGACTTTGCGATATGCACAATATTCCGGTTGCCACAAATATTGCAACCGCCGAGGTACTCATTCATGGTCTGGAGCGTGGCGACCTTGATTGGAGAAATATTTTAAAGTAAAAAACGATTTCATTGTCGGGCGGTATTGTGCTGCCCGATAATTGTGTTTATACGGAGATTTTGATTAATACAAAAGGTTTTATAATTCGGAGGAAATAATGGGAGTAATAACCAAAAAGATTAAGGGCACAGAAGATGTTTTGCCAAAGGACAGCTACCGTTGGCAGTTTGTTGAAGATGTTATGCGTAAGGAATCAGCGTCTTATGGCTTCAAGGAAATTCGTACACCTGTATTTGAGCACACCGAGCTTTTTGCAAGAGGTGTGGGACAAACAACCGATGTTGTTCAGAAAGAAATGTACACATTCGACACAAAGGGCGGTGAAAGCGTTACACTTCGTCCTGAGGGTACAGCAGGTGCGGCAAGAGCGGTGCTCGAGCACGGTCTTGTAAATGAAAGCTTACCGATTAAGGCAAGCTATTTTGTATCTTGCTATCGTTACGAAAAGCCACAGGCAGGCAGACTCAGAGAGTTTCACCAGTTCGGTCTTGAGTGCTACGGTACACAGTCACCTGTTGCAGACGCAGAGCTTATTTGTGCCGCACAGTCAATTTTTGACCGCCTTGGAATTAAGCAGCTCAGACTTGAGATTAACTCAATCGGCTGTCCAACCTGTCGTGCCGAATATCACAAGGCACTCAAGAAGTATTTTTACGGTTATAAGGATGAGCTTTGTGAAACCTGTAATTCAAGACTTGAGAAAAACCCGATGAGAATACTCGACTGCAAGAGTCCTGTTTGCTCAAAGATTGCAGAGAACGCACCTAAAATTACAGATTATCTTTGCGATGAATGTAAGGAGCACTTTGCAAGCGTTCAGAAATATCTTGACGCTGCCGGTGTTGAATATACAGTAAATCCTACAATCGTTCGTGGCCTTGACTACTACACAAAGACTGTTTTTGAGTTTGTTACCGATTTTATCGGTGCTCAGGGCACAGTTTGCGGCGGCGGCAGATATGACGGACTTATTGAGGAGCTTGGCGGTAAGCACTTGCCGTCACTTGGCTTTGCGATGGGTATTGAAAGACTTTTAATGCTTATGGACAAGCAGGGCATTGAAATTCCACAGCCGTCAACCTGCGACCTTTATGTTGCCGTAATGGGCGACAAGGCTTCGCTGAAATCATTTGAGATTATCAAGGCTGTTCGTTCATGCGGTCTTATTGCCGAAACCGATGTTGTAGGCAGAGGACTGAGAGCACAGATGAAGTATGCCGATAAAATCGGTGCAAAGTATTCTATGGTGCTTGGTGACAATGAAATTGAGCAGGGCAAGGCTGTTATTAAGAATATGACAAGCGGTGAGCAGACAGAAGTTGTGCTTGATGACACCTTTGCAGAAAAATTTATGGTACTTCAGCTTGCTGATGTTGACAGCTTTAAGCTGTAAGCATTAACAACTTAATTTAAGGAGATATACAAAAATGGCAGAATTTATGACAGGACTTAAACGCACCGACTACTGCTCTGATTTAAGAATTACAGATGTCGGCAGAGAAGTTACAGTTTGCGGTTGGGTACAGCGTTGTCGTGACTTAGGTCAGCTTATTTTTATTGATTTGCGTGACCGCACAGGCATTGTACAGCTTGCTTTTAACGATAAGACAGATAAAGAAATTTTTGATAAGGCTTTTGCCTGCCGCAGTGAGTATGTTTTGGCTGCAAAGGGCATAGTATGTGAGAGAAGCTCAAAGAACAAGGATATTCCTACAGGCGATATTGAGGTTATGGTAACAGACCTCAGAGTTCTTTCAAAGGCTCAGACACCGCCTTTTGAAATCGTTGACGAAACCAATACAAACGAGGAGTTAAGACTTAAATATCGTTATCTTGACCTTCGCCGCCGTCCGATTCAGAACAATATCATTATGAGAAGTAAGATTGCAAAGGTTGCAAGAGATTACTTCTACGAGAACGGCTTTATCGAGATTGAAACCCCGATGATGATTAAGTCAACTCCTGAGGGTGCGAGAGATTACCTTGTACCGTCAAGAATTCATAAGGGTAAGTTCTACGCTCTCCCGCAGTCACCGCAGATTTACAAGCAGCTTTTAATGGTATCGGGCTTTGATCGTTACATTCAGCTTGCCCGTTGTTTCAGAGATGAGGATTTGAGAGCCGACCGTCAGCCTGAGTTTACTCAGATTGATATGGAGCTTTCATTTGTTGATATGGACGAAATTATGGAAATCAACGAGGGACTTTTCAAGCGTTTGTTTAAGGAAGTGCTTGGCAAGGAGCTTGTAACTCCGTTTGAAAAAATGACCTACAACGAGGCTATGGAAAACTATGGTTCAGATAAGCCTGATATTCGTTTTGATATGAAGATTCAGAACATTTCTGACCTTGTTAAGGACTGCGGCTTCAGCGTATTTACAAGTGCTGTTGAAAACGGCGGTTCTGTTCGTGCTATTGTTGCCAAGAACGCTGCCTCTGTATATACAAGAAAAGAAATTGATAAGCTCACAGAGTATGTCAAGGGTATCGGTGCAAAGGGTCTTGCTTATGTAAGATGGGTTGACGAGCCGAACGCATCGTTCAAGAAGTTTATGACAGAGGAAGAGCTTTCTGCAATTTACGAAAGACTCGGTGCCGAAAAAGGCGATGTTATCTTCATTGTTGCCGACAAGAACAGCACAGTCCTTTCAACACTCGGTGCATTAAGACTCAAGGTTGCCAAGGTGCTCGACATTATTCCGGATGTATTCAAATTCCTCTGGATTGTTGACTTCCCGTTCTTTGAGTATGACGAGGAAAGCGGCGAGTGGCTTGCAATGCACCACCCGTTCACAATGCCTAAGGAAGAGTGCCTGCAGTATCTTGATACAGACCCGTCGAAGGTTATTGCTAAGGCTTACGACCTCACACTTAATGGCACAGAGCTTTCAAGCGGTTCAATGCGTATTACAGATTATGAATTACAGCAGAGAATGTTTAAGGCACTAAAGCTTACTGATGAGGAAATTGAAGCAAAATTCGGCTTCCTTGTAGAAGCATATAAGTACGGTGCACCACCACATGGCGGTATGGGCATTGGTCTTGACAGAGTTACAATGCTTATGTGCGGTACTGACAGCCTTCGTGATGTTACAGCATTCCCTAAGGTACAGAACGCAAGCGAGCTTATGTCAGCTTGTCCGTCTGTTGTTGATGATGAGAGCCTGGATGTACTCGGCATTTCTGTAAAGTCACAGGAGTAAACGATGAATCAAATATTTGTCGGAGATGCTTTTTTTGCAAAAAGTGCGGCTGCTTCGACAGGTGATGTGCCTGTTGGACTGATTGTAACACTTGTATTGATTGCAGTGGTTGCCATTGTCATTGCGGTGGCGGTTTACAAAATAAGAAACGGAATCAGACATATTTCAAGAACTATGTTTGGCACAGACTCATTTGCTCAGGGAATTAATAATCAAAAGCGTACTATGAGTGAAACTCCACGCTCTTTGCAGGCTATGACAAGCCTATGCTTGCCGAGAATACAAAGAGATTTTCCAGAATTTGATTATGACGACTACAGGCAAAAGACAGAAACCGTACTGCGTAGCTATATGAACTCGATTGAGGAAAAAAATCCGTCACTTTTGTACGGCGAATGTTCAAATGCGTTAAAGGATAGCGTAAGCGGTATTATTACCGACCTCGACAGCAGAGGATATACACAGAATTTTAATGATGTGGTAATACATCGCACAGAAATTTCACGCTACACAAAGGACGGTGCTACGGCAAGAATTGTGTTTGTATCATCGGTTGGTTCTTACACCTACACCACAGACGCTGTCGGAAATGTTGTGTACGGCGAAAAGAATATGAAAACCCAGAGCGTGTATGAAACCGAGCTTGTGTATGTTCAGAATGTGGATATGGTGGCAAACGGCAGTGAGGGACTTGGCATAAACTGCTCTAACTGCGGTGCTCCTATCAAAAACTTAGGTCAAAAATTCTGCGAATACTGTGGCACAGGCATAACAGAAATCAACATAAGAGCGTGGAAGTTCTCCTCTGTAAGAGAACAAACCACCACAACAAGACCATATTAATTTATAAACAAATGCACTTAGATGATGTTGGAATTTAGACTAAAAAATCCTTTAATCAAACCTTTTTCAAAACAAATCTGTGACAGAAAATCAAAAGTATGTAGTTCCAAGGTCGCTGACCTTGGTCGTTTGGGGAAAAGGGATACTTAAGGGAAAAGGGCATTGAAAGCCCTGTTCCCTTAAGCGTGCTTTCTTTTGGAGCTTTTC
>NZ_JBGVJL010000008.1:0-3341 GCF_045129435.1 Ruminococcus sp. | reverse complement strand
GAGCAGGCTCCTGCTGAGGCTACTGAAGAGGTTGCTGAATAATTTGTTATTAAACAGGGCATTCCAAATAGGGATGCCCTTTTGTTCTATTAATTTTTAAAGGAGCGATAAAAATGACTCCAAGAGAAGAATTTATTGAGGTTTATACAAAGTACATAACACGCAACGGTGCAGATGAACTGCTCGAGTGGCTCAAGCGTACCGACTTTTTTACAGCACCTGCAAGCACAAAGTATCACTGTGCCTGTGAGGGCGGACTGGTAATGCACTCCGTAAGCGTGTTTAACACAATGATGGAAAAGCACTATGACGAGGAAACCGACAGCATAGAAAGCTTTGCGATTTGTGGACTTTTGCACGATTTGTGCAAGGCACAGTTTTATAAGGTGTCATCAAGAAATGTTAAAAACGAGCTTACAGGTGCATGGGAAAAAGTACCTTATTACGCTATAGAGGATCAGTTCCCATACGGACATGGCGAAAAGTCAGTTTTTCTCATTGAGCGTAAAATGCACCTAAAAATAGATGAGGCTATGGCAATCCGTTGGCATATGGGCGAGTTTGGTGACAAAAACAGTAATTCAATTTCGCTTGCATATGAGCGTTATCCGCTCGCTGTAAAGCTTCACCTTGCCGACCTTGAGTCAACTTATTTGAAAGAAAAAGGAACTTCAGCGGTTAATAAGTAGTTTTCACATTGCTTAATTTTAAAAAGAAATGTTTCTAAAAATCATTTTGTTTGCTTTATGTAAATGAAAAATAAGGATAGATTATATGGATATAATTCTGGCAGAACAAAGAATTAAAGAGCTTACAAAAACGCTTGAATACCACAACAATCGTTACTATAACCTCGACAATCCTGAGATTTCGGACTATGAGTACGATATGCTTTTGCGTGAGCTTGAAAACCTTGAAAATGAATTTCCAACGCTAAAATCACCGCTTTCTCCTACCAACAGAGTAGGCGGTGAGCGTGGAGAAAAGTTTTCACCTGTAACTCACGCTGTGCCTATGGAAAGTCTGCATGACAGCTTTTCTCATGCCGAACTTTTAGATTTTGACAGACGAGTGCGAGAGGTTGCACCGAATGTGAAATATGTTGTCGAGCCAAAGTTTGACGGACTTTCGGTTTCTTGCGAGTACCGCAACGGCGTATTTGTGCGTGGTTCAACCCGTGGTGACGGCACTGTGGGCGAAGATGTTACCGACAATCTTATGACAATCCGTTCACTTCCGAAAAAGCTTGAGAATGCACCTGAATTTTTGGAGGTGCGTGGCGAGGTATATATGTCCTTTGATAGCTTTAACGAGCTTGTAAAGGAACAGGAGGATAACGAGGAAAAACCTTTTAAAAATCCGAGAAATGCTGCCGCCGGCTCACTCAGACAGAAAAATTCTAAAATTACAGCAAAGCGTAAGCTTGATATTTTCGTGTTTAATATTCAGCAGATAAAAGGTGTGGAGCTTACAAGCCACCACCAGAGCCTTGATTACCTTACCAAGCTTGGATTTCCGACAGCCTTTTATAATATTTTTGATACTATGGAGGACGCTGTTGAGGAGATTGAGCGTATAGGCAATATGCGTGGTACTTTTGACTATGCCATTGACGGTGCGGTGGTAAAGGTTGATGATTTTTCTGTCAGAGAATTATTAGGCAGTACCGCAAAATATCCTAAATGGGCTGAGGCTTATAAGTATCCGCCTGAAGAAAAAGCAACTAAGCTTCTTGAGGTTGAAATAAATGTCGGCAGAACAGGTGTGCTTACTCCTGTGGGAATTTTTGAGCCTGTTTTTCTTGCAGGTACTACAGTCAGTCGAGCAACCTTGCACAATAAAGATTTTATTGAGGAAAAGGGCATTTGCGTTGGCGATACTGTAATTATCCGTAAGGCGGGAGAGATTATTCCTGAGGTGCTTTCTGTCAAGGAGCATGGTGAAAATGCAGTGCCTTTTGAGTTTCCGAAGCTTTGTCCGTCCTGTCACACTCCTGTTGTGCGTGATGAAAACGAGGCGGCAATCCGCTGTACAAACACCGACTGTCCTGCTCAGCTTATGCGACATCTCATTCATTTTGTCGGCAGAGATGCTATGGATATTGACGGACTCGGTCCGGCTGTACTTGAACAGCTTGTTGCTGAGGGGCTTGTAAAATCTCCTGCCGATTTATACCGACTTACCGCTGAGAACATAACAGCACTTGACCGCAAGGCTGAAAAGTCGGCTCAAAATCTTATTAAATCAATCGAAAAATCAAAGCGAAACGAGCTTTACAGACTTGTCTTTGCCCTTGGTATAAGAAATATCGGTTTAAAGGCCGCCAAGCTTTTGTGTGAAAATTTTTCGGGCATTGATGATTTGTTGAATGTAACCGCTGAACAGGTTTCTGCCATAGAGGGCTTTGGCTCTGTAATGGCTGACAGCGTTGTGAATTATTTTTCTGCCGAAAGCACAAAAAATCTCATAGCTGAATTAAAGGAACTCGGACTTGAGATGAAGCCCTCTGAGCAGAAAAAGAAGGGCGGAATTTTTGAAGGTAAAACCTTTGTGCTTACCGGTACTCTGCCCACAATGAAGAGAAGTGAGGCGGGCAAGCTGATTGAGCAGAATGGCGGAAAAACAAGCTCATCGGTTTCTAAAAAGACCGATTATGTGCTTGCGGGCGAAGATGCCGGAAGTAAGCTGACAAAAGCACAGCAACTCGGTATTACGATTATTTCGGAAGAAGAATTGTTGAATATGCTTGCTGAATGAATTTAATAGTATTTTTAGGCTGTTGTATTACTTGCAACAGCCTTTTTCGTTAATATATACATAAAAATAATAAATTATTGGAATTTTAAACAATTGTTGATATATTGTCTGTATGATATAATATTGTAGCATATACAATTTTGTATAAAAAAGAAGAGGAGTACATAAGATGAAAAAATTAAAACAGGCAATATCTGTTGTTTTGGTTACTATGCTTATGGTATCGACAAGTATGGTATATCCGAATGCGGCAGAGCAAAACAACAATATTACAACGAATAATATTGTTAATAACACCGTTACGGTTGAGGGCAATTCCACAGTCGGAAATATGATTTCGGACGAATTTAATGCCGCTCAACAAAACACCGAAGAAGCGGAGGCAAAATCGTATGGTATCAGCAAAGCGACCGTTGCCGATAAAACCGTATCTGTTGAATATTGGCTCAATGTCAATAGTTGGGGTAAACCCGAAAAAGAAGAATTGAAATGAACAAGCGATAGTAAATCAAGCTATCGCTTGTTTTTGCATTTGGTGAGAAAACATATGTAAAATACGGTTACGGAAACGTTTAAAATTTCTG
>NZ_JBGVJL010000007.1:0-2810 GCF_045129435.1 Ruminococcus sp. | reverse complement strand
GCTGTGCTGATGAAACGATATGCCGATGAGGTCATTATTTGTTATGACGCAGACGGTGCAGGTCAGAAAGCAACGGCAAGGGCAATTCAGATTTTGCGTAATGTGGGACTGCCGATTAAGATTCTAACCGTTCCGAGTGGCAAAGACCCGGACGAGTTCATTCGTTCAAAGGGCGAGAACGGCCCTGCTGCATTCAAGCTTTTAATAGACAAATGCGGTAATGATGTTGAGTACCGACTGATGAAACTCAGGGAAAACTATAATCTCAACACCACAGACGGCAGAGTAGCTTTTCTAAATGACGCAGCAAAAATCATTGCGACCATTGAAAGTCCGATTGAGCAAGATGTGTTTGCCTCAAAGCTTTGTACTGAGCTTGAAATTGATAAAAATGCCTTTAAAGAGCAGGTTGCAAAAATCAGACGGCGTGGCAGGCGAGAGGAAAACAAAAAGGAAATTCGCCAGATTCAGGCTGAGCTGAACGGACAGAGTGATAAGATTAACAAGGAGCATTTCAAAAAGCCGAGAAGTTCAAGTGCGGAGGAAGCTTTGCTTGTCTATCTTATAAATAATCCTGACTATGCAAACAGTATTTCAGAAAGGGTTTCACCCGATAAATTTTCAAATTCACTCATCAAACGCTACTATGAGTATGTGCTTGATAAGATAAAGGGCGGTTATGAGCCGCTCACAAGTGTGTCATCCGACTTTACCACAGACGAGGTTTCTTACCTTTATAAGCTTATTTCCACCACCATTCCTGCGGCATCAACAAGGCAGGCGGTTGAGGAGTACATAAAGGTGATAAACGAGGAGAGCAGTAAGCTTACCTCGGACAAGCTTGCAGATATGTCGGCAAATGACATTAACGATTACCTAAAAAGGCTTAAACAAAACAAAAAATAGTTTTTATTTGTTTAGCTTATACAATATATAACCATTGTGCATTGAAGAAAGGAAAATGAGTATGAACGCACCTCAGGACAAGAAAACAGTTGTTAAAGAGCTTTTGGAACTTGGTAAGCAAAAAGGACAGCTTAGCAACCAGGATATTCTTGATGCTATCGGCGAAATGGACTTTGACCCCGAACAGCTCGAAAAACTCTATGACAACCTTGAACAGCAGGGTATTGAAATCGTTGAGGATATGGGTGACATAAAAATTGACGATATTGACCTTGGTAAGGAGTCAGACTTTGTTGCAGACGGTGCTGTCACCGTTGATGACCCTGTAAAGGTTTACCTTAAAGAAATCGGCAGAGTACCGCTTCTTTCTTCTGAAGAGGAGGTTGACCTCGCTATTCGTATTTCACAGGGCGATGTGCAGGCAAAACAGCGTCTTTCAGAGGCAAACCTCAGACTTGTGGTAAGTATTGCAAAGCGTTACCTTGGCAGAGGTATGCAGTTCCTCGACCTTATTCAGGAGGGCAATCTCGGTCTTATTAAGGCTGTAGATAAGTTTGACTATACAAAGGGCTTTAAGTTCTCTACCTACGCTACATGGTGGATCAGACAGGCTATTACAAGAGCCATTGCCGACCAGGCAAGAACAATCCGTATTCCTGTTCATATGGTTGAAACTATCAATAAAGTTAAGAAAGTACAGAGCCAGCTTCTCCACCAGAACGGACATGAGCCGACTCCGGACGAAATCGCAGACGAGCTTGATTTACCGGTTGATAAGGTAAGAGAAATTATGCGTGTGGCACAGGAGCCGGTTTCTCTTGAAACCCCAATCGGTGAGGAGGAGGACAGCCACCTCGGTGACTTTATTCCTGATGACGGTGCACCTGCTCCGGCAGACGCAGCTTCTCACACAATGCTCAGAGAGCAGCTTTCAGATGTTCTTTCTACCCTTACACCAAGGGAAGAAAAGGTATTAAGACTTCGTTTTGGCCTTGAGGACGGTAGAAGCAGAACTCTTGAAGAGGTAGGCAAGGAGTTTAATGTAACTCGTGAGCGTATTCGTCAGATTGAAGCTAAGGCTTTAAGAAAGCTCAGACATCCGTCAAGAAGCAGAAAGCTTAAAGATTATCTCGATTATTAATAGGTAAAAATTATGGTTACTTTTGAAGAATGTGCTGAAATGCTCGATGAAATTGCAGATTCAATGCCGACAGAACTTTTTCGTGACCTGAATGCAGGAATGTCGCTTGTACCACAGTCAAAGCTACACCCGCAGAGTCAGCATGGAGAACTTTATATTCTCGGCGAATATGTGCGTAGCTCAATCGGAAACTCGATTGTGTTTTACTACGGAAGCATTGCGAGGGTGTACGGCAGTCTGCCAAAGGAGAGGCTTTACACTCAGCTTGAAAAAATTATGCACCATGAGGTAAAGCACCACAACGAGCACCTTGCAGGCTGTGATGATCTCGGTATATGGGACGATGAGCAGATAGAGGAATATCTGAGAAGTAACGGCATAACCGAATAATACATAAAGCTGTATCGAATTATCGGTACAGCTTTTTTGCGTGGATTATTTAGTAAGGTTCTTTATCAATAGTTGGGGTAAATTATGTTTTAGCAGAAAGTTTCGGATAAACAATAAAAATTTAGGTCGAGCCTTTTTAAAGGCTCGTGGGTTTGGGCAACGCCCAAGAAAAGTTGTTTTCATTGCAATTTATACGGCACAAACAGCAACGCTGTTTGTGTGCTAAAGCAAAGTATAAATGCTAAACTGAAAATGCACAAAATCGCCAACTCAAAATGTACAATTTTGGCAGATCACTCCTGAGGAGAGTATACTTTCCTCAGGAGGTAGAAATATGAACCAAAGGAAAGACATTTTAGAGAGGGTGAAGCAC
>NZ_JBGVJL010000006.1:0-12381 GCF_045129435.1 Ruminococcus sp. | reverse complement strand
ACAATTGCTGTTCCTCAGTTCGTATCACTTCTTCTTATGAACCAGATGCTCCAGGAAAACGGTGCGTTCAATGTATTGCTTTCAAATATTACAGGACAAACGGTTGCAATTCAATGGCTTAACAATACTCCGTTGATGGCAAGACTTACAGTTATTATCGT
This sequence comes from Ruminococcus sp., assembly GCF_045129435.1. Lineage (GTDB taxonomy): Bacteria > Bacillota > Clostridia > Oscillospirales > Acutalibacteraceae > Ruminococcoides. Next base: position 12,220 of record NZ_JBGVJL010000006.1, on the reverse strand, counting down.
TAACTGTTGGGTAGGTATCCCATATACAATTCTTTCAATGTCAGGTATTCTTATGAATATTCCTGAGGACCTTTACGAATCAGCTCGTATTGACGGTGCAGGCCCTGTAAAGACATTTACAAGCATTACACTTCCTTACATGCTCTTCGTAACAACACCACAGCTTATTACTCAGTTCGTTGGTAACATCAATAACTTTAACGTTATCTACCTCCTCACAGGCGGTGGCCCAACAACAGAGAAATTCTATCAGGCAGGTTATACAGATATCCTCGTAACATGGTTGTTCAAGCTCACTATGAACTCATCTGACTACAACCTTGCTGCGGCAATTGGTATTATCGTATTTATTATCTGTGCTGTGCTTTCACTTATTGTATTTAACTCATCTAAATCTGCAAAAGACGAGGAGGCGTTCTCATGATAAAAAGCTACAAACTCAGAAGAGGTTTGGCAAATACTTTTATCTACATAATCCTCGCTATTCTCGGATTTATTTGGATTTGCCCATTCATCTATCTTTTAATGCATTCATTCCGTGCAGAAGGTGTTACTGTAGTTAACTATCTCATTCCTCATGAGTGGACTTTCCAGAACTACATTGACCTTTTCACAAGCCACGGTACACTTAACTTTACAAGATGGTTTGTAAACACATTTGTTGTTGCATGCTTCAGCTGCGTAATTTCTACAATTTCTGTACTTATGGTAAGTTACGCATTCAGCCGTTTAAGATTTAAATCTCGTAAAAAGTTCATCAATGTTGGTATGATCCTCGGTATGTTCCCGGGCTTTATGACAATGATTGCTATTTACTACCTCTTAAAGGCTATGGGTCTTACTCAGCAGCTTGTTGCTCTTGTTATCTGCTACAGTGCAGGTGCAGGTCTTGGTTATCAGATTTCTAAGGGCTTCTTTGATACAATTCCAAGAGCTCTTGATGAAGCTGCTACCATTGACGGTGCAACTAAAAACCAGATTTTCTGGAAGATTATTCTTCCTATGTCAAAACCAATCGTAGTTTATACTGTACTTACATCATTCATAGGCCCTTGGACAGACTTTATTCTTGCTAAGATCATCATGGGTGATAAGCGTGACAACTACACAGTTGCTATCGGCTTACAGTTAATGATTAGTATTGACTTTAAGACACAGTACTATAAGCAGTTCCTTGCAGGTTCTGTAGTAGTTGCTGTTCCGATTACCCTCCTCTTCCTCAAGATGCAGAAGTATTATGTTGAAGGTGTAACAGCCGGCGGCGTAAAGGGTTAATCAAATATTTGATCACTTTAGGGTGGCAGTCTTTGGCTGCCGCCCTTTTTGGTTAAATGACTTAAATTAAAAAATGATATTGATTGTTGGGTAAATTATTGTTTAGAAGAAAGTTTCTGATAAATGATATAAAATTTAGGTCGAGCCTTTTTAAAGGCTCGTGGGTTTGGGCAAAGCCCAAGAAAAGTTGTTTTTATATCTCTCTATCGTGCACAAACAGCAACGCTGTTTGTGTGATACATCAAAGTTTGACAAAACAGGCGACAGCCATTAAAAAGGAATCATTCATTTATAAAGAAGAATAGCTTTTTGTGATGCTATCGCAAATTATAATGCTTTCGCCATTGTGTTCAATCCGCCAAACAGCAAGCTGTTTGGCTAACAAAACCTTGCGTTAGCGTAAAGTATTGTGGGCTTTGCCCACACCCACAACCTTTAAAAAAGGTTGACCAAATTTTTATTTCCGAGTATAAAGTCTGTGCTAATTCAAACAAAATTCCTCGACCGTTGTTAAACTATAACTTATCAATATCACCTCAACAAAAAAACAATGTTATTTACTAACAAAAACTAAAATTTCCTATTTAACATCAATGATTTTATAAGGAGAGTTTATGAAAAAAATATTTTCACTTTTACTTATTGCTGTAATTTCAGCAAGTGCAATTCTCACAGGCTGTAGTGCTCAGCCGTATGAAGATCCTGTAGATACCCTTACAGCCACTGCCTCAACTGACAAATATCGTAACTATTATCAGATATTTGTCAATTCCTTTGCAGATTCAAACGGTGATGAAGTCGGCGATTTGCAGGGAATTATTGATCATCTTGATTATCTTAATGACGGTGATCCTAACACCGGCAACGATCTCGGTGTTGACGGTATCTGGCTCACTCCGATTATGCCGTCACCATCATATCACAAGTATGATGTAACAGATTATTATAATATTGATCCTGATTTTGGTACACTCGATACCTTTGACAAGCTTTTGTCAGAATGCCATAAGCGTGGAATAAATGTTATTATGGATCTCGTTTTGAATCACGCTTCTTCACAGCATCCGTATTATTTAAAGGCTGTTGAAGAAGTGGAGCAGGGTAACCTTGACGGTTATGCTCAGTATTTTGAAATTCATCCGACATCCTACTTTGACACAGGTACTCAAACAAATTATCTTTCACATGCTATGGCTTGTGAGGCGAATTTTTCACCTGAAATGCCTGAGTGGAACTTAAATTCAGACAAAACACGAGAAGAATTTGCAAAAATTTCTAAATTCTGGCTTGACAGGGGTGTTGATGGTTTCCGTCTTGACGCTGTTAAGTATTTCTCAAATAAATCTACAGACGGCACAGAATTTTTAACTTGGTTTTACGATACCTGCAAGCAGGTTAATCCTGATGTCTATGTAGTGGGCGAAAACTGGGACGATGACTCTCAGATTCAAGAAATCTTTAAGTCAGGAATTGACAGCCAGTTTGCCTTTAAATTCTCACAGACAAGCGGTACACTTTCAACAGAAGTCATTGCTCAGCGTGGCACAGCTATTGCCAAAAAGGTAATGAATTACAATGACAAGATGTATGAAAACAATGAGAACTACATTCCTACTATGTTCCTTTCAAACCATGATATGGTGAGAAGTGGCAATTCACTTGAGCCAAAGGGCCTTAGCTATCAGAAGATGGCAGCTTCGGTTTATATGCTCTTCCCGGGCAATCCGTTCATTTATTATGGCGAGGAAATCGGCATTACTGCTCCGAATACAACTTCTGACTCTGCATATAGAACCCCAATGATATTTGACAGCAACAATTTGCCGAGCATATGGGTAAATGGTGTTGGTGATGTTGCCGAGGATACCAAGTACGGCGGTGTAAAACAGCAACAGGCTGATTCTAACTCATTGCTCAGCTTCTACAGCAGAATTATTAAGATTAAAAATCAAAACCCTGAGATTGCCCGTGGCAAGATTACAGGACTTGAAAGCTTTGACAATACTTCAATTTGTGCATATTATATTGAGTACAACGGTTCAAAGCTTATGGTTATTCACAATATGAACGCAGAAGAAAGTGCTGAACTTACAATTACTGATGCTATGATTGCAAATCCTGAAATCAGAGCTGAACTTGTAGCAAGCTATCCTGTTGATAAAGACGGTGCATTTACCTCTACCGAGGACGAAAATGCTGTATATCAGCACACTTCTATTAAAGACGGAGTGCTTACAATGCCTGCACAGTCAACTGTAATTTTAAAGACAGCAGAAAATTCAAAATAATCGCTTTAAAGTGTTAAAACCTATTGACATTTCATTTTTACAGTTATATAATATATATAAATTAAAAATTAAACCATTGAGCGAGAGTAGTAAGTTTAGTCAAAGCTTGCAGAGAGTCGGTGTGTGGTGCGAACCGATAGCAGAGATTTTTCTGAATGGACTCGTGAGGGCGGACCGAAAGAGTATTTGAGTAGTTTCCGACGGAACCTGACCGTTATAGCAGGAGGCATATGTCAGTATGCTGTGAGAGTGGGCGGATTTTCCGTCAATTTGGGTGGTACCACAGAAGTCGTTTCTGACCTTTGTCCCTTAGTTGGGGCAGAGGTCTTTTTGTTTATAAATTTATGAAAAAGGGTGAGAAAAATGATTAAACCGTCTTTTGATGAGGTAATGAAAATTAAAGATGAATACGATGTAATTCCTGTATATAAGGAAGTTTATGCTGATTCGGTCACACCGATTACCTTGCTCAGAAAAATTTTACAGAAGTCAGACAAGTGCTTTTTGCTCGAAAGTATTGAGGCAGGTGTAAAGTGGGGCAGATATTCTTTTATAGGCTGTAACCCAAAAGCAAGACTTGTATATAAGAACGGGGTTCTCACCATTACAGGCGAGGGTGAGGCAACAATTAAAACTGCCAAGCCTTACGAAGAAATTCGTAAATATATGAAAAATTATAAAAATCCTCGTTTTGAAGATTTACCACCGTTTACAGGCGGTCTTGTAGGATATTACGGATATGCAATGATTGCGGTAAGCGAACCAATTTTGAAGTTGCAGGAAAGCGAAACCAATGATTTTGACCTGATGCTTTTCGATAAGATTATTGCTTATGATCATCTTAGAGAAAAGATGACAGTCATTGTAAATATGAAAACCTATGACCCAAAGCGGCAGTATGACCAAGCTGTAAATGATATTAACGAAATTATCAGCACAATTACAGACCCGGCACCTCTTGTAAAGCTTGAAAGTGACAAGAATGTTGAATTTACAAGCACATACACCAAAGAAGAATTTTGCGATATGGTTAATAAAACCAAGGAATACATTTATGACGGCGACATATTCCAGTGCGTTGTATCCCGTAGATTTGAAACCGAGTACAAAGGCTCACTTTTGAATGCTTACAGAGTTTTGAGAATTACCAATCCATCACCGTATATGGTATATATGAACATTGAGGGTGATGAAATCATCAGTACATCGCCTGAAACCTTGGTTAAATTGCAAAACGGTGTTCTCAACACATTCCCGATTGCCGGCTCAAGACCGAGAGGAGCAGACAAGCAGGAGGATGACGCTCTTGCCGACGAGCTTATCAAGGACGAAAAAGAGCTTGCCGAGCACAATATGCTTGTTGACCTGGGCAGAAACGATATTGGTAAAATTTCAAAATTTAATTCTGTTAAGGTTACTTCATATCAGCAGATTTTAAGATATTCAAAGATTATGCACATTTGCAGTGAGGTTGAAGGAGAACTTAAAGACGGACTTGACGCATTTGATGCGGTTGAATCACTTCTTCCGGCTGGCACGCTTTCGGGTGCACCAAAAATCAGAGCTTGTCAGATTATAGATGAGCTTGAAAAAACACCTCGTGGAGTATATGGCGGTGCTCTTGGCTATGTTGATTTCAACGGCAACCTCGATACTTGTATTGCAATAAGAATGGCAGTTAAAAAGGGCAACAAGGTTTATGTTCAGGCGGGTGCAGGAATTGTTGCAGACAGCAATCCTGAGTCTGAGTACCTTGAAACCTACAACAAGGCACTTGCAGTAATTAATGCGGTTAAAAATGCAGGGGAGGTTGACGCATTGTGATTCTTTTTATTGATAATTACGACAGCTTTACTTACAATCTTGTTCAGTTTTGCGGAAGTATAAATCCGGATATAAAGGTTGTGCGAAACGATGAAGTTACTGTTGATGACATCAGAAAGCTAAATCCGTCACATATTATTCTTTCTCCCGGTCCGGGCTATCCAAAGGATGCCGGAGTTTGTGAAAGCGTAATTAAAGAACTTAAAGGTGAATATCCGATTTTAGGCATTTGCCTTGGACATCAGGCAATTTGTGAGGTTTTCGGTGCCAAAATAACAAGAGCAGTTAAGCTTATGCATGGCAAAAAGAGCAACATCAATCTTGACAATACCTGCAAAATTTTCGCAGGACTTCCAAAGGTAGTTGACGGTGCGAGATACCATTCGCTGATTGCCAAAAAAGACACAATCCCGGATGAGCTTATTGTTACAGCTGAGGACGATATGGGCGAGGTTATGGCAGTTCGCCACAGAGATTATGAAATTTACGGCTTGCAGTTCCACCCGGAGTCAATACTGACTTCTCACGGAATGGAAATGATAAAGAATTTTATTAACATTTAATTATAAAAGCGTTGAAAGGGTGACAAAAATGATTAAGGAAGCAATCAAAAAGGTAGTAGAGGGCAACAACCTTACTTATGATGAAGCAGCAGAAGTAATGAACGAAATGATGAGCGGCACAGCAACACAGGCTCAGACAGCAGCGTTTTTGACAGCACTCAGAATCAAGGGAGAAACCATTGATGAAATTACCGCATGTGCCACAGTAATGCGTGACAAGGCACTTCATGTAAAGAGAGATACCGATGTGCTTGATATAGTAGGTACAGGCGGTGACGGCACAGGTACATTCAATATTTCAACTACAGCGGCTTTTGTGGTTGCAGCAGCAGGAATTTCTGTTGCAAAGCATGGCAACCGTTCAATGTCAAGCAAAAGCGGTGCGGCAGATTGCCTTGAGGCTCTCGGTGTTAATCTTACAATCACACCTGAAAAAAGCGAAGAAATCCTTAAAAACACAGGTATTTGCTTTATGTTTGCACAGAGCTACCATTCATCAATGCGTTTTGTCGGCCCTGTAAGAAAAGAAATCGGAATCAGAAATATTTTCAATGTTTTAGGCCCTCTCACAAACCCTGCTTTTGCAAATTTACAGGTAACAGGTGTGTATTCAGAAGCACTTGTAGAGCCTATTGCAAGGGTTTTTGCAAACCTTGGTGTAAAGCGTGGCTATGTGTTCTATGGTATGGATGGAATGGACGAGGTAACAGTTACCGCACCTACAAAGGTTTGTGAAATCAATAACGGCAAGTTCAGCTCATACGAAATCACTCCGGAACAGTTCGGTATGCCTACCTACAGCAGTGCAGACCTTGTTGGCGGTGACGGCAAGGAAAATGCTGAGATTACTAAGCAGATTTTAAAGGGTGAGCTAAAGGGTGCAAAGAGAGATATTGTAGTGCTTAATTCGGCTCTTGGTATTTGTGCAGGAGGCAAAGCAGAGAGCATTGCCGAGGGTATTCGCCTTGCAGAAAGCTTAATTGACAATGGCAAAGCTTATGAAAAGCTTGAAGAGTTTGTAAAGGCTACAAATGAGTAATGGTGATACTATGATACTTGAAACTATAGCACAGGCAAACCGTGAACGCTATGCGGAGATTGAAAAGCAAGTACCGCTTGAGGAGATAAAGAGCAAGGCTCTTTCAATGAAAATTACTGATGAATTTCCTTTTGAAAAGGCACTTGCAAAGGACGGAATTTCTTACATTTGCGAAGTAAAAAAGGCTTCACCCTCAAAGGGCATTATTGCAGAAGATTTTCCGTATGTACAGATTGCAAAGGATTACGAAAATGCCGGAGCATCGGCAATATCTGTACTTACAGAACCGCAGTGGTTTAAAGGTAAGAATGAATATTTGCAGGAAATATCGCAGAATGTAAAAATTCCGCTTTTGCGAAAGGATTTTACAGTTTGCGAATATCAGATATATGAAGCAAAGGTAATCGGTGCGTCAGCGGTGCTTTTAATTTGTGCATTACTTGACACAGATACCATTAAAAAATGGATACACCTTTGTGATTCTCTCGGACTTTCTGCTCTGGTTGAGGCTCACACAGAAGAAGAAGTGCAGTCGGCATTAGATGCAGGGGCAAGAGTGATTGGCGTCAACAATCGAAATTTAAAGGACTTTACGGTTGACCTCACAACCTGCACAAGACTGAGAAAGCTTGTACCAAAGGAAATTTTATTTGTCGGCGAAAGCGGAATAAAAACAGCCGAAGATGTGCAGGAATTAAGAGATGCAGGAGTAAACGGACTTTTAATAGGCGAAACGCTTATGAGAAATGCCGATAAAAAGAAAGCACTTGAAGAATTGAACGGTGCGAAGTTATAATTAAAAGAGATTAATGATAAGGAGATAAAGCAATGTCGAAAGGTAAGTTTGGTGTTCACGGAGGACAGTTTGTTCCTGAAACCCTGATGAATGCCGTTAATGAATTTGAGGAAGCATACGAAAAATATAAAAACGACCCTGAGTTTGTTGCAGAGCTTGACACACTTATGCGTGAGTATGCAGGCAGACCGTCACTACTTTATTATGCAGAGAAGATGACAAAGGACTTAGGCGGTGCAAAGATCTACTTAAAGCGTGAGGACTTAAATCACACAGGTTCACACAAGATTAACAACTGTCTTGGTCAGTGCTTGCTTGCTAAGAAAATGGGCAAGACAAGAGTAATTGCCGAAACCGGTGCCGGTCAGCATGGCGTGGCAACTGCAACGGTTGCCGCACTTCTCGGACTTGAATGTGAAATCTTTATGGGCAAGGAGGATACAATCCGTCAGGCCCTTAATGTATATAGAATGAAGCTTTTAGGTGCTAAGGTGAATGCTGTTGAAACCGGCACAATGACACTTAAAGACGCCGTAAACGAGGCAATGCGTGAATGGACAAACAGAGTTGACGATACTCACTATGTACTCGGCTCAGTAATGGGTCCACATCCGTTCCCGATGATTGTAAGAGATTTTCAGAGTGTAATCGGTAAGGAAATCAAAGCACAGCTTCTTGAAAAAGAGGGCAGACTTCCTGATGTTGTTATGGCTTGCGTTGGCGGCGGCAGTAATGCCATGGGTGCTTTCTATGACTTTATCGGTGATGAGAGCGTTCAGCTTATCGGTTGTGAGGCAGCGGGTCTTGGTGTTGATAATCCAAAGAATGCCGCAACTATAGCAAACGGCACACTCGGTATTTTCCATGGTATGAAGTCATACTTCTGTCAGGATAAGTACGGTCAGATTGCACCTGTATATTCAATTTCCGCAGGTCTTGACTATCCGGGTATTGGTCCTGAGCACGCTAATTTAAGCGATACAGGCAGAGCAAAGTATGTGCCGGTTACTGATGAGGAAGCAGTTAATGCGTTTGAGTACCTTTCACGCACAGAAGGAATTATTCCTGCAATCGAGAGTGCACACGCTGTTGCACATTGCATTAAAATTGCTCCTGCTATGAGCAAGGACAGCATAATTGTTGTTAATCTTTCGGGCAGAGGCGATAAGGATGTTGCCGCTATTGCAAGATACAGAGGGGAGAATATTTATGAGTAAGATTAAAGATGCCTTCAAAAACGGCAAGGCTTTTATTCCGTTTGTAACCGCAGGTGACCCAGACCTTGAAACTACCGAAAAGCTTCTTATTGGTATGAGTGAAAACGGTGCGGATATTATTGAAATCGGTATTCCGTTTTCAGACCCTATTGCAGAGGGTGTTGTAATTCAGGAGGCAGACCTTCGTTCTTTGGCTGCCGGAACTACAACAGATAAAATTTTTGATATGGTAAAGAGAATCCGCCCACAGGTTAAGGCGACACTTGCAGTTATGACATATATGAACCCGATTTTTGTATATGGTACAGACGCTTTTATGGCAAAGTGTGCAGAGAGCGGAATTTCTGCTGTAATTGTTCCTGATGTTCCGTTTGAGGAAAAATTAGAGCTTCAGCCGTACTGCGACAAGCACGGAGTAGAGCTTGTTTCACTCATTGCTCCTACCTCACACGACAGAATCAAGACCATTGCCAAAGAATCACAGGGCTTTGTATATTGCGTTTCTTCAATGGGTGTAACAGGTGTGAGAAAAGAGATTACAACGAACATCGGCGAAATGGTTGAGCTTGTGCGTTCCGTAAGCGACACTCCATGTGCAGTTGGCTTTGGTATTTCAACTCCTGAGCAGGCAAAGAAGATGTCACAGTATGCAGACGGCGTAATAGTTGGTTCTGCTATTGTAAAAATTGTAGCCAAGTACGGCAAAGACTGCGTTGAGCCTGTCTGCGAGTATGTTAAGCAGATGAAAGAGGCAATGCAGTAATGAGCAGCGTTGAAGAACTTCAAAAGGTGATTGATGAAAGCCACAGAATTGTTTTCTTTGGCGGTGCAGGAGTATCTACCGAGAGCGGTATTCCTGATTTCAGAAGTGTTGACGGACTTTATAATCAAAAATATGATTATCCGCCCGAAACAATTCTCAGTCACACATTTTTTATGAAAAAGACAGAGGAATTTTACCGCTTTTACAAGGATAAAATGCTTTGCCTTGATAAAAAACCGAATAAAGCACATTATAAGCTTGCAGAGTTTGAAAGGGCAGGAAAGCTGAGTGCGGTTGTAACTCAAAATATTGACGGTTTGCATCAGGCGGCAGGCAGTAAGCGTGTATATGAATTGCATGGAAGTGTACTTAGAAATTACTGTATGAAGTGCGGTAAGGCATATACTGCTGAGTTTATAAAGGAGAGCAATGGTATTCCAAAATGCGAATGTTCGGGTACTATAAAGCCTGATGTTGTGCTTTATGAAGAAGGTCTTGACGATAAAACCGTAAACGGTGCGGTTAATGCCATTGCAAATGCCGATACACTCATAATTGCAGGCACAAGCCTTACAGTTTATCCTGCCGCAGGTATGGTAAGATATTTTAACGGAAGTAAGCTTGTACTTATCAATAGGGACGCTACGCCAATGGATAATGCCGCTGACCTTGTCTTTCACGAAAAAGTCGGAGAATTGCTTGATAAAATAAAAGTTAATGTATAAGTTGAAGGCTGTTGCAATAACAGCCTTTAACTTTGCCCAAAAATAATTCTTACTGTGAGCACACTCATTACCGCAGCGGTAAAATCTGCAAGCAAAGCGGCAACAAGCGTATGGCGAATTTTTTTTACCTTAATGCTGCCAAAGTACATTGCCACAGCATAAAAGGTAGTTTCAGATGAACCGGCAAGTACAGATGCAACTCTACCGGCAAAGCTATCCGGCCCGCAGTCTTCATACAAGGCAGTTAACAGTGCAGTTGAACCGCTTCCCGATACTGGACGCAACAGCACCATTGGTACTATTTCTTTTGGAAAACCTAAAATATCGGCAACAGGGGAGATAAAGTCGCAAATCACATCTATAGCACCGCTTGAGCGTAGCAAATCAACTGCAAACACTAAGCCTATTATTGTGGGTGCAATGCTGTAAAGCACCTTTACACCCTCTTTAACACCCTTTATGAACAAATCAAACACAGGTACTCTTTTTATAAGTCCGAACAGCACAACAATGCTTGCAAACAGGGGCATTATTATAGCCATAATACTACCTCGCTTTTTTAAGATTTAAGGTACAGGCAACAGTTAAAGCTACTGTAAGAGCCACCGCAGAGCTGATCCATATAGCGGTTATAACCTCAAAAGGAGCGTTACTGCCATAGCTTTGACGCAGGGTGGCAAGAGTGGTAGGCAAAAGCTGTAATGAAGCAGTGTTCATCACCACAAAAATTACCATTTCATTGCTTGCAGTGTCGCTATAGCCGTTTAACCTGTTAAGTTCGCCCATAGCCTTTAGTCCGAAAGGAGTGGCGGCATTGCCAAGCCCTAAAAGATTGGCACTAATGTTCATTGTAATGCTCTGAAAGGCTTCGCTGTCCTTATCAAGCTTAGGAAACAACGGTCGCAAAAGAGGTGCAAATATTTTTGAAATAAGTGCGGTAAATCCGCTTTCCTCGGCAATTTTCATTATGCCTGACCATAGGCAGAGAATACCTGCCATAGTGAGCAGTAATTCTATTGACGATGAGCCACTTTCAATTAGTGCAGTTGAAAGCGATTCGGTATTTCCGAGTAACAAGGCAGACGCAACGCTTACAATTATCAAGCCTGCCCACACATAACCAAGCATTTTTCTCACCTTTGCTTATGAATCAAAAAAATATTCTAAAAAATATGGCATTTTGACAAAAATCGTTACAAAATTGTATTTATAATTCTTAATTGGTAATTATTGACATATTAACCGTAAAATGGTATAATAATACAACAATATAAATTGTCAACCTGTACGACATACTTAGGTTACAATTAAAAAATAAGAACAGAAAACTGTTCAGATAAGGAGAAGATGTAATGATATTTACCAATTTCAGAGAAATTGATGGTGCAGGCAGAATTGTTATTTCTAAAGATATTCGCAATCATCTCAACATCAAAGCCGGCGATGTTCTTCACATCGAGGCAGATAACGATTGCATAACAATTAAGAAAGCGGAACAAAAGTGTACTTTCTGCAATTCTTCTGAAAATCTAAAATGTCTTATGGGTAAGTATGTTTGCTCAAAGTGCATTGATGAGCTTAATAAGTAATTAGGTAAAAAAAGGGTAGGAAACACCGGCAGTTGTATTTGACTGTCGGTGTTTTTTTCTCTTATAAAATATATAGAAAATATTTGTGATTTATGATTGATATTAAAAATTTCTTAATCAGAGGTAAGGAAAAACAGTGCC
>NZ_JBGVJL010000005.1:0-17615 GCF_045129435.1 Ruminococcus sp. | reverse complement strand
CGCTTGTCCACTCTTGAAAGTGCCACATATAACTGTCCACTATCCCATATTTCCGGCTTTAAGTTGACGCCGTTTGTCAGTGTCATGCCCTGAGATTTGTGTATTGTGACAGCATAGCCAAGTTTAAAAGGATACTGAATAACTTCTCCGGCTTCTTCGTTTTTGACGGTTTTTTCGATGATCTCTTTTGACTGCCCATCTTTGCCGACAACAGTTTTCTTCTTTTCGTCCACTACCGGTTTAAAAACCTTATAAGTATTCTTATAAACATAGCAACGTTCACCGTTTACACGTATGCAGACATAACTTTCTTCGTCATCGTATTCATCCTCGTGTACATAATCAATAATGCCTGTTGAGCCGTTAAAATAGCCGTTACCGTTTGTTAGCATCATAACTTTTGCACCCTTTTTGAAATTCAGAATCTTTTCACAATTAACCGAAGATATATCGGCATCGCCTTTTATCTTGGCTTCGGAAGTGTATAAATCAGAGTCTATATTTCTTAAACGCTTTTCGTTTTCTTCTGATGCTGTGGCATTTTTGCCACAAAGAATAATGCTATCGTCATTTGTGAACGGCTGTTTTGCTGTATTAAGGTTGAACCAATCAAGCGTTTCACTGAATGGGTCATTTGACTTGTCGCAATACCTAACGGCATTAAGCGCATTTGCAAACTCTTCGTCGCCTTCCTGACGGTGTACCACTTGTAGTACAGCCGGATGCAAGTCCAAGGCTTTCCACAATTTTGACTCAAAAGCAAAAACCTTTGTGCCGAACACAGCCTTCAAAGCATCTTTATCAAGGCTTGTAACTACCGGAGGAAGCTGTGTAAAATCGCCCACGACAATAAGCTGTATAGGTTTAAAATCCGGCTCTCTGCCCTCTTTGCGTGCAAGTATGCCCTCATCGTGTTCACGCACTTTGTTGGCCAACATAACGGCTGTTGCCACATGCTCAAACAAATCGATGCGGACCATTGAGATTTCATCAATAACAATAATGTCTGCTGCAGCGATTTCTTTATTTGCCTTTTTTGGAAGGCTCACAATTCCTTTTGCTTTCAAGCCAAAAGCACGATGGACAGTGCAAGCGTTATAATCTGCTAAGTTTTGAGCCGCCGCACCTGTTGAAGCGGAAACGATAATATTTTTATCATTCTCCAGCGCCCACTCAATAAATTCTTTCAAAACACTAGATTTACCTGTTCCGGCTTTTCCAGTCAAAAACGTGTTTTGGCCGGCTTTCATTTGCTCAAGTGCTATTTCCTGATCTTTTGAAAACTTCATATCTGTACCCCATGATTATTAGTTAGTTGAATGGAAGCTCTTCACCTACACCCTCAGCAATGCTCATGAATCCATCAGGTGAAGTCGGCATCGGATTTCCTGTTGGTGATGTAAGCTGCTTTGCTTCTTCCGCTGAAAGTTCTTTTTCCTTCGGAATTGTGCAACCATCCACCTTATCATCAGACAAGAACCATCTAAGTTCCGGTGAAGCGTATTCCTTGCCCTTGTAAACGCTGTGAACTACTCCGAAGCAGCCACCGATACGCTTATTCTTGAACTGAGCGCACCACTCGGCAGAATTTTCTGTCCAGTTTATTTTGGCATTATTTGAATTTTCAAAGCATGTGCAGAACGTCTTGTATGATCTTGTGGTTTTCCCGTCCTGTCCTAACACATTGATATAGTTGGTTCCCTTATGAGGGTATTTCTTGTCAGGTCTAACATCAGCCTTGAACTGGTTCATGAAAAATTCTGGCTGAACATCATTCGGCGCAAAATCAAACAAAACAACAATCATGTCACCGCCGTTTTTGTTCTTCATCTCGCTAACCTGCTTGATAATCATGTGATGACCGCCAACTTCTGGCACCTCATAAGCTCCACCTGCCTGTGTGTTATCATATTCATTTGGCTTAACCATTTTTTACTTCCTCACTTTCTTTAGCTTCATAATTGATTCTTGCTATATCATAATAATCTCGGATATGTTCATCTACATATCTTAAATCATTTGGTATACGTGTTTCCTCAAACATTCCTTTAGGCGACTTTGAAACGGCTCTGTTTTCTGCCTGAGTCACAAATAAATGCTCACCGTTGTCGATGATGCAACGAAGGACTATTGTAAACATTCCCTCAACGCATACTTTTTCATCCAACAACTTGCCGATTGTTTTCGGTCTTGTATCACCGTTATCGTCTGTGTCCTCGTGCATGATTACATAAACGATTTTATCTTCCGGCATATTCATTATGAATTGTATCAATGACCAAAAATAATCAGCTATTGTGTTGTAAAATGCGAATACCGCATTTCCAGCACCCGTGTTAGAATGCCCCCTCATAAATTGATTTGTTATGAGATACCCGGCATCATCAATAACGATTGACTTTGCTTTGCTGGTTTTCAAACAAGTCAAAACTTGCTGATAGTCGTCTGTGTGCCACCCGTTTATTTTTCCTCTGAATGGTAACGGCTTGTTTAATACTCTTATCAAATTCCAGTCAGGATTTTGGCATCTTTCAAGCGACGCGCTTTTTCCTGTTCCAGAACGTCCGATCAAAAGAACTGGTACCGCCATAAAACTTTCCCCCTCAATCTATCTTTAAATGTTTTCCGCGCTCTTCAAGTCTAGCAAAATCAAGTTCCTGCCCGTCCTTTATAGCTTGACGGATTTTGTCATTGTCCGGTTTTATAATCACTTCTTTTTTAGTGTATTCATCCGGCACAATACTTGTAATCTTTAATGGCTGCAATCCACCATTATTTACGAGCTTAAAACGGTGTAAATCGGTTTTTATTTCTGACTTACCCATTTCTATCATAGCGTTTTGTAAAGCGTCTTTCATGCGCTTGTGAGTCGCTACAAGCCTATCCTCGATAGCTTTGAGTCGATTGATCTCTTTTGCTACGATATCAGCTCTGCCCTCAATCTCAGACATAACAGCTGCATAGCCATCAGCCTTGACTTCAATCTGTCCAAGTACAGCCTCAAGCGTATCATTAAATAATTCTATTTCCTCCGGTTCAGCACTTCCGGCAAGGTCTAACAGGTCCTTACAATCCTGAACCAAGCTATACAAAGTCTCCATTATTCAATCTCCTTTTCTACTCTTGCCCGTTCAATTTCAACTTCAACATTTCCGGGGATTTTCAAACACATAATGTAATCGCGGAGGCTGTCGGCAAGCTCATTCAAATCATCCTCAGCTTCGAATGAATTTTTTCCGAAGCAATCAAGTTTTACAACTAGCTCAATGCGCCCCTCATAATGCCGCATCGGTCTGTTTTCCATGTCAGCGTTATAGCTGTCTGCATCTCTAACAGGGTCGTTTGTTCTCTCCATTTTCCGCCTCCCACGCTTTGTTAAAAGCTTCATCAAATGCCCGCGCTTCCTTGTTATCCTCAGCTATGAAGTCTAATATATAAGAACCGTCTGAATAAAACTTATGCACGTAAAAGCCTAAGTCTGTCCCCTCTCCGTCCTTGCTATATTCACGACGGTCATATATTGTTAATTCACTTGCCGACTTGGTGAATATGGATGTTCCAAATTGTCCGGCGCCCTGTTCTTTAAGAAGTTCATGTAACTTCTCGGAAGCTTTTAAAAGGTCGTAAGCTTCCTTTTTAATCTCTGGTGTGATTTCTATCAGGTCTTTAATTTCCATTTTCTGTGTTTCCTCCTGTTTTAATTAGTTCGTTGTGGTTTTCCTTCACTTACTACGTTTACACCGTCAACAACTCGAAAAATGCTAAGTGTGTGCTTTATTCGAGTTATCCATTTATCGGCAAATTCTTTCGCCATAGCTGGATATTCGCCGTAAGTGGTTATGTCAATCTTGATGGTATAAACCGTAGTGTATTTGTGAGTTATTCTGTCATTCTTCATATTCCCAGCTTTCCCAAAGGTTACAAGCCATTGAACAAATAGCCGTAATGATAATGCCTACATACAGCCACATGATTATGTTTTCAAAGAATCTGGTTGTATTGGATGCTGTCAGTAGCATCATGATGATTGCTGAGATTGAAAAAAAGTTGAATCCCAGTGTAAACGCTTTTGTTATCGTTCTCATTTACGTTTCCTCCGGTTCAAATATTTCAGGCGATACCTTCAAAGCCTTACTGATCTTGAAAAGTTCCTCGGCTGTGATTTTTCGCTTACCATTCACTATATTGGAAAGAGCGTAAATCGCTATTCCTGTTTCACTGGCAAGCCACGAAAGTTTCACGCCGTTTTTTTCAAGATAAATCTTGATTTTGTTCTGTATCATTTTAACCTCCTTAACTTATTTCGCTCCCCTGCGATAGTCATATCATATATTATATGTTTGCGATTTTCAAGTGTTTTTTTGTGATTTTCGCAAAAATATTTGCGATTTTCGCAAATCTTTGACTTCTTTAGTCAAACTTTAGTCAAACTTTAGTCAAGCACATTTGTATGTGGCAAAATCGGGTAAAGTTGGGTAAAGTTGGATAACAAAAAAGCTCCCCCGGAACAAACCGAAAGAGCCTTTTTGAAAGAAGATATCAGTATATGAATGAAATTATTTTGGTTAGTGGCTTTGTATGTGCTTATGGTTAGGGGTTCACAAACTCAGCCACTGATAAGATGATAACACTATATTATGTCATCGTCAAACATACCATCTCGACTGAGCGCCGGACCCGTCAGACTTCCATAATGCGCCCTGATAGCCTTCGTCTGTACTTTCCTGAAGGTAATATGTTTTCCCTTCAATGTTCTGCCAGCCGACAAGCATATAGCCATTATCGCCGAAATAATACCAATGATGATTTATAAGTTCCCATGTATTTGTGAGATAGGTGTTTTCAGTATCAGCATACCACCAACCGTTATTATCCTCATGCCATCCGATTGTGTATCGTCCGAAAGTAGGAGACTCAGGCACACTTGGCTTTGTTACGGTTCCGTCACCGTTTGTCAGAGCTACAACTGTATGTCCTTTTGTTTTTGTGACAAGTATATCGCCGCGCTTTAAACCGCCCGGCAGAGCAACATTAACCTCTTCAAATGCCCCTGTTGCTATCAGCGTTGACAGCTCTGAGGCTGTATAAAAATCTCCTACGTCTATCCCGGCATAATTAACGCACACCCTAACCAATGCACTGCAATCAGTTTCGACAGCCTTATCGAGCTTTGATATGTCAAAGTTAAGTGGTTTAACGGCATAATAAAGCGTATCGCGCTGATATTGGTCGTATCCGATGTTGTCATTGGCACACGCCCACTCCATGTTTTGAGCGATAGCCTCACGAACTTTATCACTCTTTGCTCTGATAACGCGCCACCCCTTTGAATGAGTGTAATATTCCTGTATGCTTACTTCCTTACCATTCTGATCTCCAGGCTTTCCGCCATGAGCATTTCCGTTTTCGTCAATTCTTGCACTGCCGATTATTACCATTTTTTCCTCCTGTCCTAGCAAATTAAAAACCTCTGTGCTGTATCGTCTGCGGAGATTTATCGCAAGCTCCGCACGAGTCGGCATTTCAAAATGCAGCAAAACATAGTCGCTTGCTGTGTTTATATCCTGTGCCGATTTAAGCACGCCCAGAGTCGATTTAAAACTCGTTTCTAACTCGTGGTATAAATATTCACACTGAGTCTGTAAGTCGCTAATAGAGACATTCTGAGCCTTGCAACGGTCATATAATCCGGCTTTGCGCCCGGCTGTTGTCCACTGAACCAAGCCATAGCCGTAAGACTTACCGAGTGGATTTAAAAACTCGACTCTGCTAATGGAGCCGTCATCAACCGCTTTTGTGTAACTTTCGTCTGTGTAAGTTTTCCCTGTCTGTTCCTTGTAGCGATTTATGCAAAGTCTTTCAAGCACATTCGGTTTGATGCTAGACTCTCCATAAAGGTTTCCCATGAGTCCGGCAACACCGAACCTTGTTAGACCTCGGAATCGGAAGAAATCCCAGATGAATTGCATTTCGTTTGTTAATTTCATTTTTTACTTCCTTAAAAACAAAAAAGCCCCCGTTTTTGGCGGAGGCATAAAGGCGATAACCGCCAAGTAAAAGTTTATCTTTAGTTTTGTAAAGTTTTTCTTTATCCTCAGAAATGGCGATTGCATGACGGGCACACAACCGCCAAGTCCAAGGAGTAAAAAATGTCAATTTATGATAAGAGCTAAAAGCTCGAATCACTGTTCTTTTGATGCATTATAAGCATCTGTCGAAATCTTTATCACAGTTCCGGCAAATACACCGATTGCGGAGACAATGGCCGCAATCTTTGCCCCTCCGGAATATCCCAAAGTCTCAGAAACACTTGTGATAAATGTAGTTGCCGGAAATGCTAACAAACATATCCATTTAAGAATGTTATAAACATTATCTGGAAGTCTCATAATTTCCCCTTTCACAAAAAATCTCGTTCCTCTAAACACTTGCGATAAATGCGCTTTATGTTTTCTTCGGACATTACAGCTTTTTGATTCACGAAGTTCGGATGATTCGCACAATAATTGTCGTATTCTGTTATGTCTGCAAGAATATCATTAAACATTTCTTGCGAATGTCTAATATTCTGCGTCAATTCGTCTGAAAATCTCAAAATTCTATGACGGTATAACAGAGCATCTCTTAATGCTACTTTTTCCTCACTCTCAGTCTTTAAATTGTCAATTTTAGTGTCGATTTCGTCCATATGTTGACGAATATTCCCGACTTCTTCATTCAGCTTGTCTAAACCCTGAACATGGGACACCCATTTGATTAAACATGTCCAAGGGTTAACCTTTATTGGAGTTATTTCGACAAGTGACAGAAAAATCACTACAAGTATAACGATGATATCTTTGTATTCTCTGACAACATTTAGTATGTTTAATAAGTTCAATTTCTCCCCTTCCAAAAAAGAAATTATTCAAATAATATCCAACTACCGCTATTCATTTCTTGATACTCTCCTCATATTCGTTTATTCTCGGACACCATTTCGGAATTGTCTTAGGTTTCATTCTCAGATTAGGCCGGTATCCGCAAAGTATAAATTTGCATTTATCCATTTTTCCATATCTGCTGCTCCAAACAACTCTACTCGAGCAATCTTTACATGATTTCATTTTTTGATGTTTCCATAAATTAATGTGGGCAAGGATTTGCACCTTACATACGGTCTTTTTCTTCACGATTTGAGTATATGTTCTCCAACTGGTTCCACTTTTTCGGCACGTAGTCTCAACTCTCGTATGACCGCCAACCGTTTACTGCTGAATCCTCGTGAATTTGTATTTGCGTCTACTATTACATAGGTCCTCGAAGTCGCAATGCCTCTCGCTATGTTTTACCACTACCATCTCGTGATATAGTGTCTATTCCGCCACCACATTAAAATCACTCTGTTTTGGTTTCCTCAGAAACTTCGGTCTCATGCTCCACTTGTTCGGTGTATCCTACAAGCTCGTGGCCAAACTCGTCCTCAATCTTAACTGTTGCGGCCTTTACATCAGGCGCATTGTGGAGATTCATTAGCTCCTTGTGATAATTCACTTTTGCTTTTTCCAAATCATCAAAAGTTGCTGAAACTGCTGCACTGTATGCGTCTGCTGTGTTTCTTACGAGTTTGATTATGTTGTATTTCATGATTTATTCTCCTTTATTTAATCATTAGTCCAATACGAAAATGTGCCCGAAACTCTGCACGCTCCACTGATTGTTGAATAAAATATAATTCTCCCATCTGTTAATATAGCCAATGTACCACAAGCACTATATACCCCATAACTGTTACAAGCAACTGTAACTATATGTGATGATGCCGGTTTAACCGCAACACTACCTAATTGAACACCATCACCTACATTTATTGATGGTACATAGAATGATATAGTCCCTGTTACAAGCGTTCCTATTCTATATAAGCCTCCACCATCAAAATTATAATTCGCATTTGGAATGATTGCGATGCTGGTTGGTTTTAAACCACTTACGTAATTAATCAACGAATCCACTGTGAAACAACTCTGATTTATTTCCCATGAACCTGCACTACAAGCTGTTATGCATCTATAAAGCACGTTATTGTATATGCACAAATCACCTACTTTATAATCCTTTAATGGCGAATATGTATCACCGATATTAAACACCAGTACCTGTGCAACATTGGCATTATAATCAACCTCATCTATAGCATTTACTAACGATGTTTTATCATCTGTTGTTAAAGTCGATAAATCACCGATGCTTGTGTTAATTGTGCTAACAGTAGCGTTTAATTGTTCAACTGTTACCGTCCCTGCCGGATTAACACTCAGATTAATCGAATTAGCGTTCTGCACCGTCATTTGCATGTTGTAGATAAATGCACTTGGATTGCCGGCATCAAACACCGGCATCTGATCAGGTGTAACCGCTGTAGACACCGCAAAAAGTATCGGTGTATCAGTGCCAAGCTGAGCAAAAAAGCCGAGCGTGTTAATCAGATAAGCCGTTTCAACTCCGTCATTGTCAAACCTTGCCGACACCTGTACAATGGTATCGCTGTAAACTCCGGCATAATTGATGTTTACTGTACTCTCAACGTCCGTCAAAGCCGTAAGCGCTTCGAAATCTGTACTTGACGGGTATACATGGCTTGAAGCCTGCGCCGTTGTAAACGTCACCGTCTTACTCTCGGCAATGGCTTGCGCTATCAAATTCTGTCCGGCTGCCGTTATGACAGCTCCATTATATTTTCCCATTAATTACCCCCTGTTCCGATATTCTGGACAAAAGTATTACTTATTACCGCTCCGACATTAGCACTGCTGATAAGATAATTCTGTACTTCCTGATTAGCGTAAATTCGCAAGTGTGCCGGAACTACGTCCCAAATCAAATCATAGAGCAGATCAATAGCTCCGTATCTGTCTGAGGTTACGAAAATCTTTATCCAGCACTCTTCGGAATTTACCTCTAACGTGTATCCGTTTTCTCCGTATAGTGCTGTGAGCCTGTCCTTCAAATCCCAATAGGTGTATGGCACTATCTGACTAAATTTCTGTATCAGCCTTGCCCTTCTAAACTCTATTGTATCACCATAACGAACCGTAATTCCAAACAATTTTTCCCATGTTTTAATGGTGGATAAATCGGCGGTCTGTATATACTGATTATAGTATATGTTTTCGGAATTTTCATTCAAACTATCAAGCGAAACGCCGAAAGCCTTCATTAGTTCAATGTATTCCAAAACAGGTTTGAACCACGTAGGCAGCTGTTGCATTAACGTTTCGTTTGCTGGTGTATTATCAAATCTCATAATTTACACCTCGTTCAACGTGATAGTACCAACAACAGGCACTTGCTGTAATGCTGATGTTTCCGTCAACGTTAAATCTGTTGTGCTACCGTTGATAGTCAAATCTGTAACATTAACAACTTCAGGAACATTCAAAATGGCGTAAATTATTCGAGCAATATAAATAACAACCGGATAACTGATAACATGTGCTGTTAAAGCATTACCCCACGACTCGCGAACCGATGTGAAATATGCTTCAATCTGAGCCTTAATATCATCGTCGTACAATTCAAGGCCATTGACAATATCATCTCTAAACTGAATTGTGGCGGTTATATTGACAGTCAATTCTGTACCTGTCGTGATAGTGACAGCTGCGCCGATAGGTGCTACACCGTATCCGTTCGGACTCGGTGAACTATCCCCCGTAGGAATCGGACAAATAGCATCTTGAACAGTGTTTATCAAAGCTGATGAAGCCGGTTCGAAATTGTCATTCAGAATCGAACATAAAACAGTGCCACCGCCTTGCCAAGCCGGATACACTTGCACAGCTCCAACGCCTGGAATCTCTAATATTGCTTGACGGTATTCTGCTATGTTTCCGCCATAAGGCTGTGAACCAAAAGTATTAAAAAACCTTGCTCTTAATGATGTATCTGTTTCTTCCTCTGTACCTTCGGTTATAATCTCACCTAAAACGGCACTTGATAAACCGGCAATAGCTGTTATTGGAATTAAAGCACCGCTATAATTATTGCCTATCGTACCATCAACGGCACAGGTCATTTGATAAGTATAAACGCCTTCAGACTGGCTTATTAAATCACCACTAACAAAGATAACAGAATCAGCACCATTAATGGTTTTAAACTGACTTCCTGTTGGGATTTCTGCATCAAATATGCCCTGTCTTATTGCCGGAGTAGCGCTTTTTCTTGTAATACCACGCAAGGCAACAATATCATCAAGTGCATCACCAGCAGCATAAAAGGGTGAAGCGTTTTTTTGTATTTGATTGAGCGTCAAATACATTCCTTCAAGCCACCAAGCTGCCGGTCCGATAGCAGTCTGAATTAATGAGCCTTCACGCTTGTCGAGATCATCATCAACCTGATTAAGCATCGAAGCTTCAATATTGGCTTTTGTATACTGTGAAAAATCAATCATATCATCACCTCTTCTCCAAAGTCGCCGTAAACCGTTCTGACTGTAAAGGTCCACAACATTGAATCGCCATTGACCGTATAGTTAAAATCAGACACCTCGATAATCCTAGAATCTACAGACAAAGCATCTTCAACCATGCGCGGAAATTCACTAACAACATAAGACGTTTCTTCTCCGATTAAAGTTTCAAGCTCAGAACCTATATTAGAAGTGTAAATCTGCCACTTAAAACGGTCTGTACTCAACATTATATCAACAGCCTGTTTAACCGCTTCTAAGCCGTTTATATCGCATTGTACGCGCATTGTTTCACGATTTATGAGCCAAGTCTGTGAAGGCTGTGATACATATTCTAATTGCGTTCCAAAATTAACATTTTCCGGTAATGTAGCCATATATCACATCTCCTTTAGTTTTGTACTTTTGATAATATTATAAATCGCTGCCCATGCTGGACACGTAGCATAATAACTTTGTCCATTACTTGTAAAGCTTCATTAATAACCACTGTAAAGCTTGCCCCGTCAGAAGTCGTACCGCTATATGTTTTTGGCATAACGGCACTCGTGAAGATCAATGCTTCTTGTGGAATCGGCATCATATATTGATTTATAGTTACGCTGTATGGTGCAACGCTCATAATTGTACCGATAACAAGGTCTGTAAGCTTTAATTCTTCTATACCATTTTGTATTAAAGTCTGTAAAACCTCTATTAAATCCATGAAGCACCGCCTAACTGTTCAAAGTTCTTCACCTCAATAGACATTGTGTGAATATTAGCACCCTCATAATTGTGTGTTACCTTTTCAGCTAGCAACAATCTGTTAGCCGACAATGTAGCAATTTGAGAAATTCTGACAGGAATAATATTACCGGCTCTTAGTCCTGTCACCCCCATAGCACTAATGTTAATACTTTGAACAACTCTATTATAATATGCTAGATAGTTTTGACACAATTCATCTATCTGAGCATCATTTAAATTTTCATCTACAGTATCATAATATTGTAACAATCCCCATTTAGCTTGTGTTTCCGTATCATCGTGCATGAATACTTCGCCACGTCCTGTTTCTTTGTTCGGTCTGACTAATTTTATACGGTTATAAGTTTCGCTTGATATATCTCTTTTATAAGTATAATCTGTCACAAGTGATTTGTTCCCAAGCATCTGCTGCACAAGCATATTTTTGACTTCTTTTAATGTTAGTTTTCCAAAATCATCATAGAACACAAAAATCTTACCTGTTTGAACTATCACCGTAGATAAAGCATCGTAAATCATACCCAAGCACTCAGTATTATCTTTAATCAAACAAGGGAACACATACCCTGTCGGCTCTAGTGTTCCTATTGTCAGGCCGAAGTCCGTAGCAAGCTGCGTTATGATTTGTTCCAAAGTCATGTTTGTAAAAGTATACGAAGCTTTAGCCTTTAAATAATACGTCTGATCATAAGCCGTATATTCAACTTCACCACCCAAGGACCTTTGAGCCGTAAATATAAATCCCTGAAAAATCTGCGTTCCGTTATCAACAAACTGAACCATTGAGCCTTCTTCAAGTGCAATTCCGCTATTCTCTACACATGAAAACGTCATTTTTGAAGCACTATTAAAACGCTGAGTAGTTATACTGATTTTTGTTGTGCAATTGGTCATATTCTTTGACAGCGTAACTTTTTGCCCCGGCACAGAAGGACCTGGCTCTAATTGTTGCGTACTGTTTTTAGTAATCGCCGTTAATGAATAACTCATTTAGTCACCTCTTTAGCCTATTACTTGTAATTGCGCTTCTGTTATCCACCCATAAGAACCTATCAATATAGGAAATGCACGACCAGCAACAATGCGATTAACCGTTGTCTGAATATTATTAGCCGTTCCATGCGGCTTACTTCCATAGCTGTCATTACAATATGTACCATTAGCAATAACAATCGCCCCTACACGCATAACAGGAGTTTCAACGGGCCTGTCAACAACCGCTGTGACTTGCTGAGTTTCCGAAGTTTGAGTGCTTGTGTTTTCTGCTGCTTCAGGCAACGGGGAAATAGGCTCCGCTATGGCCACTGTTTCAGGTGCATAATTACGGTATTCTTTCAACGTGATACTGTAATAAATATCGTTTGGTTCTCCGCCTTTATCTTTTGTCGTAAAATCTTCAATGATGCAAGTCATGTTTGTGTCAAACAAATCAGAACGATTTATTATCAATCGTCCTTTTGTACGGTTTTTCTTCGCTTTTTCTAAAGACTTAACTATTGATCTCGGAGAACGTCCACCATCAACATAAGGTGCGTAAGTATCTTCGGTAAAAAAAGACTCCCACGAAACCTCTGTCAGTCCTGCCGGCATTGGCACAACTATTTCACCTTTATCAAGCACCTCAAAAGTCTTATTCTTTGATGGTCTCTTTATCTCGATTTCGGATGGATTAACAGGAATCTTTATTTTTTTACCAAACTTCAAATATATGTCTGTTCCTATTGGCACTTTCAAGGCTATAATCCTCCTCTTTCAAAAATAGGCGTTACAAGGTTTATTCCAAGTAACGCCTAGTAACTATTAAATATTATAATTCAAAGCTGTGTGGTTTGACATCTGCTCAATTAGCATAACTTTAAGTTTATCGGCAATATCGCTCGGAGTAAGAAGCTGTGCCTGACCTTCCGGAATATTAACCGTAATGTTAGGCGCTAACTGTTTCAATTCAAGCCTTGCCATATACTTGCGCTCTGCCAAGTCTCGATAAATCTTTAAATCTTCATCGGATAAAGTAACGTCTTTTACCTTGTCAACAGTGCCGACATTGGTTTTACCACCGCCGCCACCTGCGCCACCGCCCATAGCATTAGCAAGGTTATCATTGGAATTGATAAGATTAGATAAATCGCCATTGTCACCACCTGTTAAATCACTTAATCCTTGTGTAAGAGATTTAAGGCTATTAACAAGGCCATTCTGAGCCGTATCCCCCCACGCTGAACCCTTTTCAAAGCCTCTACTAAAAGCATCGCCCATTGAAGTAGTCTCGAAACGATCAAGTGTAATCATTTCATGTCTTGTTGGTGCTGTAAGTCCGGATTTATCAATTCTGCCTGAGATAACCGAACCAACAGAACCGACTTTACCAACTTTACCGATACTGACACCAGGAATGTTATTTAAGCCTTCGATAATACCGTTTATAGCGTCTAACGCTACATTAGCACCACTGACAAAAGCATTAGCAATCGCTGTGGCTGCTTTATCGGCACCATCAATAACGCTATTAAAACCGTCAATAATCATTGAGAACATATTATAAAATCCTGTTTGTATACCGAAAACAGCATCCCAAAAACTATTAGCGATAACTTCGGCACCTCTTATAACTCCGTTTGCCATGATAGCAAAACCGTTTTGAATTGCCTCCCAACAACCTAACACAAAACCAGCAATATCTCCAAAAACGGTATGCCCTGTTTGAGCAAGATTATGAAATGCCATTATAAGAGCCACAACAACCACAATAGCCGCCACAATTGCGTCAATAATCCAAACAATAGGGCAAGCCTGCAATGCCGCATTAAAGGCGCTCTGCCCGGCTGTAGCCGCAACCGTAGCCGCTGTATAAATTCCTTGTGCCGTTGCCATTATGCCTGTCAAAACACCATGAGCGGCCATGATAGCCGATGTAATACCAGCAACAACATTGTAAGCCACATAAGCGCCTACAACTCCCATAATAATAGGCTTTAGTATGTTCATGTTATCCGAACACCATTTGATTATTTCACCAAGTTTTTGAAAACCTATTATTCCGATATTGGTAGCAACTGTGATAGCTGTTGAAAGTCCGTTTAATATAGAGATAAACTCAGGACTATTAATAGCATCACTTATGACCTTTTGCAGTGCTTGGAAATTATAGACAGCAGTGTTCATAAGTTTATTCATAGCACGACCAAAAGTTAATGGCATGTTCTTAAAACGTTCGTCAATATCCGTTCCGGCGTTTAAAACTGCATTTTTAACAACTTCGGCTGTGATTTGACCTGTTTCTGCAAGCTTTTTAACTTCACCGACAGAAACGCCCATCTCTTTAGCAAGGAGCTGTCCCAATTCCGGCAAGTTTGACATAACATATTTCAAGTCATTTCCACGAAGTACACCCAAAGACAAAGCCTGTGTCAGATTGTACATAGTAGATGCAACACCTTCGGCATCTGTACCGGACAAAGCAAACTGTTTATTCAGGATTTCCATAAATCTAGTTGCTTGCGGCAAACTAGAAAAAGCCTCCGGCGCACGTATCTTGATTTTTGCGATAGCATCAGCCATGTCTAGGAATTTACCACCGGCTCTTTGTGCCGCTTGATAAATCATTTGCATGTTTTCGCTAACATGACCTACATCAATTGAGTTGATACGCGCTTGAATCATGCTTAATTGGTCACTTAAACCGATTAAACCTCTGACAGCTTGAAAACCACCAAAAGCCACAATAAGCCTTCTAATACCGCCTTCAATGCCCGACGAACTTTTATTGAATGATTCAAGAAAGCGCTGATTTTGGCGGTTTACGTTATCCATAATGCCATTTAAACGTTCTTGTATAGCCGCTACCTGTTCAGTATAGCTTTGGTATGCTCTTTGTGCTTCTGTTGCTTTTTTGGTAGCTTCGGCCGCTTTAGTTTGCTTTTGCTCGTATTCTTCTACTTTTGAGTTGAGCTTGTCAAAAGAATCGGCTATACGTGTACCTATTTCAAGGAATTTTGAGAAACTAGCCGAAAATCCGTCTATGATTTTCAGTTCTTCACTTATTACTGCCACGACTCTTCATCTCCTTTTCTGCAAAATACCAACAAAGCGCAACCTCTCTATCGTTCATATCAGCGACAACGCTCGGCGGAGTGCCAAAATTAACAAACATATATTGAGATAAGGCGACCTCTTTAAAGCCGCCCTCGATCAGTTTTTTACCTCTTCCTCAATGCCTTCAGGTGTATCAAAGTCGTTAAATTCCATGATTGCATCAGACAATCTTGAAAACTCTCCGACTGAAAGCATACGTGCTGGAACATCTTCCGGATTAATGACTTTGTAATAATCGCACATTTCGGAATCCTTGAAATTAGGACTAACAACACAAGTCAAAATGAGCAGCTTTGAATACTTTGTGTTGTCTGTTTCTGTTACCATCTGGCCATTAACACGCTCTCTACGTTTGCACCTCTTCATAAGTGCGCTTGCTGTCTCTGAATCGATCTTACGAATCTTGAACGGCAACGGCTTCCCGTCATCACCCTTGAACCTTTCAGAAATAATGACTTCCTTTGTTTCCTCCATTGGTGAAGGCTGTAAAAATCCTTTTAAAACTGACATATTTTTTCTCCTTTATAAAAAAATATTGACTAGATAATGTAATTATACACCATCTAGCCAATATATAACAATTATTCAGTTATCAGCCAAGTGTAGCCGGGTCATTGAAATAATTAAGAACTTCAAGCCCTGTGTAACTGAATGATACTTCCTCTTCAAGCCAGTCAGAATCGGCATCGAGCATAGCAACTGGCACTTTTGACAGCTTACAATTGTAAAGCGCAACAATCTGCTTGCCTACCGTTGTTCCCGGATCATCATTGGTTATCTGAAGTGTAAAGTATGGAAGCTTACCTGTTTTGAGATAATCCTGTAAAAGCTTGATGAAATAAGGTGAACCGTAATAAATTGTCATTGCACCCGTTAAGGTTACTCCTGTTGTCTTTTTCTGAACTAATGTAGTTCCGACAACCTTAAAATCGGACTCCTGAAATTCAGCATCGGACTGAAATTTCTTCATCTGAAAAAGCTCATGATTTTCACCGTCAACGGTCATTACTGCACTACCGGATTTACCGTTAAGCACATCTCTTTCAAGCAAAAAAGCCATTTTTCAATCTCCTTCCTTTATGCTGCCTCAACCGTTACAGTGTTAGGTGTGACGGTTACGACAACATATATCTTCTCAACTGAATCCACTGGCTGGATAGCAACATTGACAAGAACCGCATCGACCGCATTACCCTGTGTAACAGTTACGTCCTCGGCTGTGAAATTCTGGACACCGTTGTTAGCCTGCATTTCATTGATATAGCCGATAATCCATTTACGAAGTAGCGCCCGGCCTTGATCATTGTTGTCGACCTTGCCGATGAAATACTTTGAAAAATACTCATAAGTATCATTACAGAACTGCATAATCACACGCATTATCCTGTTTTTCTTGAACTCAGCACCCTCAGTAGGCGTAACGGTTTTCTTTGAGTTTACATCGGTGCAAATCTTAACAACGTCAAAATCATCGGCAAATACAAGCAGACCGTTTTTAACCGCTGTTTCAAGCTGTGTGTCTGTAAGCTTCGGATTAGCTTCAACCGCTCCAATATACTGAGCGTATGTAAGACTCTGATTGTAATTTGCACCTGCTTCAACACCGGCAACCCAATAAACAGCCTGTGACGCTGTAAGAGCTGTACCGTCATTAAGCTTTACACCATTACCAACAACAATAACATACTTTGTATTAGCTGTTGTGGCATCACCTGAACATACAAGCTGGCACTTCCTTCCGACAGCTTCATTCATACGTGTAATGAACGAAATATAAGCATTTGTAATAGTGGCGTCTGTACTATCAAGCGCAAGAATATCAAACCTAAAAGGCTCAATAGCTGTCAGGAAACTTGCATAATCCGAATTTGTAAGAGTAGGGTTAGCACCGCTTGTGAGTGCGGTTCCTGTTGTAGTAGTGATCTCTGAACCGGTTCCGGAAAATGTCACCCACGCATTTGCAACAAGTGCGTCAAGCTCAGTTATAGTCTGAACATCAACTGAAGCACCATCAACAATGGTAGTAACATCGTAAGAACCCTCATTGTCAGGGTCGGCACTTACAGCTACTGAAATATCGTTTCCACGAGTTCCGGCATAAAGCGCTGTTACGGTCAAAGCTCCGATTGTAGCACTTGCCTGTGTTCCTCCGGTTCCGAGTCTATAAAGTAAAATTTTTGTTGGTGCGCTTGTAGAATCTGAACCCTTTAACATTTCTCTGATAAAGAGCGCATCTGCACCGGTTATGTCGCAACCAATATAAGGAGTCAAATCCTCTCCGGCTGTAATGGCCTGTACTGTGCCAAGTACGCCCCAA
>NZ_JBGVJL010000004.1:0-10824 GCF_045129435.1 Ruminococcus sp. | reverse complement strand
TAACTGCCATAGTAACTCCTTATTTTACAATTACGCTGTCGGAATGTTCAGTAATTTTCTGAGTGAACTTTTTGCCGATAGCTCTGTATTTGTTGCCCTTTTTGCTTTGATACTTGCTGAATTTTTCTGCATATATTTTAAACTCATCAATACCTGAAAGCTCGTACATAACCTCAAGCAAAGCAATGTGAAGTTCATGGTATGCAGGACTTGCTACTCTTTTTTCAAGGTCATATAAAGACCAGTAGCCGTTATCGTAATTATCGAGGTGAGCTGCTATTGTTTTAGCAGTATCAATGAATTTTTCAGAGTATTCCGGCATATATAAGGAAAGGTCATAAAGACCGAATGAAGAAAAAATCCAACCATTAAGCACAGATCGGCGTGGAGTTTGAGGATATTCTTCAAGGTACAGCTCATCATTATTATAAAAAGCAGTACCACCATTTTCCATCGGTGTTAGCATAAAATCAATAGCTTTTTTAGCAGCGGCAAGGTAGCTGTTGTCTTGAGTCTGAGTATATGCTCTTAATAAAGCAGAAGCACCCTCTCCTTGTCCCATTGATGAAACTGTGTATTTATCACTTTTAAGCGGGCCGAAACAGTCCCATGAACCGTCTTTACGCTGATGCTCCATAATCCAACTGATTTGAGTAAAAAAGTCAGTTTTGTATTTTACATCTCCGGTTTCAATAAACATATCATAAAGAGCAAGTGCATATTGAAAAACAGCAATCGGAAAATTAACTTCGCTGCCGTCTGAAATCTTTGAAACAGGAAGTCCTTCGTTGTCAAGAGAAGTACCCTCACCAACCTTTTTTGTGAGGTCGTTGTAGTAGCCTTTTACAGACTTTGTATCAAAATATTTTCCTCTGCCCTGCTTAACGGCAGTAGCACTTGAACCTGTAAGTATTTTAAACCAACGCTTGACCATAGCAAGCTTTAATGAAACCTGATTTGCCATTTTAACCGCCAATCTTTAATAAAAACTGTTCTATATTATGTACGCACTCAAAATTTTCTTCGTAAATCTTCCTTGAATTTTCTCTAAAAGGCAGATATTCCTCTTTGCTCATATAAGCAAATTTGCAGAGAAGCTCACAAAGCTCATCATCGGTATAATCTTTTTTGAGTAAAAATCCATTCTCGCCCTGTCTTACAATTTCAGATGTGCCGCCAACATCGGTAGCAATCACAGGAATTCCGAAGCTTGTTGCCTCCATAATAGAAATTGGGAGACCTTCATTTTCGCTGACATTTACAAAAACATCAACAATCATCTTTGAGTACTGACGCATAACCTCTTTGTTTTCTGTGTTACCCATAAGATTTACTTTTGTCTTTTTTAGGCTTGTATTTACTTGATTTTTAAGTTCATCAAATAAAGCACCTCCGCCAAAGTGAGTCCATTCCACTTCAAAAGGTTCTTTTTCAAGCTTTGAAAGGGCATCTACAATGCGATTTACACGCTTTACGGAAATAAGTCTTGAGCAGCTTGCAATATGCAATTTGTTTCCGATATGCTTATAATTTTGTACACCGTAATCTTTACTGCCAAGGAAAGAGGTTTGGATTTTATTTTTGAAATTCGGATACCTTTCAGAAAGATATTTTGTACCATTGTCCGAACATGGAAATACTCCGTCAAGTTTTTCAAGAAGATATGGTCTTAACGGAATATATTTTAGCTTATTATTGTATTCATAAAGGTCGTAACGATGTGTTCGGGATACAACAACATAGTTATTAAGCTGATATTTTTCTTTAAGCATAACAGCCATATAGGCACTGTCAAATAGCCAGAAGCTATAAATGGCATCATAATCATTAAGATTTATAGCTTTGCTCTCTATAAGTTTTGATACACAAAAAAGCTTCTGCTCTGCTCTCTTTTTAAAGTAAAAAAGAAATGCTTTCTGTTTAGCATTAAGTTTTCTGCTTTTTATTTCGTCTGTGATTTCAGAGCTTTTTTTAGAAAAGAACATACCTGCTGATTTAGCAAAGCAAGACATTTTTATGCTTTTACTGTCTTTTGTTTGCAAAGCTGCCGCCTGCACATTCTGTGGTAATTCGCATGTCACATGACTTCCGCTTTTAGCCTCAGTTGCAATTACAAAGACTTTTTCTGTATGTTTTGCAAGAGTGATTATCTCATTTTCTAAGTAAGATTCCGCCGGGGTTTCACCTTTATTAAACGGAAAATGTTTTGTTATTAAAATTATGCCTTTACGCATACATTTCTCCTTTTATATAAATTCAAACTTCTTATTTTCTACCACCAAAATATCTTTTTGCTTCCTGCATACATGCTTTTGGTGAGAGGAAAAAAGCTTTGAAGCCATAGCCGAGCACCTTGCCATACATTTTGCTTCTTAATGTGGCAAACATAAGCACAGCATTATGTCTGAATTTTACATAACGGATTTCTTTATTATTCATAAGATAATAGTATTTTTTCTTGAGCTCGTAAAGATTGTTTTCACCGTCAATCTTATTCTGACCGAGAGAAATTCTTTCGCCACTATGCAAATACTGATGCACATATGCACCTGGCATATAGCCGATTTTTAAGTCAGCTTCAATGCAACGAAGCATCAGGATAAAGTCTTGTCCCATAATTACTTCGCCAAAACCCTCTGTTTTTAAGAGTGATTCACGCTTTATCATATATATAGCTGTAGGAGCAATAGAATGAAGAATGTGCTGTTTTAAAAGCTCATTCTTTGAAAAATCAGTTACATAATCCATTTTGCGGAATTCAACGAGCTTATCGTTTTCGTCAAACCACTTTACATCTTGGTAAGACATATCAAGATTATTTTTTAGCATAAATTCAAGCTGCTTTTCAAGCTTTTCGGGAATAAAAACATCGTCATCGTCAAGAAAAGCAACATAATCACCTGTACAATATTTTATAGCAAAATTTCTTGCAGCACCACCACCGGTTTTGCCAGTAGTTTTAAGATATTTTACCTTGCCGGTTGAACTGTATGATTCAACTTTTTGTTTAGCTTCTTTTGCGAAATCCGAATCTGGCAGATTATCATCTGAAACGAGAATCTCAATATTCTGGTAAGTCTGATTGAGAACAGATTCTATGGCTCTGCCAAGAAAGTCGCTGCGTTTATATGTAGGAATAATTATACTGATTTTATAATTTTCATTCATTTTGTTTTAAACTCCTTTTGTGGATTAGGTTGCACCTTCGCCTTTTAAAACAGCACCAAAGGTTTTAAATATAATCTGCAAATCAAGACTGATACAACGATGTTCAACGTAATAAAGCTCAAGTTGCATTCTTTCGTTGTAATCGGTTGTAGATCTTCCGTTTACAGCCCAATAGCCCGTAAGACCGGGTTGCACGCTTAGGAACAAGTCTTTTTTGTCGCCGTATAGTTCAATTTCTTTTTCAATAACAGGACGAGGTCCAACTATTGAAAGGTCGCCTTTAATGATATTGATAAGCTGTGGAAGTTCGTCAAGACTTGTCTTTCTCAAAAATTTGCCAACCTTTGTGATACGAGGGTCATTCTCGAGTTTAAAATAAGTATAATATTCTTTCTTCTGTTCATCAGTAAATTTTTCTATAAGCTCTTCAGCATTATGTACCATGCTTCTGAATTTGTAAATCTTGATTTCTTTGCCGTTTTTACCGACTCTTTTATGAGCAAAAAACACTTTACCTTTAGGGTCATCAAGCTTAACAATGATAATCAAAATTAAAAATACCGGTGACAGAATACAAACAGAAAATATTGAAAGAAATAAATCAAAAAGTCTTTTTAAAATACTATATGCCATTTATTCTGTTTTACCCCTTTATAAATAAATACCCCAAAAAACAAAATTATTTATATTGATAATAATAACCTTTTTTAGCTTCGGAAGATTTGACACGGTTAATGATTACACCAAGAATTTTTCCGCCTGCACGAAGAATAGATTCTTTTGTACGATTAAGATTAGCATAAGTTGTTGTTTTATCTCTTACAACAATTACAACGCCGTCTGATTCCTTAATCATTGGCACAGCGTCAATTACTACATTTACCGGCGGTGTATCAAAGATAATGTAATCAAATCTCTTTTCAAGTTCTTTTATCATTTCATGCATTGAGTCACTTGACAAAAGCTCTGACGGGTTTGGTGGAATGGCACCAAAGCAGATAGCAGACAGGTTATCAACACCTGTATCTTTAATAATATCGTCAAGCTGACATTCCTCGTTAAGGTAGTTAGCAAGACCCGGGAATGGCTCTATATTAATTGCAGAATGTACACGAGGACGACGAAGGTCACAGTCAATTATGAGTACTCTTGTACCAACCTGCTGAGCAAGTGCTACTGCAATATTTGTAGATGTAATTGTCTTGCCTTCACCCTTTGTTGAACTTGTAAAAGCAACCTTTTTACATCCTTTTTTAATAATAGAATAAGCTATGCTTGTTCTTGCCATTTTATATGATTCACGAATCTGGAAGCTAAGATTGTTAAGTTGTTCTCCGGCATTGTTACCTTTAATGATACCCATTGTTTACACCCCTCTTTTCTTCTTTTTACCGTTTGAAATAGCGTTGAAATCAGGAATTGCTGCAAGAATTGGCATATCGCCGATAGAAGTCAATTCGTCTGTGTATGTAATCTTTACATCAACAAGCTTTCTGATTATTACAATGATAATTGAAAGAAAAAGTCCTGCAAAAAACGCAATCAATGTATTTCTTGAAACATTAGGTGAAGATGGACTTGTAGGCATAACTGCTTCATCAACGATTTTCAGGGTTGCATTCTGATCTTTTAATTCGCTGATGATTTTTGGTGATACAACAGCTACTGCATCTGCAATTTCTTTTGCGTCTGTTGGACTTGAAGCAACTACTTTTGCTTCAAATACCTCTGTTTCGTTAAGAGATGAAAAAGAGATAGCATGCGAGAGTTGAGTAGCGGAATATTTGTTATTAAGTTGTTCTGATACTTGTGTGTAGAACTTATTAGTTTCAAGCATCTGAATATAAGTATTTACAAGAGCTACCGCATAGTTTCTGTTGCTGAAGTTATTGTAACTGTTGCTTGAAGTGTCACCTGTGGTTTCTACATAAAGCTTAACGCTTGATGTGTAGGTTTTACTGATAATAAATTTTGAAGCAAAAAATGAGCATACCGCAAAAACTATAGCAGTAACGAGTATAAACGCTAAACTTTTTTTTAGTATAACGAAAATTTCTTTAAGTGTAAGTTCCATAATTCACCTTATCTCCCAATATTATTATATATTTCGACCTAATAATTATATATGAAATGCGAATATTTTGCAATGTTATTTGTATTAGGAAATATATAATCTCACAATTACACAATATATAGCATAAAAACAGGTTTATTTTGTTATAATTCTTATAGATAGTGTTTGTTTAAAGACATAAAGATTATATATAAAAATTTTAATTTATAGCAATAAACAACCGCTACAGAAAATATTTTCCTGTAGCGGAGTTTTAATTATTGATTACTTTTAAAATAATATTAAATTGTGCTTATGCAGCCCAGTAACCTGTCATTGTAACAAGCTTGTTCTGAGGAGCACAACCATTGATTACAAACATAGCACCGTTGAGAGATTCAACTGTAGCTGTTGTAGTTGTATCATAAGGATATTCGTAAGAACCGATACCTGCTCTGAGGAGATTACCCGACCAGCTGTAAAGTGTTCTTAATTTGCTGTCGCCGGAAACAACACCAAATCTTGTTACTTTGTTAATTTCATTATACTGGTCTGCTGTGATAACTGCCTCGTAAACTGTCCATGTTGCATCGTTTGAAATAAGTGATGTTTCGATGCTGTCAGGAGCAAACA
Source organism: Ruminococcus sp. (assembly GCF_045129435.1). Taxonomy (GTDB): domain Bacteria; phylum Bacillota; class Clostridia; order Oscillospirales; family Acutalibacteraceae; genus Ruminococcoides. The sequence goes on along the minus strand of NZ_JBGVJL010000004.1, from coordinate 4,970 downwards.
CTTCGTTAGTTGCAGTCATTTCAATAAACTTGGCTGATGAAAGCTCAGAACCTGAACCATAAGCAAGCTTGAGTGAATTGATAGCAACACCGTTTACTTCGTTAGGTGCAGCAACTCTGATTGTAACTGTTTTGATACTTCCGTTGTATTTGCCCCAATAACCAAGATATGATCTTGTGTTCTGAGCAGCTGAATCAACGAAGAAGAACATCTTACCATTGAGGTCTGCCATAGCTGTTTTAGCTGAGTTGTATTTAGCGTTGTACTCGCCAACCTTAGCTCTTGTTACGCTGTGTGAATATGTGAAATCTGTTCTGATTTCTGCACCATAAGCTGATGTGAAGCCTGTGTAGTTGCAAGCGTCAGCAGCCTGCATCTGTTCAGCTGTAAGTTCAAGCTTATATACAGTCCACTTGCCCTGCTGGAGCATTGCACACTCAGCTGTATTTACATAGTCATAATCTGTTTTGAGCATTCTTACTGATACTGCAGTACCCGGTGTTGATGATGTGCCATAACGGAAATATACATCGCCCATAGCTGTTGTTTCATTTACTACCGGAGAAGCAGCATAATATACGCCTGCACATGGTGAGCCGTTTTCGCTTACCCAGTTTCCAAGGAATGAAGCCTTGTTTGTAAGAGAAGCTGCGTCTTTGATTACAAACATCTTACCGTTGAGATCTTCAACAGGAGTTTTTGCAGCTTTGTAACCTTCTGTATCTGTATTAGCTCTGAAAATTGAGTTTGACCATACATAATTTGTTCTTAATGAATTGAACTTATCAGTAAAGCCTGCATAGTTTGATGCATTGATAGCTGCAACCTGCTCATCTGTAAGAGTAATTTTATATACAGCCCAGTTTGCGTTAGTTGAAAGTGAGCCGGCTACTTCACCAGATACATAGTAAAGTCTGTCTGTCTTTACCATTGGAAGCTTTGTTGCAGTTGAAACATTTGAAGTTGATGAATATGTGAGATAAATCTCATCCCATGTTGTGCCTTCTTTAAAGACAGGAGCTGCCATATAAAGTGTTGTACCGTCAGACGGCTCTTCTGTTGTAGGCTGTGTAGGTTCTGTAGCCGGTGCTGTTGTAGGTTCAGTTACCGGTTCAGTAGGATCAGTTGCTGGTTCTGATGGTTCTGTAGGATCTGTAACAGGCTCTGTAGGGATTACAGGCTCATTCTCAGATTCATAAGAAAGTGTGAGTGTACCGTCTTCGTTCTTAACAAGTGTAAAATCGACCTTGCCTTCTGGAACGATAAGCTTGTTAGCGTCTTCGCCAAGCAATGATGTGCTATAAAGTGTTACACTCTTTGTAATGCCGGCCCAACCGTCAGTCATATACCAACCAGTGTTGTCGCCTGTCTTAACTGCAACATAGCTTACTGAATCAAATACAGCTGAAAGTTTGCCGTCAACAAACTTATAATCACCAATATTTTCCCAATCTTCTTCACAACCATAATTTTCGCCGTTGATTGTACCGAAGAGATAGTAATCAGTTGTTACAGGCTGTGTTGGCTCTGTAGGTTCTGTTGGATCAGTTGATTCTGTAGGCTCTGTTGGGTTATCGCATGTTACATTAGCTGTAGCAGTTACAGTACCTTTCTTTGTGTTAAAATCATAAGCTGATACATCAATAGTAAGAGTTACATCTGAATTGTCATTTTCAACAACAATTTCAGAATTAAGTGAGCTGTTAAAGTAACCCTCAACTGTCCAGTTGTAAGTATAGCTGTTATTAGCAACGAATTTGTATGAGTATGTGCCTGCTGCAACATTTTTAAATGTAATTGTCCATACGCCGTTTTCATCAAGAGACATAATGCCCTCAGCAGCATCAGGATCCCACTTTGCACCAACAAGTTCTTCATCACCGACAACTGTCATGTGCTGGAGTACAAATTCGCCTGCACCATCGCTGACGATTTCAATTTTCTTTGTTGTTTCGTTAAACTTAATTGTTACATCAGATGTTTTGTTAAGTGTTACAGAGCAGTTGCCTGTGCCCTCACCCCAAGATGAATTCCATGTACCGTTTGTAACCTTGAAAGAATATGTACCTGCAGGTACATCCTTATAAGTGATTTCATAAACGCCATTACCGTCTTCGTCTGTCATTGCGTTTGCTGCATCAGCCGGATCCCAAGCACTACCGCAAAGACCTGCATCACCGGCAACTGAATATTTGAAGCTTTGCTCTGTTGTAGGCTCAGTTTCAGCAGTTGTAGGCTCAACACCAGGTGTATAAAGACTCCAAGAGCCACCGCCCTTGTCCCAAGTACCTTCTTTAACTGTGTAGCAGTTCATTCCCTCCGGAACTGTAAGGTCACTTGTCTGGTTCCATTTGTTTGACCAGCTATTTGTGGTTGTGTTTGGATTCATACGGCAGAGAATAATGCCGGTCCAGTCGCCCTCCGGAATGGTTCCCTCATAATAGCCGTCTTCGTCCTCATCTGCCATATCTGCCCAAGTGTTTGTTTTGCTGTTGAAAACATACATTGCAAAACGAGCATTACCTATAAGCCAGTTTGAATTTGGCTTTAGATAAACAACAGATGATGTTTCTTCTGTTTCTGCTGCACTGACTGAAATCATACACATTGAAAAAATAAGCATAAAGCTCAGAATCAATGCAACAGATCTTTTAAAAGCTTTCATTTTATTTCCTCCTTTTTTAAATGAATAACTTTAAGCGTACCCGCTGTAATTAAGTGTACACTTTTTTGTTTATGGTTACAAGTGTTATAATGTATAAATAAAAAATATTATTATTAGATATATTGCACAAATGGAGTATTTTTTAACAAAAACCATAAGAAAAAAGGCATCAGATAACTGATGCCTTTATAAAAATAATATTAAACTTTTGTAATATTTTATGAATTATGCTGCCCAGTAACCTGTCATAGTTGAAATCTTATTAGCAGAATCACAACCATTCATTACAAATGTTGAACCATCAAATGACTCAACTGCAGGAGTTGATGATGTATTATAAGGATACTGATAAGAACCAACGCCTGCTCTGATAACATTACCTGACCAGCTGTAGAGTGTTTTAACCTTGCCGTCTGCTGAAGCAAAACCAAACTTCTGTGAAGCATTGATTGCTGCATACTGCTCAGCGTCAACTGTGATTTCATATACTGACCAAGAAGTGCTTGAAGAGATGAGGCTTGTCTTGATTGACTGTGGCTTGAATGTTTCATTAGTCTTTGTCATTGAAAGAACTGTAGCGTCAGAGAAATTAGCACCTGTTGAATAATAAAGGTTCATACCCTTGATTGTTGTGCCGTTTACTGAATCAGGAACTGCAACTTTAAAAGTAGCTGTCATAATATCCATTGATGGCTCGTTCCAGTAGCCGAGATATGACTTTGTATTTGCAGAAGCTGAGTTTGTGATAAAGAACATCTTACCGTTGAGGTCAGACATATTTGTTTTAGCTGAGTTGTAGTTGCCGTATGAGCCAACCTTAGCTCTTGTTACGCTGTTAGAATATGTAAAGTTAGTTCTTACATCTGCACCGTAAGCTGAAGTGAAGCCTGTGTAGTTGCAAGCATCAATATCTTTCATCTGTGAAGCTGTGAGGTTTAATGAATAAACTGTCCAGTCACCCTTCTTAAGTACAGAAGAAGAATTTGTGTTAGCGTATGTGTAAGTAAGTTTTGTCATTCTGATCTGAGTTGCATCTGCAATAGTTGATGACTTGCCATAACGGAAGTAAACATCGCCCATTGAAGTTGTATCATTTACAACCGGTGAAGCAGTGTAAATAACACCCTCTGCTTTTTCACCGTTGTTGCTTACCCAGTTACCAAGGAAAGAAGACTTGTTTGTGAGTGAAGAAGCATCTGTGATTACAAACATTTTGCCGTCAAGATCTTTTACAGAAGTTTTTGCTGACTTGTAGCCTGTTTTATCTGTGTTAGCTCTGAATACTGAGTTAGCCCAAATAAAGTTTGTTCTGTAATTATTGTATTTATTTGTAAAGCCGGTGTAATTAGAAGCATCAATGGCAGCAATCTGCTCATCTGTAAGCTCTACCTTATAAACAGCCCAGTTTGTGTTGTTTGAAAGTGAGCCTGCAAGATTACCTGAAGCATAGTAAAGATTGTCTGTCTTTTCCATTGCAATCTTATTAGCGACAGATACATTTGAATTTGAAGCATATGTAAGGTAAATGTCGTCCCAGCTTGTACCTTCCTTAAATACAGGAGCTGCCATGTAGAGTGTTGCACCTGTTGTAGGCTGTGAACCGATTACATTTGCAGAAGCAGAGAACTTAGCGTCGCCAAGGTTCATTTCCTCGTGTCTTACATAGTTGATTCTGTCTTTAGATGTGATTTCTGACATATTTTCAGCTTTTGTACCTGTGAGAACTTCAACATTGAGGTCAACTGTTGTGTCGCCTGAACCGATGATGTCAAAAGTTACAGTAACAACAGTAGCTTTTGTTCTGAAGTTGTAAAGGTTAAGATTTGATGCGTTGAAAAGCACCTTGCTGTTGCCTTTAAAGTTAATTACTGCACTGCCTGACTTAAATACAGGAAGGCTTGTTTCGAGTGTATTTGTTGAAGCAACTTTTAAAACTGTGTTGTCATAATTCATTGTAGCCTGAACATTAATAATTTTGTTTGGGCACTCCAAGAAATAAGTAACTTCAACCTGCTTGCTGTTTTCATCATACTGGTAAGTAGCACTGTCGCATACATTTGATGAAACTGTGATTTTGCCACCATTTGTTGCCGCACTTGCTGTGAATGGGATTGCTGTGAATGCACAAAGCACAAGCATAACAGCCAAAATGAGTGACATTGACTTTTTGATTTTCTTCATAAATTTGTCTCCTTACTTCATAAAATTAAAGAAATCCAAAACTTCTTTTGATTATGAAATATGGGTATTTGAACAATTTGCCCATATTTCTCATCTTATTTCACATTATAACATAGAAAATGAA
>NZ_JBGVJL010000003.1:0-3968 GCF_045129435.1 Ruminococcus sp. | reverse complement strand
TTTTTGTTTCATTTAGAATAGAATTTATACGCTAAAATAAAAATTTGGTCAACGTTTTTCAAGGTTTGTGGTTGGGGCAAACGCCCACAATACTTTAAGCTAACGCAAGGTTTTGATAGCCAAACAGCTTGCTGTTTGGCGGCTTGAACACAACAGCGAAAGCCTTATAATTGTGGTAGCAACACAAAAAGTCATTTTCCTTTATTATTTTATTAATGAAGTATTTCTTTTAAAAGGCTGTCGCCTGTTTTATCAAACTTTGCCTCATTACACAAACAGCATTGCTGTTTGTGTCTTACAAATTGCAATGAAAACAACTTTTCTTGGGCGTTGCCCAAACCTGCGAGCCTTTAAAAAGGCTCGACCTAAATTTTTTGTCCGAGTTGAAAGCACAGGCAAAATTTAAAGTCTTTAACTCCCGACCATTACTAAGTTGTTGTCGGGAATTTAATAATTAAATACTTTAGATAAAAATCTAACATAAAAACAGAAAGCTATACAATAACTCCAAGGCATAGCATATTGAGCATAATATTATATTCAGGCTCAAAGTCGGAGAGAGGCAGAGGGTTTTTGCCCTTGCCCATTTCAATGGTGAGAGCAGGTCGGCGGAATTTTTCAATAAACCAATCCTTAAAGCCGCCGCCTGTTGCAATATCTTCAGGTACGGAGATGTTGTATCCGCTTGCCTGAGAAAGCACAGACGCAAGGCGAAAACTCATAACCGGTGTGTGCTTGCCGAATGAACAGTAAATTTCTCTGCCTTGGCTATGAAAAGCAATCGCCCTTTCGTAATTGTTGCGTTTGCAAAGGTTGGTGAGAGCCTTTGTTTCCGGTTCACTTTCGGGAGCATTTCCGCCAAAGCGTGTGGCTGACGGAGCTTTAATATTCATACTAAGCTCACGATTTTTAAGCTCGTTCCAGCCTGCGTTGAAGTTGTGGTTGATGTCCACGCCTCTTGCGTTTGCCTGCCATATCTTATTTTCCTTTGACGCTTTGTCAACAAGCGACTTGTATTTGAGGGCAGCATCAGAGCCGTGAATAGCAATTTCCACTCCGTCGGGATTTACGCAGGGGACAATAGTCAGTCCCTTTTCACGCAGAAAATCTCTGATTTTGTAACGGCCTACAACAGAATCGTTCTGCATAGCGTCGGCACATTGCTCAAAAAATTTGAGTACTGCCGTAACAGTCAGATATTCCGAACCGTGAAATCCCGCACAGTACAGCACGCAGTTTTTTGTGTTGCCGATGTGCAGTACATCAATGCACCTGCCACACACACTTTTGCCCGCAAAGGAATGGTGCACAAAGCTGTACTTTTCGCAGATGTCGTTAATAATTTTTCTTCTTGTCTGATAGTCGGGCATTACATTGTAGTCAGTCATAAAATTTTCCTTTCTGTTTTTTCCTTTAAATTAAAATTCAAATGAGGTATCGGTATGAAGCTATTTGAAAAGACCTTGAACAGTAATTCTGTTTTTGACGGCAGAATTTTGCATATTACAGTTGACGATGTTGAGCTTGAGGACGGCAAAAAATCCAAAAGAGAGGTAGTCAACCATCCGGGCGGCGTTACTGTTGCCGCACTTGATGAGGACAATAATCTGCTTTTTGTAAGACAGTTCCGCTATCCGTATAAGGAGGTTGTACTTGAACTGCCTGCAGGCAAGCTTGAAAAAGGTTCAACTCCGCTCGAAAACGGCAAGCGTGAATTGCTTGAAGAAACCGGAGCAGAGGGCTATTCCTACACTTCTCTCGGTCAGCTTTATCCGTCGCCGGGCTATACCAACGAGATAATCCATCTTTATGTATGCAGAATAAAAAGCGTTGGCGAAAGCAAGCCGGACGAGGGCGAGTTCTTGAATGTAGAGAAAATTCCACTTGACAAGGCTGTTGAAATGGTGCTTAACAATCAGCTGCCCGATGCCAAAACTCAGGTTGCCGTTCTCAAGACAGCTATGCTGCTCAAAAGCGGCAAAATTTAACTTGCAGGTGGTCTGCAATTAAGGTATGAATAAATATATGCAAACTTTTTTTGAAATATTACCCGAAAAAATCAATACTTCGGTTGCACTCGGCTTTTTTGACGGCTTGCACATCGGTCACCGCAAGGTGATAAACGAGGCGGTGCAGGGCAGAGAAAACGGACTTGTGCCAATCTGCTTTACATTTGCACAAAGTCCCAAAAGCGTGTTGAGCGGTCAGCCACAGGAAGCCTTGATGAGCCTTGAAAATAAAAAGGCTGTACTGTCAGAAATCGGAATTGAGCATTTGTATATGTGCGATTTTAAGTCGGTTGTCGATATGCCGGCAAGAGAATTTGCGGAAGAAACGCTGATTAAAACGCTGAAAGCAAAAAAGCTTTGCTGTGGTTTTAACTACACCTTCGGCAAAAACGGCGAGGGCAATACAAAAATGCTTGAGGAAATCTGCAAGGAAAACGGCATTGAACTCAAGGTACTGCCACCCGTTACGGAAAAAGAGGGAGTAGTTTCCTCAACGCTTATCAGAGAACTTGTTAAAAACGGCGATGTCAGGAGAGCAAACGAACTTTTAGGCTCGGATTTCGGCTTTAGCGGTGAAGTTGTACACGGTCAGCATTTGGGCAGAGAGCTTGGTACTCCAACGCTTAATCAGGCGTTGCACGATGAATTGGTTGTGCCGAGATTTGGTGTGTATGCGTCCTGCGTTACACTTGCTGACGGACGAAAATTCTGCGGTGTAACGAATATCGGTGTAAAGCCGACAGTCGGCAAATTTGCTCCGCTGTGCGAAACATGGATGCCTGATTACGAGGGAGAAGAACTGTACGGCAAGACTATTGATGTGCGACTGATTAAATTTATCAGAGGTGAAAAGAAATTTTCATCACTTGATGAATTGAAAAAAGCTATCTTCGATAATGCAAAGACAGCTAAAAATATGTTTGATGAAAAAATAAAGTCCGACAATTAATGAAAGTTGTCGGACTTTTGCTTTAGATGTATGGTCGGATGATTTGATTTTAAGATTCTTATTATTAGAAAAATCAGAATTTAGTTGTTACAAAAAATTAAAATTTAGGTCGAGCCTTTTTAAAGGCTCGTGGGTTTGGGCAACGCCCAAGAAAAGCTGTTTCCTTTGCAATTTGTAAGGCACAAACAGCAACGCTGTTTGTGTGCTAAAGCAAGGTTTGACAAAACAGGCGACAGCTTTTTAAAAAGAATTGATTTATAAATAAAAAAATATCTTTTCTGTTTTGTGTTGCTATCGCATTATAAGGCTTTCGCAATTGCGTTCAAGCCGCCAAACAGCAAGCTGTTTGGCTATTAAAACTTTGCGTTAGCTTAAAGTATTGTGGGCTTTGCCCACACCCACAACCTTTGAAAAAGGTTGACCAAATTTTTTGTCCGAGTATAAAATCTGTATAATTTAAGCAAAAAATTCCCGACCGTTACAATCAATCATTTAACAATGTCAACCCAATATTAAGTTTTTTGCTATTTTTTATTAAACTTTTTCACTTTTTCAGAAAGGTCTTTTAATTCGTCCTCTGAAAGGTCGGGCAGATGCTCGAGGTCGTCAAGAAATTTTGCTACGCTTTCTTTTTCTCTCAGCTTGGTGCTTTCAATGTAGTAGCTTGTAATGATTCCCGGTACAACCGCTACTATCAGAATAGAGCAAATCGAAAGGAAAATTGACATTGCTCTGCCCAAGAGTGTAACCGCTGTTATGTCGCCAAAGCCGATGGTTGTTGCCACACTAAAGCAGTACCATACGCTGTCAAAAAGTTTTGTTATATTCGGCTCAACTATCCACACACCCACGCTCACGCAGGCAAAAATTATAATGTAAGTAGTCAAAAATTTCAACGCACCTGTTCGCTTGAGCACGATTTTTATAAGTCGGGTTTTCTTCATATTTCCACCGCCGATTACTTTATAACAAAATTATATCAATCACAGCCTTTGCAGTCAATGTTTTTG
>NZ_JBGVJL010000002.1:0-3809 GCF_045129435.1 Ruminococcus sp. | reverse complement strand
TCTTTCCTTTGGTTCATATTTCTACCTCCTGAGGAAAGTATACTCTCCTCAGGAGTGATCTGCCAAAATTGTACATTTTGAGTTGGCGATTTTGTGCATTTTCAGTTTAGCATTTATACAAATTATTAAAATCCGACTTTTTTACACAAAAGTAAAAAGTGCGATACAATGAAATCATAAAAGAGTAAAGCAAAAATCAAACAGAAAGAAGTGTAATAAAATGAAAGTTGATGAACTATACAAATTATCGCTGGATAACAATTATACCGATTAACGAAAAGATTTTGCTAAAATATATTTTTGGCTAACTTTTTTGAAACAGGCTTTAAAAGAAATAAAGCGGAAACAATAAAATTTATTCAGTCGGTAGTTGACGAAGGCTATTTTACAAGAGAAGAATTGTCTAATTAAGCATTAAATGTGCGTGACTTATATTTTACAAGAGCTATTAAAGAAGCACTTTTGACATTAACTAGTAAAGCAATATGCACAAACGAAGAAGCAAAGAATATGTTTCTGAGTTATATAATAAAGGTGTTTCTAAAGGCAGTGCCTATCTTGAAAAAGTTTGCAATAACTGAAAACAACAAAATTATGATATAAGCAAAATCAGCAAGAATTTTTCCAAATAGAAATGATGGTTTTCATTGTATTTACATAATAATGATTTTGCTTTTTTATGACCGCAGTTCGTCATCTCAAAAAGCAGGAGTAGCTTATGCGGTTAAAATGCAAGTTGATAATATGAGTAGTATTATCCATAACCGAATTCTGAAAACTACAGGTGTTTTATCATTTCAGACTTTGATAACGGACGGGCAGATATGATGTTGTCGGTAGAATGTTTCAGAAGCACTGTAATAAACGAAGAATGGTAATAACATTCAAAAAGAAAAATAATAAAAAATGAGTAATATTAATGCAATTATTTACTGATAGCTAATTTCTCAATTATCCTTTAAGAATAATATAGCAGAAAACTGTGATGAAAAAAGATATACAAACATCAGCATATGTATTTGTACAAATATACAAAAATTATTAACAGTTTAATAAAATGTTGAATAATGTCACAGGATATGGTAATATGATAATGTAAGTTGAACATATTTCACATTTTGGAACTATGATAGCTTAATACAATCAACGAGGAAGAATAAATATGAGGAAAACACAAGTAACTAAAAGAACTCTCGCAGTTACGCTTTCGGCACTTATAGCAACAATGTTACCATTACAAGTGCTTGCAACAAATCTACCTGAGGAGAATGCAGTATATTCATCTTTTGATAATGTGCAGGGAAATGATGAAAAAATACCGAATATAGTAACGGAATTAATAACTGACCGCACAGAAAACTCAAAAGTATTTTTGCTTGAAGATGGTTCAAAGATGATAGCAGAGTATAATCAACCCGTACATTACAAAGACAGTGATGATGTATGGGTTGAATATAATAATAGTTTGATTTCTGAAAACTCATCAGCTACTATTGATGAAGCAGATATAGATTATTCTAATAAAAGTAGCAATATTGACATAAAACTATCCAACAAGGTTAAAACTAAAAATATGATAGAGATTTCTCAAAACGGTTATTCAATTAGTTGGGGGTATGATAATGCAAATAAAAGCAAAATAAAAGCTATTACCAACAACGATAATTTTGTTGGTAATGATAGATTTACTAATGTTAAAAATATAGCATCAGAGGTTATCTATGAGAATGTATATAATAATATAGATCTTCAATATTTTGTAACAAGTACAGGAGTTAAAGAAAATATTATACTCCATAACGCTGATGCACAAAATGAATTTAATATTACATATCAACTTAAGCATTTGACTCCAAAACAATCTGATGAACATACAATCACTTTATACAACGGTGATAATGAACCCGTGTATAGTATTATAGCTCCATTTATGACTGACAACAACGGAGAATCAAGTGTACAGCTTCAAATGAAAATTGTTAGTCTGAATGGTGCAAATATGAAAGTAAAACTTATCGCAGACTATGATTTTATACATTCTGCAAATAGAAGTTTCCCTATTACTATTGATCCGGAAATTACAAATAAGTTTTCAAGCGAATTGTATTTAGATGAGGTTTATGGAAACAGCGCACTTAACCATGGTCCGTATTATCTTTCAAACGATCATTATATTTTTGCATAATTATCTGAATTACCTGAACTTGATGAAGGAGAAAAAATAATAAGTGCAAAATATAATTTTGAGATAAAAAACGGTAGTTCTTTATTCGCAAATGAAACGGATAGCCCTATAATAATTAATGCACATAAGCTTAACGGAGTTGAAAATGGCATTGTTTCTTATGATTCTGACATTTTAGACTATGATTCTATATCATACAATGATAACAGTAAATTTACATTTGACCTTACAAAACTTACTAAAGAATGGTATGATAACGGAGATAATGTTGATGGCTTTGTAATTGAGGGACTTGATACAGCAGAATCAAGGATTGCAAATATAAAAGAAGCAACAAGAACATCTGCCACACCTTCAATAACAATAATTTACAAGGATTTTTCAGGTACTGAAAGTAATTTTTCATACCATACAATCCCAGCCGGCTATAATGCTCAGGCAAAGGTTTCAGATTATCTTGGTAATCTTGTTATTTCTCAAAAATTATATGAAGGTACAGGTGCAAGAATGCCTGTTACTATATCAGCAACATATAACAGCATAAAAAATAGTGATACCAGTGGCTGTGGTTGGCGATTCTCTTTCGAGCAGTGTATAAAAGAGTCAAATTCAACTCTTGCAAATGCGGGATATAACTATATATACATTGATACAGAAGGTACAAAGCATTATCTAAAAAAGCACAGCGAGGAAGAAAAATGGAGCGATGAGGACGGTCTGGGTATAACCCTTTCAATAAACGAAAGCAATATAGTTGTTGAAACTGAATTAAAAACACAGACATATGAGCTTGTTTCAGCAGGTGGAAAACTGTTGACCGAAACGGATAAAAACGGAAATACAATTACATATTCATATTCCGATGGCTATTTGCAATCAATTACAGATGGGTCTGGAAGAGTTATTCAACTTAGTTACAGCGGTAAACCGGACGGTTCAAAGCGAGTTAATCAACTCACACTTCCGGATAACGAAAGAATTTCAATACTGTACAATTCATCTTCTGTTGATACAATAAGCGGTGTCGTTTTTCCAAATGCTTTGGCATCAACTTATCGCTATGACAACAATAATAAACTAAATAATATACAGCTTGAAAATCGTTCCAATAGTCCAAGCACTGTTATCAGCAAGAATCTTTTTACCTATAACGCAAAGGGTCAGATTACAAAAATAACTGAGTATGGTAAAAGCAATTCGGAAGGGCAATATCTTAATATTACCTACAGCAATGATAATACTACAACTTTTGAAGATCGTAAAGGATTAAAGACAACATATACCTTTGACAATAAAGGTGTTTTGATGTCGGTATTGAATGCAAACGGATATCTTGAAAGCAACTACACTTCAGGACTTTCAAATGCAGGCGGAGCAGACTCTTTCACAAAGAATCTTTTGACAGAAACATATGAGTTTGATATAATAGGCTCAAATAGTTATTACAGAAAATCAAACGGAAATATAAACGGAGTACAAAGTACAGGCGGCATTTGTGAGATTGATTCTTCAAATCCTACCGTTGAGAACGGAAATGTTCAGTATTTTGGTTCTAATTCAATAAAAATCAGCAATCCGCGTTCAGAGAATAATTCTTCTTTCTACACTTCTGCTTGGCACAATA
>NZ_JBGVJL010000001.1:0-3395 GCF_045129435.1 Ruminococcus sp. | reverse complement strand
GACTATTCTTTTTGGCTGTCTTGTTTCTATCTACAGGGGTTACTTTGAGGGACAGAGAAATATGTTCCCAACAGCAATTTCTGAGATAATTGAGTCAGCGGTAAAGCTTATTCTTGGCCTTACTTTTGCTTACCTTGTAATGAAATTCGGTATGGATCAGTACGAGGCAAGCGGCACTTTCCTTTGGTTTACTTTTGAATCACAGTACGATGCAATGAACACAATCCTTGCATTCTCTGTAGCAGGTGCAATTTGCGGTATTTCTTCGGGCAGCTTTATGGCTTTTGTATTTCTTCTTCTCCGCTTTAAAATTGGCGGTGACGGAATACCTGAAGAATACTACGAAAATTCTCTTGATGCCCGTACAAAAAGAGAAACCTTTGTACTTATGGTAAAAACAGCTGTTCCGACAGCAATGGGTGCGTTTATTATGAGTATGGGCTCACTTATTGACCAGGTAATTATTCAGCGTGTGCTTAAAGACCTTGCTGAAACCCACCCGCAGGAGCTTATTGACCAGTACGGCAAGTACGGATTTACCGAGTCAATTACAAGCGACCCGATTACTATTCATACAAAGCTTTGGGGCTGCTATGCAGCCGCACTCAAGCTTATGCAGCTTGTAACCGCCGTAACCCAGGTGTTTGGCTCAAGTGCTATGCCAAATGTTACAAGTGCCTACACAAAGGGCGACAAAAAGGTACTTAAAACCTCAATGGAAACCGTATTCGGAATGACAATGATATTTACATTGCCAATGGGCATTGGTCTTTGTGTGCTTGCACATCCGATTATGTCATTCATCTACACAAGCGAATCTATTGCAGCTATAGGCGGTAATGTTCTTATGCTTATGGGACTTACAACTATTTTTGCGGCTATTGAAACACCGATCTGCAGTATGCTTCAGGGTATTGGCAGAACAGATTTGCCAATGAAGCTGTACGCCTTTGGTATGGTTGTAAAAATCGGCATTACATGGATGTTCGTAAGCATACCGTCAATCAATATTCAGGGTGCAACAGCAGGCTCACTTATCGGCTATTTTGTATCCTGCGTTGTAGGTATTTACTTGCTTATCAAACATTCCAAGGTAAGAATTAATTTCTACACCACCACAATCAAGCCGTTAATCGGTGCGGTTGCAAGCGGTATTACAGCTTATTTTGTAAATATGGGTGTGCTTACATTTGCACCACACAGAGTAGCAACAGTATGTGCAATACTTGCGGCAATTATTGTTTACATTTTTGTTTTGTTGATATTGCGTACATTTACCGCTACTGTCATAGAATTTTTGCCAAAAGGGGAAAAAATCGCAAAACTACTTGCAAAATTCCATCTGATTGGGTAAAATATAAGTTATGATTGCAAATTTTTACTACTTGCGACAAATTGCAAAGTAAAGCTTTTTCTGAAAGGAAGTTTGAAATGGATTTTAAAGAAAAGTCAGAATACAAATTTGAAGATTTGGTTGAAATTGTAAAAATTCTCCGTGCTCCGGGTGGCTGCCCATGGGACAGAGAGCAGACTCACAAATCTATTCGTTCAAACTTTATTGAAGAAACCTACGAGGCTGTTGAGGCTATTGATACCGAGGATCTTGACCTTTTAAAGGAAGAACTCGGCGATGTGCTTTTGCAGGTTGCCCTCCACTCTGAAATTGAGAGTGAAAAAGGTACATTTAACATTGACGATGTATGTGACGGTGTTTGCAAAAAGCTTATTATTCGTCATCCGCATGTCTTTGGTAATGTGAATGCAGACACAACCGAGCAGGTGCTTAAGAATTGGGACGCTATAAAAATGCAGACCAAAGAGCAGAAAACACAGACTCAGGCAATGGAAAGTGTATCAAAGGCTTTGCCTTCTCTTATGAGAAGCTCAAAGGTTCAGCAAAAAGCCGCAAAGGTCGGTTTTGACTGGGGGAATCCTGAGGACGCACTCACAAAGCTTTATGAGGAATGTGACGAGCTTAAAGAAGCTATTTCAAACGGTGATACCGAGAATCAGTATGAAGAGCTTGGCGATGTGCTTTTCTCTGCCGTTAATGTTGCAAGACTGTTAAAAATTGACAGTGAACACGCTCTTTATGATGCGTGCGACAAATTTATTGGTCGTTTTTCAAAGGTTGAGGCTCTTGCCAAGGAGCGTGGAATTGATATGAAAAACGCAACATTGTCTGAGCTTGATTCCCTTTGGGATGAAGTAAAAATAAAAGAATAATTTGGAGGATCATTGATATGAACAAAACAGAACTTATTTCAGCTGTTGCTGAGCAGAGCGGTCTTACTAAGAAAGATGCAGAAAAGGCAGTTACAGCAGTTATTGATACAATCATCGACTCTGTTGCAAAAGACGAGAAAGTACAGATTGCAGGTTTTGGTACATTTGAGCAGCGTCAGAGAAAGGCAAGAACAGGCAGCGATCCAAGAACAGGTAACCCAATCGAAATCGCAGCTTCTAAGGTTCCAGCTTTCAAGGCAGGCAAGGTATTTAAGGATACTGTAAACCAGTAATTTATTTTGTGGAGTCGGCTTTTGTCGACTCCTTTTTTTGTTGGAGGTTAAATTATGCGACTTGATAAATATTTAAAAGTGTCAAGACTTATTAAACGCAGAACTGTTGCGAATGAGGCTTGCGATGCCGGCAAGGTAAGTGTAAACGGCAAAGAGGCAAGAGCTTCTTACGATGTTAAGGTTGGAGATGTAATTGAAATTACACTTGGCTCAAGAAGCGTAAAGGTCAAGGTTACAGCAGTTAAGGAGGTTGTCCGCAAGGAAGAGGCAGACACAATGTATGAGGCTGTAATTTAAGTTAAAAATGTAATATTTCAGCGTTTTACTCCGTATAAATAATTAGTATTTGTACGGAGGTATTTTTTATGAGTGAAATTCCAAAGGGCAAAAATCATACTCTTATGCTTGATGCAAGGGGAAAGCTTGTGCTTACGGGTGCGGAAGATGTGAGCGGATTTAATGAAGAAACCGTGTCGGTGCTGACCTCTTGCGGCAGACTGATTATAAAAGGTGAAAGACTGCACATTGACAAGCTGAATCTTGAATCGGGCGATGTGTCCATTGACGGAAAAATCAACGCTATGCAGTACATAGGCAACGATAATTCACGCTCAAAGTTTTCTAAGCTTTTCAAATAGGTGAGCCTATGGAAATTGATTTTTACATTCAATCGCAGGCTTTTTTATATTCGCTTTTGCTCGGTGTGGCTCTTGGTGTGGTATATGGAATATTCAAGTTTATACGGACAGCGTTTTTGAGCACAAAGGCATCGGTTATAATTGCCGATATAATTTTTATGCTTATAGCCTCAATTTCTCTGTTTTTTTTCAGCCTTGCTACGCTTTTTGGTTATGTAAGAATTTATGTAGTGTTCGG